>JBEVLC010000165.1:0-9263 GCA_040509415.1 Baekduia sp. | reverse complement strand
GGACGACTGAACCACCGAGGGCGTGGTTGAGTCGTCCCTCGATGCCGTGCGGCGCGTTTGATGGGCGAGGCGAGTGCGCAACCATGGTGGTGTGACGCCCATCCGCTATCGCGAGTTCGCGCCGCCGCCGGGCCTGGAGGCGCTCATCGCCTGCGTGTGGGTCTCGCACGATGGTGAGGTGCGGGTGCTGCCGGATGCGTGTGTCGATGTGGTGCTCAGCGGTGGTCGGCTGGTGGTCGCCGGGCCGGCGACCGCGGCGACGCTCGCTCCCGCGACGCCCGGGCAGGCGCGGGTCGGTGTGCGCTTCCGGGTCGGCGCGGCGGGCGCGGCGCTGGGCGCTCCGGTTGGTGAGCTGCGCGATCAGGGCGTGCCGCTCGCCGAGCTCTGGGGATCGGATGCGCGGCGGCTGGAGGATCGCGTCCTCGCGGCGGAAGACCCGCGCGCCGCGCTGCTGGCACTGATCGGTGGCATCGCGCAGCGGCTGCCCGCGCCTGAGGACGCCGACCACGAGGTGCGTCGCGCGGCGCTCGCGCTCGCGCGACCTGCCACGGGCCAAGACGACCTCGCGGCCGTCACCGCCAGCGCTCGCGCCGCGGGCCTAAGCGAGCGCCAACTGCGCCGCCGCTTCGAGCGCTCCGTCGGCTACGGCCCCGCGACCCTCGCACGCGTGCTGCGCTTCCAGCGCTTCCTGCACCGCGCCAACGCGCCTGATTCGGTCGGCGCCCCGCTCGCTCGCCTCGCCGCCGAAGCCGGCTACGCCGACCAGGCCCACCTCGCCCGCGAGTGCCGCCGCCTCTCCGGCCTCCCACCCTCAGCCCTGCTCGCCACCGGCGCCGCGCCCGCCGGCGAGCCACCGCGCGGCTGAACGCCCGCCTACAAATGGCCGATCCGTTCAAGCCGGCCACCCGCCCGATGCGCCACGCTGCGCCCATGACCGACATCGCCGCCGCAGCGCAGTTCATCCACACCCACGGCCGCCTGCTGGAGCGCCGGCGCTTCGACCATCTCTTCGGCGACAGCGAAGCCGACACGAGCGCCGACGCGGTCCTGCGCGCGGTCGATGCCTACCGCAACGCCGACGGCGGCGTGGGCTTCATGGAGCCCGACATCCGTACGCCCGCCAGCCAGCCCTCGGCCGTCCTCTACGCGTTCGAGGTCTTGGAGGAGATCCCGGAGCTCGCGAGCAAGACCACCACCTTCACGACCGGTGCCCTCGACTGGCTGCAGACCATCACCAACGCCGACGGCGGCATCCCGTTCGTCCTGCCGACCGCCAAGGGGTGGCCGCACGCGCCCTGGTGGGCGCCGACCGACGATCCGCCCTCGTCGCTGCTGATGACCGCCGGCACCGTCGCCGCGGCCTACCGCCTGAAGCTCGATGGCCACCCCTGGCTCCAAGCCGCGACCGACTACGTGTGGAACGCGCTGGCCGACCTCAAGCTCAGCGACGCCTACAGCTTCCGCTACGCCGTGCACTTCCTCGACGCCGTGCCCGATCGCGCCCGCGCCGAGGCCGAGCTCGCCGGCCTTCGCGAGCGCATGCCGAGCGACGGCATCCTCAAGGTCGAGGTCGGCGTGGAAGGCGAGGTGCTCAGCGCGATCGAGGTCGCACCGCGCCCCGACCACGCTGGCCGGACGCTGTTCCCCGACGCGCTCATCCAAGCCCAGCTCGACGACCTCGCCGCGGAACAGCGCGACGACGGCGGCTGGGACTTCACCTGGGCCGCCTGGAATCCCGCCGTCGCCTTCGAGTGGCGCGGGATGGTGACGCTCAACGCGCTCACCACCCTGCGCGCCTACGGACGCCTCGAAACCCCTTAGGCCGACGCCGCGTCCAGCGTCGCCAGCTCCTCGTCGCTCAACCGCAGCTCCGCCGCCGCCACGTTCTCCTCCAGGTGCTCCACCGAGCTCGTCCCCGGGATCGGCAGCATCACGGGCGACTTGGCCAGCAGCCACGCCAGCGCGACCTGACCCGCCGTGGCCTCGTGGGCGCGGGCGATCTCCTCGACGACCCCGCCCGGCGCAGCCAACCCTCCGGACGCCAGCGGGAACCAGGGGATGAAGCCGATCCCCTGCTCCTCGCAGTAGGTCAGCACGTCCTCGGACTGGCGCGTGGTCAAGTTGTACAAGTTCTGCACCGTCGCGACCTCGAAGACCTCCTGAGCGGCCTTGATCTCCTCGACCGAGACCTCCGACAGCCCGAGGTGGCGCACGATGCCGTCGTCCTGCAAGGCCTTCAACTCGCCGAACTGCTCGGCGCGGTCGGTGCGCGGGTCGATGCGATGCAGTTGCCAAAGGTCGATCGTGTCGACGCGCAGCCGGCGGGCGCTCATCAGCGCGCACTGGCGCAGGTACTCGCGGCGCCCGAGCTGCTCCCAGATGCTCGGGCCGTGGCGCGTGAAGCCGCCCTTGGTCGCGACCCGCACGCCGCCGTAGGGCGCCAGCGCCTCGGCGATGTAGTCCTCGGAGTAGCCCGGGCCGTAGGAGTCGGCGGTGTCGATGAAGTCGACGCCCAGCTCGGGCAGGCGGCGCAAGACCGCCAACACCGCGTCCTTGTCCTTGGCCGGTCCCCAGACGCCGTCGCCCACGATGCGCATCGCGCCATAGCCCAGGCGCGTCACCTCGAGGTCGCCGCCGATCTTGAACGTGCCTGATGCTGCTGCGGAGATGGTTGCCATGATCCCGACGCTAGCGCGTGGCGAGACCGACTTCGCGTCGCAGCCCTGCCCAGGCGTCTTCTCGGTCTTCCAGCGCGATCGGCTGGCGCCGGATGACCCCCGTGAACGGCACCATCGCGCCGTCCCCGCGGACGTCGACCCCAGCCCGCAACCGCCCCGGCCCACGCAGCTCGCCGCGCACCGCGACCTGCTCGGCGGGCTCGTACTCGCGCCCCAGCGCGCGCTCGACCCGCGGCGCCCGTGCGATCACCGACGCCACGGAGCGCAGTTCGGTCTCCAGATCGTCGACGGCTTCCCCGAGCGTCGCGAACTGACGCTTCTCGGCCTTGCCGTTTCGCCGCCGGATGATCACGCGAAAGCCAGCCGCCATCAGGCGGCCAGCGTAACGCGCTCAGGCGGCGGCGGTCAGCGGCGCGACGAGCTCGTCGACGCCGTGGTGGTGGACCGTCTGCAACTGCGAGGAGATCTTGGCGAAGAGGCGGTGCGCCGCCTGGTTGGACGGCAGCATCGACGCCGTGAAGCGCTCGATCCCGCGCGCCCGCGCCGCCTCGGTCAGCGCCCGTCCCAACTGCGTGCCGATACCGCGCCCCTGCAGGTCGTCGGCGACGACGATCGCGATCTCGGCGTCGGCCGGCGACTCCGTGCAGCGCACCCAGCGCCCGACGCCCACGACGACCTCCGGCGAGCGCGCGAGCACGGCGACCAGCGCGTAGTGGTCGACGAAGTCGACCTCGGTCAGGTAGCGCAGCTCCGAGGAGGTCAGCCGTGGCTTGGGCGCCAGGAAGCGCTGGTAGACCGAACGCTCCGACAGATGGCCCAGCCCGGCGACCAACGCGTCCTTGTCCTCCGGCGTGATGCGCCGAAGCAGGATCTCGGGAAATCCGGCTGAGGAACGTAGCGTCATGCAACGCACGCTACGCCTCGTGCCGAGGAACTCTGTGCGGCCCGTCACACAAGTGACGGACCGCACAAAGCGTGCGCTGCTTAGGAGCGGGCGCCGATCCCGACGTAGTCGCGCGTGCGCTCGCCGGTGTAGATCTGGCGCGGCCGCGCGATCTTCTGCTCCTTGTCGGTCGTCATCTCGAGCCACTGGGCGATCCAGCCCGAGGTCCGGGGGATGGCGAACATGACGGGGAACATGTCCATCGGCAGGCCGAGGGCCTCGTAGATCAGCCCCGAGTAGAAGTCGACGTTCGGGTAGAGCTTGCGGGAGACGAAGTACTCGTCCTCCAGCGCGATCCTCTCGACCTCGAGCGCGATCTCCAGCAGCGGGTTGACGCCGGTGACCTCGAAGACGTCGTTGCACGCCTTCTTGATGATCGTGGCGCGCGGGTCGTAGTTCTTGTAGACCCGGTGCCCGAAGCCCATCAGGCGCTCGTTGCCGTCCTTGACGCCCTGCATGAAGTCCCTGATGTTGTCCTTGGACCCGATGCGCTTGAGCATCCGCAGGACGGCCTCGTTGGCACCACCGTGCAGCGGGCCGTAGAGCGCCGCGACGCCGGCGGCGACGGCCGAGTACGGATCGACCTGCGAGGAGCCGACCGCTCGGACCGCGTTGGTGGAGCAGTTCTGCTCGTGGTCGGCGTGCAGGATGAACAGGATGTCGAGCGCGCGCTCGAGCCGAGGATCGGGCTGGTACTTCAGCTCGGTCATCTTGTACATCATGCTCAGGAAGTTGCCCGGGTACTCCAGATCGTTGTCCGGGTAGACGTACGGCTGGCCCATCGTGTGGCGGTAGGCGAAGGCCGCGAGCGTCGGCATCTTGGCGATCAGCCGGATGGTCTGGATCATCCGGTTCTCGGGGTCGTTGATCTCGTTGGCGTCCTTGTAGAACGTCGAGAGCGCGCCGACCGACCCCAACAACATGCCCATCGGGTGCGCGTCGTGGCGGAAGCCGCCGACGAACTCCTTGACGTTCTCGTGCACGAACGTGTGGATGGTGATGTCGTGCGTCCACTGGTCCAGCTGTGCCTGGGTCGGCAGCTCGCCGTAGACCAGCAGGTAGGCCACTTCCAGATAGGTCGAGTGCTCGGCGAGCTGCTCGATGGGGTAGCCGCGGTACTCCAGGACGCCGTTCTCGCCGTCCAGGTAGGTGATGGCCGAACGACACGAGGCGGTGTTGGTGAACGCCGGGTCGTAGGTCATCAGCCCGAAGTCGTCGTCTGAGGTCTTGATCTGCCGGAAGTCCATGGCGCGGACGGTTCCGTCGGTGATCGGCACCTCGTAGCTCTGACCCGTCCGGTTGTCGGTGACGGTCAGTGTTTCCTGCCCGGCCGCGGCTACGCCGCCACCGTCTTGCGTCTGAGCTTCGCTCACGATCGGAGCCCTCGTCTCGGGGTAGGGGATCGCCTCTGCATACTAGTGTCCCCGCAGAGGATCGGACCCACCCGGGGCGGGCGGGTCCAATTCAGCGACGGTCCCAGCGCTCGCGCAAGCTTTCGCCCGCGCGCTTGGCCCGCCGGGCCATGGTGGTGTTGCCCAGGACGCGGGCCGACCGCGATCCGCGGCTGACCAGATGGGTGTCCTTCTCGGCGGCCGGGAACGTCGTCGTCACCCAGCGCTCGGCGATCCGCGCCACCTCAGGTGCGTCCAGGAACCGCAGGCCGTCGGGCGTGTCGACGTCGATGCCGTCGAAGATGTGCTCGCGCTTGGCCTCGTGCACACGGCGGACGGTGCCGAGCGTCACGCCGTCCGACGATCGCACCGGGGTGCCCCGGCGCAGGACCTGAAACGAAATGGCGTGGCCGTCGTCCTCGGTCACGCGGTGATGACGGCCGTCGCCATCGCGCCGAGCATGAGCAGGGCGGTAAGCCCGATCACGCCGCGCTTGGCACCGACCGTGGCCGGGAACTCCGCCGATGACATTCCGATGCCGGAGAGCACGATGGCCCAGAGGGTGAGGAGGCCGCCAAGGAGATAGAAGGCGGTCTTCGACTTCTCGTGGCCCTCGGCTTCAGCGGCCAGCACCAACGCGGTCAGCGCATGCATGCGGGCGACAATATCCGAAGGAGCGCCGCCCGCGGGCGGGTACTGTTTGTGGCATGCCGCATCTGAGGTCACGAACGGTCACGCACGGACGCAACATGGCGGGCGCTCGCTCGCTCCTGCGGGCCGCCGGCGTCGAGCGTGAGGACATCGGGCGCAAGCCGATCATCGCGGTCGCCAACAGCTACACGCAGTTCGTCCCGGGCCACACGCATCTCGGGCCCGTTGGCAAGGTCGTCTCTGATGCCATCCACGCCGCGGGTGGCATCGCGCGCGAGTTCAACACGATCGCCGTGGACGACGGCATCGCCATGGGCCACGACGGCATGCTCTACTCGCTGCCCTCGCGCGACATCATCGCCGACTCGGTCGAGTACATGGTCAACGCGCACTGCGCCGACGCCATGGTGTGCATCTCCAACTGCGACAAGATCACGCCGGGGATGCTCAACGCCGCGCTGCGGCTGAACATCCCGACGGTCTTCGTCTCCGGCGGCCCGATGGAGGGCGGCACCGCGACGCTGGTCGACGGCACCGTGCGCAAGCGGCTGAACCTGATCACGGCGATCGCCGACGCCGTGGCCGACGCGGTCTCCGACGATGACCTCGCGCGCATCGAGGAGGCCGCATGCCCGACGTGCGGCTCCTGCAGCGGCATGTTCACCGCCAACTCGATGAACTGCCTGACCGAGGCGCTGGGCCTCGCGCTGCCGGGCAACGGCTCGACGCTGGCGACCCACACCGCGCGCAGGGAGCTCTACGAGGCGGCCGGTCGCACGGCCGTCGAGCTGTGCACGCGCTACTACGACGGCGACGACGCGTCGGCGCTCCCGCGCGCGATCGCGACGCGCGAGGCCTTCGAGAACGCGATGACGCTGGATGTCGCCATGGGCGGCTCGACCAACACGGTGCTGCACCTGCTCGCCGCCGCCCAAGAGGCCGAGCTGGACTTCACGATGGCCGACATCGACGAGGTCTCACGCCGCGTGCCGTGCGTCTGCAAGGTCGCGCCGAACGGGCACTACCTGATGGAGGACGTCCACCGCGCCGGCGGCATCCCCGCGATCCTCGGCGAGCTGCACCGCGGCGGGCTGCTGCACGACGGCGTCGCCGCCGTCCACTCGCCGACGCTGCAGGGCTGGCTGGACGAGTGGGACATCCGCGGCGGTTCGGCCTCCGACGTGGCGATCGAGCTCTTCCACGCCGCGCCCGGCTGCCAGCGGTCGGCGACCGCGTTCTCGCAGTCCGAGCGCTGGGAGACCCTGGACGTCGATGCGGCCGAGGGCTGCATCCGCGACGTCGAGCACGCCTACACGCGCGACGGCGGCCTGGCGATCTTGTACGGGAACATCGCGGTCGACGGTTGCGTGGTGAAGACGGCGGGCGTCGACGAGTCGATCTGGAAGTTCTCCGGGCCGGCCGTCGTGGTCGAGTCCCAGGAGGCGGCGGTCGACGCGATCCTGGGCGAGCGCGTCAAGCCCGGCGACGTGGTCGTCATCCGCTACGAGGGACCGCGTGGTGGCCCCGGCATGCAGGAGATGCTCTACCCGACCTCCTACCTGAAGGGCCTCGGGCTCGGCGCGCAGTGCGCGCTGCTCACCGACGGGCGCTTCTCGGGCGGCACGTCGGGGCTGTCGATCGGCCACGTCTCACCCGAGGCGGCCAGCGGCGGCGCGATCGCGCTCGTCGAGAACGGCGACACCATCATCATCGACATCCCGGGCCGCACGATCGCGCTGGACGTCACCGACGCCGAGCTCGAGGACCGTCGTGCGCGGCTGGAGGCCACGACCGGCTACCGGCCGGCCGAGGACCGCCCCCGCGCCGTCACCCCGGCGCTGCGCGCTTACGCGGCCATGGCCACGTCGGCCGACAAGGGCGCCGTGCGCGACGTCAGCCGCATCGAGGCGCTGCAGGACGCGGCGTCGCGGGCCGACCAGCCGGCCTGAGCGCGGCCTAGTCGCGCGCCGGGTGGCGCGAGCGGGCGACGGTCGTCCGCGTGCGGGAGCGCTGTGGCGCGGGTGGGCTCGGGGAGCCGTGGGGGCCGCGGTGGCGTGGGGGACGTGGGAGCCGCGGGCGCAGATCGTCGTGCGGGTAGACCTTCGTGCCGCCGTCGCCATCGCTGGGGCCGACGTCGGGCTCGGTGTCCTGGTGCACCGCCCACCACACGATGTAGAGCAGGGCGGCGATCGGGAGCTTGAGCACCAGCATCAGCCAGATGAAGCCCCAGGTCATGTGGTGACAACGCTACCCGGGCTGGGCGGCCGGTGTGCGTTTTTCTGCGCCGGGTTGTTCGCGCGCGCTCAGCGGCGGTGGGCGGCGCGGCGCTTGGCCTTGGCGCGAGCGGCGGCCTTGCGGGCCTTCGCCTTGGCGCGTGCGCGTGCGCGCGCCTTGGCCTTCTTGGTGGCCTTGGCGCTCGGCTTGCCCTTCGTCCTCGCCTTGGACGTGCTCGCGGCCTGCTTCTTGGCGACCGTCGACTTCGGCTTGGCCTTCGAGCGGGCCGGGGCCGCGGTGTAGGACGAGAGCCCCTCGTCCGGCGCGATCTTCCACGCGCCCGGGGCGATCACGCCGCGCAGCGCCGCGCCGATGTCGAGCGCGCCGGCGGAGACTGGCAGGCCGGTGTGGCGGACGCCGGCCAGCAGCGCGTCGCGCAGGTGGTCGCCGTCGAGGTCGGGCCGCGCGGCGGCGAGCAGGACGAGCGCGCCCGCGACCGCGGGGGCAGCCATCGACGTGCCGGTGCGCCACTCGTAGCCGCCGCCGGCGCTGGTCGACAGGATCTGCTCGCCCGGGGCGGCGATGTCGGCGCCCGGGCCGTAGTCCGAGACGCTGGAGAGCCCGCCGTCGCGCGTGGTCGCGGCGATGCCGAGGACGTTGTCCTCGCCGTAGGCGGCCGGGTAGGTGGGGGAGGTGGAGAGGTCGGCGCCGTCGTTGCCGGCGGCGGCGACGATCAGGACGCCGTGGACCCGGGCGTAGCGGACGGCGTCTTGCAGGTCAGGCGTCGAGGTCGGCCCGGCAAGGCTGAGGTTCACGATCCGCGCGCCGTTGTCGACGGCGTAGCGGATGCCGGCGGCGACTGCGGCCGTGGTGCCGCGCGCCTGGTCGTCGAGGACGCGGATGGTCATGAGGCGGGCCTGCCAGGCGACGCCGGCGCCGCCGATGCCGTTGCCGCCACGCGCGCCGACGATGCCCGCGACGTGGGTGCCGTGGCCGTTGGCGTCCTGCGGCGTGCCGTCGTTGTCGACGAAGTCGTAGCCGTGGACGTCATCGACGTAGCCGTTGCCGTCGTCGTCGGTGCCGTTGCCCGGGACCTCGCCCGCGTTGGTCCAGAGGTTCGGCGCCAGGTCGGGGTGGCCGAGGTCGACGCCGGAGTCGATGATCGCGACCGCAACGTCGGCGCCGGTGGTCTGGCGCCAGGCGGTGTCGATCCCCATCGGCGCGTCGCCCTGCAGCGCCCACTGCTCGCCGGCGCGCGGGTCGGTCGCGGATGCCTGAGCGGCGCGGGCCTTGACGGGCCCGTGGCGCTTGGCGGCGGCCACGGGCTTGGCCGCGAGGCCGTCGGGCGCGCTGACGGTCGCCGCCATCGCACCGGGAACCGGTGCG
>JBEVLC010000164.1:0-6142 GCA_040509415.1 Baekduia sp. | reverse complement strand
CAGCCAGTCCTCGCGCGCCGCGCGCGAGGCGAGGATGCTCGCGCGCCCCGCGGGCGTCAGCTCCACGATCGCGCGGCGGCCGTCGGCCGGGTCGGGACGGCGCGCGACCAGCCCGGAGCTCTCCAGCTCCTTGACCGTCTGGGCCATCGACTGCGGGCGCATGCGGTGCGCGGTTGCGAGCTCGCTCACGCTCGCCGGCCCCTCGCGCTCCAGGCGGCCGAGGACGGCGAGCTGCGGGATGGGTGGGCCGGGCTCGGCGCGCAGCCGTCGCACGAGACGGCCGAGGGTCTCACGCAGGTCGTGCGCGAGGAGCGTGGTCGTGGTCGCGGGCGCCTTGACGGCCATGGCGCGCAGTGTAACCGGCTGATCCACAGGTCACCTGCACAGGTAGCCTGTATATTGTCGCGGAGTGTCCGCCGCCGCGCACCCCGACCGTTACAAGTGGATCGCGCTCTCCAACGCCACGCTCGCCGTCCTCCTCGCGACGCTCGACGGCTCGATCACGATCATCGCGATGCCCGACATCTTCCGCGGCATCCACCTCGACCCGCTCGTCCCGGCCAACTCGTTCTACCTGCTGTGGATGATCTTGGGGTACTTGGTCGTGACCAGCGTGCTGATCGTCAGCCTCGGCCGGCTGGGCGACATGGTCGGCCGGGTCAAGATCTACAACCTGGGCTTCGTCATCTACACGGTGGCCTCGCTCCTGCTGGCGATCGACTGGATGCAGGGCCGCAGCGGCGCCACGTACCTCATCGTCATGCGGCTGGTCCAGGGCGTCGGCGGCGCCTGCCTGCTGGCCAACGCGGCGGCGATCATCACCGACGCCTTCCCGACCCACCAGCGTGGGATGGCCTTGGGCATCAACAACATCGTCGGCGTCAGCGGCACCTTCATCGGCCTCGTGCTCGGCGGCGTCCTCGCCCCCATCGACTGGCGGCTGGTCTTCCTGATCTCGGTGCCCGTCGGGATCTTCGGGACCGTGTGGGCTTATACCGGCCTGCGAGAGCTGAGCACGCCCCGTGCCGCACGCGTCGACTGGGCCGGCAACCTAACCTTCGCGCTGGGCCTCGTGCTGCTGATGACCGCTGTGACCTACGGCATCCGTCCGGCCGGCGGGCACCCGATCGGCTGGGGCAGCGCCAAGGTCCTGGCCCTGCTCGCCGCCTCTGCAGCCTCGCTGATCGCGTTCGTCGCGATCGAGCGGCGTGTCACCGACCCGATGTTCCGGCTGCCGCTCTTCCGCATCCGCGCCTTCACCTTCGGCACGATGTCGACGTTCCTGTCGGCGGTCTCACGCGGCGGGCTGATGTTCATGTTGATCATCTGGCTCCAGGGCATCTGGCTACCTCAGCACGGCTATGACTTCACCGAGACGCCGCTCTGGGCCGGCATCTACATGCTGCCGCTGACGGTCGGGCTGCTGCTCGCCGGACCGGCATCGGGGTACTTCTCCGACCGCTACGGCGCGAGGCCGTTCGCCACCGCCGGGATGCTGCTCACCGCCGTCGGCTTCGGCCTGTTGATGCTGCTGCCGACCGACTTCTCCTATCCGGTCTTCGGCGCGATCCTGTTCTTGATCGGCGCGTCGATGGGCCTGTTCGCCTCGCCCAACCGCGCCGCGGTGATGAACAGCCTGCCGCGGCGCGACCGCGGGGCCGGCGGGGCGATGAACCAGACCTTCCAGAACTCGGCGCAGGTGCTGTCGATCGGCATCTTCTTCACCTTGATGATCGTCGGGCTGGCGTCGACGCTGCCGCACACGATGAGCGCCGGGCTCCAAGCCCACGGCGTCGACCCGGCGACCGCGCATCGCGTCGCCGAGCTGCCGCCCGTGTCGATCCTGTTCGCCGCGTTCTTGGGGTACAACCCGGTCGAGCACCTGCTGGGCCCGCACGCGCTTGCGGCGCTGCCGGCACACGACCAGGCGACGCTGACCGGCAGCTCGTTCTTCCCGCACCTGATCTCGGCGCCGTTTCAGACCGGCCTCCACGCGGCGTTCAGCTTCGCGATCGTGGCCTGCCTGATCGCAGCGGGAGCCTCGCTGCTGCGCGGCGGGCGGATGATCGACGAGGAGGTAGACGAGCCGGAGAGCATCCGTGCGCAACCGCTGCCAGCTGGCTGAAACCGCCCGGAGCAATCCCATTGGCTCTGGACTTCCCGCCTGAAGGGACGACCATCTGCAGACGAGGCAGGGACTCCAACAAGGAGCTTCACCTATGCCTGTCAGGCCGCTCGCCAAGACCATGCTCTTGGCCATCGTCGTCGCCATCGCCTCGCTCGCCGGCCCTTCGGCCAGCTCTGCGACCAGCTGGAGCACGGTCGGGTCGACTTATGTCCTCGACAGTTCTGACCTCACCTTCAGCGTTGCGGCGGTCTCTTCCAGCTGGACTTGCACTGCCGTGCAGATGCACGTCGACGTCACTAGCATCGACTTGATAACTGTGACTAACGCCGACTTCCTGCGTGACTGTCACGGCGCCGGCGCTGCATCCGGCTGCACTGTCACTCCGAAGGCAACTGGCCTTCACTGGACGATGACTGCGCCCAAGAAGGACGACGTCACTATCCACGGCATCAAAATCGACTTCACCTTCGAGACTCGGCCGCCACCTGACCCAC
Source organism: Baekduia sp. (assembly GCA_040509415.1). Taxonomy (GTDB): domain Bacteria; phylum Actinomycetota; class Thermoleophilia; order Solirubrobacterales; family Solirubrobacteraceae; genus Baekduia. The sequence continues at coordinate 3,520 of JBEVLC010000164.1, read as the reverse complement.
AGGCCTGCACGTTCCTCGGCGTGACCTTCAACGTGACTGGCACTCTCGGACCAGGGACCTGGCACGAGGGTCTCCACGAGACCACTTTTACGAACGCGCCCGGCCTCACCGCGCACATCCCTGCCTTCGGCAGCGTCCCGGTGCTGGTCACCGGGACCTTCAAGGACACTGCTCAGACTTTGTCGCTGACTTAGGCACGTTGTCGAGCTGCGGCCGTGCCACTAAGCCTTGCTGCGCGGCCGCAGCGCGACGACCGGGATGACACGCTCGCCCGCGCGCTCCTGGTAGGTCTCGAAGCCGTCGTAGTTGTCACAGGCCATCGCCCATAGCCGGTCACGCTCGCCGCCCTGGGCGACCTCGGCGCGCATCGGTACGCGCCGGCCGCCGATCGTCACCTCGACCTCAGGCTCGGCCTTGACGTTGTGGTACCAGGCGGGGTGCTTGATCGCCCCGGCCTTCGAGGCGATGACGACGACGAGGTCGCCCTGCTTGGTCGCCAGCAGCGGCGAGGTGCGCTCCAGCCCGCTCTTGGCGCCACGCGTGTGCAAGAGGACGATCGGCTGCCCCAACCCCGTCGACAGCTTGCCGCGCGTCACCGGGATCAGCGCCCGGTCGATCGCCGGGAACACCGAGATGAAGAGATAGCCGCCAAACCGGGTCCGCGCGAAGGCCTGCAAGGACTTGTCGAACCAGGTCTTCTGAGCTTGAGGCCGGTAGTCGCGCATCGGCGAACCCTATCGCCGCCGATCGCGACGCCGGCCACCACCGGGGAGGGCCGCGACGGACATTCGTCCGGTCAACGTGGCCCCGCCAATCCCCAGGCCGATGACCCGTGCAAGGACATGCCGACGGCGCCGCACCCACCACCCCTCTGGGGCCCGCTTCGCCGTGCCGCCATCACGGGATTCCACACAGCATCCGTCGTCGGCCTCATCGCCTATGCCGCGCGCGCGATCATCGCCCCCGACGCCGGCGGGGCGCTCGGCCACCACCTCTTCGAGGACGTCCTCTTCAACGGCCTGCTCGTCATCGGCGCGCTGCTCTGCCTCCTGCGCGCGATCTGGGTCCCGCACGAGCGCGCCGCCTGGCTGACGCTCGGCGCCGCCCTCGGCGCCTGGGCGACCGGGACCGTCCTCTTCTCAGCGGATCCCACAAGCGTCACCGGCCACGGCTTTCCGGCGCTGCCCGACCTGCTCTGGATCGCCTTCTACCCCCTGGCGTTCCTGGCCCTCGGCCTGCTCGTCAAGGCCCGCGCTCGCCTGTTCTACCCCAGCCTCTGGCTCGACGGCCTCGTCGGCGCGCTGGCCATCAGCGCGCTGGCCGCCCAGTTCGTCCTGCCGCCGATCGTCGACAGCACCGGCGGCCAAGCCGCCACCGTCATCGCCGACCTCGTCTACCCCCTCGGCGACCTCCTCCTCGCCGCGTTCGTCATCGGCATCTTCGGCACCGTCGGCTGGCGTCCCGGGCCGGTGCTCGGCACCGTCGGCCTCGGCCTCCTGCTCGCCACGGTCGCCGACGGCGCCTCGCTGCACTCCTCGGCCACCGGGGGAAGCGGCGCGACCATCTTCGACGTCTTCTGGCCCGCCTCCGCCGTCGCTCTCGGCTGGGCGGCGTGGCAGCCGACCCGGCCCGCGCCCAACGTCACCTTCGACGGCCGCCGCCTGCTCGTCATGCCTTGGGCCTTCGGCCTCATCGCCCTCGCGCTGCTGACCCAGAACGCCGTCGACGACATCTCCCCCGGCGCTTACGTCCTCGCGGTCGCGACGACCGCAGGCGTCCTGACGCGCATGAGCCTGACCTTCTCGGAGAACCTCACGCTCGTCGCCCGCAGCCGCGCCGAGGCCCTCACCGATGCGCTGACCGGTCTCGGCAACCGCCGCAGCCTGCTGCTCGACGTCGATGACGCCGCCCGCATGGCCGGCCCGCATCACCGCTACGCCGTCCTGCTCTTCGACCTCAACGGGTTCAAGGGCTACAACGACACCTACGGCCATCCCGCCGGCGACGCGCTGCTGGCCCGCCTCGGCGACCGGCTCGTTACGGCCGTCGGCGATAGCGGCCGCGCCTTCCGCCTCGGCGGCGACGAGTTCTGCGTCCTGGCCCGCATCGACGACGGCACCCCCGACCACCTCGCCGACACCGCGATCGCCGCGCTCTGCGAGCACGGCGAGGGCTTCTCGGTGACGACCGCCTGCGGCATCGCGGTCCTCCCCGACGAGGCCCAGGACACCAGCGCCGCGCTCGCCCTCGCCGACCAGCGCCTGTACGAGAACAAGAGCGGCGGGCGCGCGACCGGTGAGCCGGACTCCACGCGCGAGGTCCTCTTGCAGGTCCTGCGCGAGCGCGAGCCCGACCTCCACGAGCACCTGCACGGCGTGGCGAGCCTGGCGCGCGAGGTCGCCCGCGCCTTCGACCTCTCGGCCGAGGAGCTCGACACGATCGTCCGCGCCGCCGAGCTCCACGACGTCGGCAAGGTCGCGGTCCCCGACGCGATCCTGCACAAGCCCGCGCGGCTGGACCCGGCCGAGCGCAAGATCATCGAGCGCCACAGCGAGGTCGGCGAGCGCATCCTCGCCGTCGCCCCCGCGCTGCGGCCTGTCGCCCGGCTCGTGCGCGCCAGCCACGAGCGCTGGGACGGCACCGGCTACCCGGACGGCCTGGCGGGCGAGGAGATCCCGCTCGGCGCGCGCGTCGTCGCGGTCTGCGACGCGTTCGACGCGATGACGACCGACCGGCCCTACCAGGCGGGGACCGACGCCGACAGCGCGCTGGAGGAGCTCGTGCGCCACGCGGGCACCCAGTTCGACCCCGCCGTCGTCGCGGTCTTCGCGCGGCTGATCGTCCGGACCCATCGGATCGCCGCATGAGCCGCGGCGGCCCGCGCCTCGTCGCCACCCTCGCCGCGCTCGCGTGTTCGCTGACCCTCGCCGCGCCTGCCCACGCGGCGCTCACGCCGACGATCACCGAGCGCGCGCTCGCGCCGTCGAGCCATCCTGTCGGTCTGGAGCCCGGCCCCGACGGGGCGCTCTGGATCACCCAGTGGTCCAACAGCGCCATCGGCCGGATGTCGCTCGCCGGCATCACGACCCCGTACACGCTGCCGACTCCTGACGCGCAGTCCACGGCCATCACCACCGGCCCGGACGGCAACCTCTGGGCGACCGAGAGCCAGGGCAATGCGATCGCCCGCATCACGCCGACCGGCGCCGCGACCGAGTTCCCGCTGCCGACGGCCGGCTCGGCGCCGGCCGACATCGTCTCCGGGCCCGGTGGGCAGCTCTGGTTCACCGAGCGCGCGGGCGCGCGGATCGGCCACATGAAGCCACCCGCCGGCGCGATCTCCGAGATCACGCTGGCCAGCGGCGCGCAGCCTCAAGGGATCGACGTCGGCGCCGACGGCAACCTCTGGGTCGCGCTGTCGGGGACCAACGCCATCGCGCGGGTGACGCCGACGGGCACCGTCACCTCCTTCCCCGTCCCGACCGCCTCGGCAGGCCCGTCGGCTCTCGCCGCCGGGCCT
>JBEVLC010000163.1:0-6263 GCA_040509415.1 Baekduia sp. | reverse complement strand
CCCGAGCACCCAGGCGGCCGTCGCCGGCCGCTGCGGCCACAGCGCGAAGAGCAGGAAGGCCACCAGGTAGAGCAGCGTGCGATCCGCACCCTCCAGCGCGGCACCGCCGTCGTCGGCCCAGGCGAGCGACAGGAACGACCATGCGGTGAAGGCGCCGAGCGCGAGCGCGGCAACGCGAACCGTGGCGGGTAACGCCGGCCAGCGCAGCGGCGGCAACGCGACCAGCGCGAGCCCGAGCAGCGCGAGCAGGACGAGTGCCCCCGGCGCCCAGCGCGTGATCGGCTGGCCGCCATCTAGCGGCGTCCACGCCAGGAAGACGGCCACGGCGAGGAGGGTCGGCGCCGTGATCGGCGCAGCACGCAACCGGGTCAGCACTTCTACCCCTTGAGCTTCTGGTTGATCGCGCGGATGGTGGCGTCAAGCCGCCGGCCCGCGACGGTCACCGCGCTGCGCAGCCGACCCTGCGCCGCGAGGATCGCCCGCGGATCGTCGCCGTCCAGCTCGGAGCGCGCTGTGCGCAGCGCGGTGCCGTAGGCGGTGATCTGCGCGACGAAGCGGCGGTGCAGCGGCGCGAGGCCGTCGGGCGGATCGACGGCACGCAGGTCGTCGACGGTCGTCTCAACCGCAGCCTCGTACGCGCGCAGCGTCTTGCTGTCCTGCTCGGCGTTGCTGGTCGGCGTGACGCGCGACTGCAGCGTGGCGAAGCGCTGCGCCAGCCCCGTCTGGGCCTTGTTCAGGGCCTTGACGTAGGCGTCGCGATCCTCGTCGCCGCCACAGCCGGCGACGACGACGGCCAGGATGAGGGCGAGGAGGACTCCCGCGCGGGCGCGCATACGGCAGCGACCTTAGCTGGCGGCTCGGCCGCACCGAGCGCGACCGCCTAAGCTCGACGCCGCTATGGCCCGGCTGCCCGACGGCGAACGCCCGCCCTCCGACGGCGCCCTGCCGACGGCGGCCCTCCACGGCCTCGGCGCGCCCGAGCGGCCGTTCGGCGTCTACGTCCACGTGCCCTACTGCGCCTCGGTCTGCGGCTACTGCGACTACAACACCTACATCCCGGGCGAGGCCGCGCCGGCGGGCTTCGCGGCCGCGGTCGAGAAGGAGCTGGATCTCGCGCGCGCGGTGCTCGGCCACGGTGCGCCGCCCGCGCAGACCGTCTTCCTCGGCGGTGGCACGCCGACGCTGCTGGCGCCCGCCGAGCTCGAGCAGATCCTGGAGGCGATCCGCTCGCGCTTCGGGCTGGCGCCCGGCGCCGAGGTGACGACCGAGGCCAACCCGGAGTCTGTCGACCCCGTCGCGCTGGCCGCACTGCGCGAGGCCGGCTTCACCCGGATCTCGCTCGGCATGCAGAGCGCGGCGCCCCACGTCCTGGAGACGCTCGATCGCCATCACACGCCGGGCCGCGCCGTCGCCGCGGCACGCGACGCGCGCGCGGCCGGCTTCGAGCACGTCAGCCTCGACCTGATCTACGGGACGCCGGGCGAGAGCGCCGCCGACTGGCGGCTGTCGCTCGAGACCGCGCTGGAGGCCGAGCCCGACCACATCTCGGCCTACTCGCTGATCGTCGAGCCGGGCACCCGGCTGGCCGCCCGCGTGCGTCGCGGTGAGCTGCCGGCCCCCGACGACGACGTGCTCGCCGACCGCTACGAGACGACCGAGGCCGTGCTGGGAGCCGCGGGCCTGCACTGGTACGAAGTCGCCAACTGGACCCGGACCGACGCCGACCGCTGCCGGCACAACATAGGCTACTGGGCCGGTGGCGACTGGTGGGGCGTCGGGCCGGGCGCGCACTCCCACGTCGGCGGCGTGCGCTGGTGGAACGTCCTGCATCCGGCCCGGTGGACCACGATGCTCGAAGAAGGCCGGTCGCCCGCCGCGGGCCGCGAGCAGCCTGACAGCGACAGCGCGCGGCTGGAGCGCGTGATGCTCGCAGTCCGGCTTCGAGAGGGGTTGGCGCTCGACGGTCTCGGCCACGACGCCCGCGCCACCGCGACGCGCTTTGCCGACGACGGTCTCGTCGAGCGCGAGCCCCTGGGTGATGGACGCGTCGTCCTCACGCTGCGCGGGCGCCTGCTGGCCGACCGTGTGACGCTCGCGCTCGCGGGCTAAGCCGCGCCTGGGTCGGCCGCGTCGCCGAGCAGCCGCTCGACGAGCACGCAGTCACGCCAGACGCCTTCCAGCTGCCCGTGATGGCGCTGGACGCCGACGATCGTGAAGCCCGCCGCCTGATGCAGCGCGATCGATGCCGCATTGGTCGTGAAGATCCGCGACGTGAGCTTGTGGAGCCCGGCCTCCTGCGCGACGTCGGCCAAGGCCTCCAACAACGCCTTGCCCACGCCGAGGCGCCGTGCGTCGCCCGCCACGTAGACGCCGTGCTCGCCGATGCCGGCGTAGACGTCGCGCTCGGAGTAGGGCCCGATCTTCGCGAAGCCCACGATCCTGCCCTCAGCCTCGGCAACGATCACCGGCAGCGGCCGGACCGTCCAGCCCGCGACCTCGGCTGTGCCGCGCGGACGCGTCTCGAACGTCGCCTGGCGCTCGGCGATCCCCTCGTTGTAGATCGTCGCGATGCGCTCGGCGTCGCCGGGGTCGGCACGGCGGATCGTGATGGCACTGGACGGCAGGGGCCGGATTCTACGACCGCCTCAGGCGTAGGTACGGCTACCCGCACCAGGCGGTGTGGCCACCATGCCAAGCGGCTGCGGTGAGACCAGGGTGATACTGGAAACAGAGGCAGCCGTGCCTAGGTTTTGGCTATGCCGCCGGCGACCGCCACCTACGACCACGCGACGGCGGTTGCCGACATCCTGGCCAGGTACTACCGGACCGAGATGGCGCTCCGCCGCAGCGACGCCAGCACCCTGGAGCGCAAGCACCTCCAGGACGGACGCACCCGCGACGAGGACCGCTTCGCTAAGGCGCAGGTGTTGTCGTCGACTGCGGCGCTGTCGTCGACCGTGTAGCAGGCGGCGCCGTGGTCGATGGCGCGGGCGTGGTCTGCGTCGCCGTCGGCGTCGTCACCGTCTGGGTCTGGGTGACCGTCTTGGTCTCATCGGTCGTCGTCGGCGTGGTCGCGGTGCTCGTCTGCGTCGGCGTCGTGGTGGTCTGCGTCGTCGCCGGGGACTTCTTGGTGTGGTTGCGATGCCCACCCCAGAGCGTGGTCGCGTCGCCGCCGCGCCCGATCGACTTGCCCGAGATCAGCTCGGGCACCGTGTAGAGCACGACGCAGATGGCGAAGCCGAGCAGGCCGGTGAGCACCGCCAGGCGCCAGCGCAGGAGCCGGCCGCGCGTGGAGTAGACGTGGACCGGGCCGGGCTCGGCGGAAACGACCGGTGGGAGCACGACGTGCGGGGCGTCGGGGTCAACCCGCGGCGCGGGCTCGGGCGCATCGTCTGCGACAAGCCCCGGCTCACTGGCGCTCGAGCGCGACCAGCGTGTCGGCGTCGGGACGACGGTCGGCACGACGTTGGCGACGACCTCCGTCGGCTTGCGCAGACCCTCCTTGACCAGCGCGACGATCACCGGCGTCATCGCGGCGCTGAAGAGCGTTCCGGGCGCCCAGATCTTGGAGGTGATGTACGCCGCGGCTGCCGACGCGATCGCACTGAGGACGAGCGTCGTCAGGTCGATCCCGCGGTCGGCGGGCGGTGCGGGTGGCGGTGAGCCCATCGACCAGCGACGCTAGCGAACGTCGGCGCGCCCTCCGGCGCGCCGCCCCGCTCAGCTCTCGGCGGTGCGCTTCAGGCCATCGGCCGCGTTTCCCAGCAGGAAGTCGCGCACCTGACCCTCGACCGGACCGCGGATGAGCATCCCGAGCATGCGCCCCGGATCGACCTCCAGCGCATAGGTCGCGCGGGTGCGGTCGCCGCCGAGATCCTCGAACTTCCACCAGCCGACCAGGGACTTAACGTCGCCCTTCTCCTGACGCCAGCGGACTTCTGTCGGCGAGTTATAGGTGAAGCTCAGCTTGTTCTTCACCGTCTTGACCTTGGCGTCGTTGACGGTGTCGACGAGCGACGCGCGGCCTTCCGCGTCGCGCTCGAGCACCTCGACGTCCTTGAGCGACCCCTGCCACGCAGGGGCGTTCTCGATGTCGGCGGCGATGTCGAAGACGCGTTGGATCGGCGCGTCGATCTCAACCGACCGCTCTCCCGTGATGTTGCCCATGGCGTGACCGTACCCGAGTGCGGTCAGACGAAGCGCTCGGCGGCGCGACGAGCCGATGCGCCGTAGCCGCCACCAAAGAGGACGGCGTGGACGAGCAGCGGCAGCAACTGGTAGAGCGCGACGCGCTCAGCGTGGCCGTCAGCGCGCGGCCAGACCTCGTCGTAGGCGGCGCCGAAGGCTGACCCGGATCCCGCCCACCCACCAAAGAGCGACAACATCGCCAAGTCGATCTCGCGGTGGCCGCCATAGGCCGCGGGGTCGATCAGCCATGGCCGGCCGTCGGCGCCGGCGTGGACGTTGCCGCTCCAGAGGTCGCCGTGGAGCCGCGCGGGCGGCTCGGCCGGACCGGCCAGCTCCTCGATGCGGGCGGCGACCAACTCGACCGCCCGAACGCCGCCGGCGTCCAGCACGTCGCGGTCGGCGGCCATGCGCGCCAGCGGCAGGAGCCGCGACTCGGCGTAGAACGTCGGCCACGAGTCGCCCGGGGTGTTGGGCAGGACGAGCGGGCCGAGGACGTAGGGCGCGTCGGCGGCAGCTCCGGCGCCGGAGCCGTCGGAGCTCATGCCGTCGCCGTCACCGCCAGCGCCAACGCCAGAGCCGGCGGCGCTTACGCCGCCGTCGTCGCCGCCAGTGCCAGGCAGACCGCCAACGCCAGGCAGCGTGCCGAAGCACGCCGCGCCCGCACGGTGCACCGCCGCCAGCCCGCGGCCGAGTGCCGCCTCGTCCAGCCGGCCGCCACCATCGACCCACGCCAGCGCCAGCCAGCGGGCATCGACCGCAAGAACCTCCGGCACGGGCAGCGCGCCCGCCGCGCCAAGCCAGCGCAACCCCGCAGCCTCGGCCGCGTAAGCGCCGGGCGCGGCGTCCGGCGCCGTCTTGACGAAGACCCGCGCGCCGCCCGCGAGCGTCGCGCGATACGCGGCGTTGAGGTCGCCGCCGGGTACCGGCTCCAGCCCGACGATCTCCTCGCCCAGCGCGGCGGCCAGCGCCTCCCTCACGCTCGGACGCGACCCTCCGCGCGCAACGTCTCCAACAACCCGCGGCATGCCGCGTCGACCAGGTCGATGACGTGCTCGAAGCCGTCGGGCCCGCCGTAGTAGGGATCCGGCACCGCGAGGTCGCCATCGGCCGCCGGGTCGTACTCGCGCAACAGGTGGATCTTCGCCGCCGCGGCCTCGCTGGGAGCGACCGCCCGCAGCGCGCTGACGTTGTCGGCATCAGCGGCCAAGAGCAAGTCATAGTCCTCGAAGTCAGCGACCGTCACCTGCCGCGCCGCGCCCTCCATCACGATCCCGCGCGCCTTCGCCGCGGCCGTCGAGCGCCGGTCCGGCGGATGGCCGACATGCCACGAGCCCGTTCCCGCGCTGTCGATCTCGATCTGATCCTCCAGCCCCTCCTCGACGACCAGCGCACGCATGATCGCCTCGGCGGTCGGCGAGCGGCAGATATTTCCCATGCAGATGAACAGAAGCCTCACCGACCGCAGGGTAACCACGAGCCAACCCGGATCCAGCGCCGGAGGTACGGGTCGGATTCGACGTCCATGTGACGTTCAACCCGACCCCGGACCCTCGCCACAACCGGGGTGGGCCCGTACACCGCCGCATATCGGCCGCAAACAGGCCCACCCTCCCAGCGCCAGCGGACGACGGGCCAACGCAACGAGCAACCACCACTGCTCACTCCCCTCGGTGCCCAGCAGACCACGCCCGCGCACCGGCCCACGTCTGCACTGAACACCCACGCAGCCGCGCTACTCAAGCGCTCGCAACACACCACGCCACGCACCCCGACCCCTTAACGCACGACGTCAGTCGGAAGCCTCCGCTACCCGTCCCAAGCAATAGGCATGACAGATGCCCGCGAGTTGTTGGGGTGGTCGATCTGCAACGAAACTGCGACATTGCAACGACTCTGCGAAAATCCACCAATTCCGTCCACCCCACCCGCTAAGCTTCGCGCCTCACAAATCAAGAGACCTCAGTGTCAGTCTTGTGGTGCGGATGGTTGGTTGGTGTCCGCTCGGGGCTGTTGGGTTCCGGGAGGGCGGCGGGCTGACTCGAAAAAGACCTGTCATTGCTGACCAGGCGGGGTTT
>JBEVLC010000162.1:0-3330 GCA_040509415.1 Baekduia sp. | reverse complement strand
GCTCGGCGCGTTGGTCCGACCACGGCTGTCGCAGCCGTTGGAGCATTACTTCAGCGGCACCCAGTGCTTGCCGACGATCGCCTGGGCCTTGGGGTTGTTCTGCACCCAGGAGATGAAGGCCGAGACGACGCCGGTGGCGCGCCCGCGGGTGACCATCCAGAAGTTGCGGACGCCGCCGTACTCGCCGGACTTGGCGTTGCGCAGGTTGCAGGCGACGCCGTTGTAGCCGGCGACGTTCGTGCCGGCGATGAAGTCCAGCGACACGTAGCCGATGGCGTTCGGGTCCGACTGGACCGCCTGCTGGACGAGGCCGTTGGAGGCCTTGGCCGCGATCGACGAGGTCACCGTCTTGGTGCCCATGAAGATCTTCTGGAACGCGTCCTGCGTACCGGAGGCGGCGGTGCGGCCGACGAGATCGATCGTGCCCGTCGCGGTGGCGCCGGGGACCTGGCTCCAGTCGCGGATGTCACCGGAGAAGATCGCCTGGATCGTGGCTTGCGACAGGTTGGCGACCGGGTTCTTCGGGTTGGTCGCGAGGCAGATCGCGTCACGCGCGATCTTGTTGAAGAAGATGCCGCCCGGATCGCTGGACTTGGGGTCGCGCGACGAGTTGCCGATCGTCACGCGACCGGCTGCGACATCGGCCACACCCACGTCCGACCCACCCTGGGCCAGCTTGAACTTCACCTTGCCGGGCTTGGCCTTCACATAGGCCTTGGCGAGCAGGGTGGCGAGCGGGGCGACCGAGGTCGAACCGCTCATCGTGATCACGGGCGTGGCCTGGGCCGCGGCGGGGACGACGGCGGCGAGGACGCCAACCGATGCCGCGCATACGCCGAGTCGGCGGAGGCGGGTCGTCATGTTCGGGAACTCCTTTTCGAGGTGTGGCCCGCAAGCCGGTCCGTGGCGGAAACGGACGCCGGGCGGGGAATGCGGACGGCAGCCTGACCGGCTGCGGCGCAAGCCTTGTGAAGCGCTGGTGCCTTTCTCGTGAAGGACCTGTGAACGTCCGATCTGCCGGGTTGGCAGGGCGTTGGCAGGGATCACAAGGCGTTCACACGGGCCCTGCGCGCGAGGGCGAGACTGGCGCCCTCGATGCCGTGCCGCACCTGTGGATCTCCCCTGGCCGCCGACCAGCGCTACTGCCTGGAATGCGGCGAGCGCAACGGCGCGCCGCGGCTGGACTGGAAGAGCATGGTCGTCGGCTCCGCCACCGCGCCGGTCACGCGTGACGCGCGCGCCGAGCATGATGATGGGGTCGGTCCAGGGCTGCCGACGCCGCGGATCGCCGCCGCGCTGGTGCTCGGCGTGCTGGCCTTCGGCGTGATCGTCGGCAACGCGGCCGGGCCGGGCGCGACGGCGGCCGACGCGGGCGGGCGCGCGAACGTGACGATCCTCGCTGCGGCGCCGGTGGCGCCCGCACCCGTTCCGGCGGCACCCGCTCCAGTGACCACGACGCCGCAGCCCCCGACCGACGAGGGCGACAGCGTCGACCTCGGTGACAGCTCGTCGCCTGACGACGCCGGGATCGACGACACCGCGACCGACACGGCCGGCGACACGTCCTCCACGGCTGACAGCACCGACGACGCGGCGACTGACGACAGCGCGACTGACGACTCCTCGACCAGCGACGGCACGACCGACGACTCCACCGAGGCACCTGCGCCCAAGCTCCCGCCGGTCAAGCACGTCTGGGTCGTCGCCCTCACCGGCCATTCCTACGACGAGAGCTTCGGGACGACCTCGCCCGCCCCCTATCTCGCCAACGAGCTGCGCGCCAAGGGCACGCTGCTGCCCTGGTACCACGCCGCCGGCCACGATCCGGCTGCCGGCGGCGTCGCGCTGCTGAGCGGCCAGAAGGACGCGCTCGGCCCGTTCGACGACAAGACGGTCACGCTCGCCGACCAGCTCACCGGCGCCGGACGCACGTGGAAGGCCTACGTCGAGGGCGCGACCGCGGGCCTCAACGCCGGCGACAACCCCTGCGCCCGCCCACCCGAGCAGCAGCCACGCAACCCGTTCCTACGCTTCGCCTCGATCACGGGCGCCGCCGAATGCGGCAGCTCGATCGCCGAGCTCGACCGCATCGCGCCCGACGCCGCCGAGGCCGACTCGGCGCCGACGTTCTCTTACATCCTGCCCGGCCCGGCCCATGACGGCTCGACCTCGCTGGCCGACGCCGACGCCTGGCTGGCGGCAACGCTCCCGCCGCTGCTGGCGTCCAAGGCCTACAACGACGGCGGGCTGGTCGTCGTCACCTTCGACGCGGGAGCCCCCGCCGACGTCGAGGCCGGCGGCGGCCGCGTCGGCGCGCTCCTGCTCTCCCCGTATGTGACGGCGGGCGGGACGGTCGGAGCGCCCTATGACGCCTTCTCGCTGCTGGCGTCCATCGAAGGCCTGTTCGGGCTGGACCCGCTCGGCTACGCCAAGGACACCAAGCTGAAGCCCTTCGGGCCGAAGGTCTACGGCGCCTGGTCGCCGGCCGCCGACGCCGGGTGACGGCCTCGTTCACCAACCGTTCACGTCCGGGAAACCTCGCGGTCACACCGCGGACACCGCTGGCCCGCAGGATGCGCCTGCTACCTCGGTCGCTCTGAATTCCCGGGCTGACCGACCAACCTGCACACGGAGGTCTTGAAGTTGAACGTCGCCGTCTCGCGCCTGCGGTCGCGACTGGGCATCACGCTGGTGGTGCTCGCCGCCGCCATCGCCGCCGCCGTCGCGCTGAACCACTCGGCACCGTCCTCGGTCGCTGACCAGAACCCCAACAACACGCTCTGCAAGGGGCACATCGACAAGGGCAAGGCGGACCCGGACGATCCTGACTCGGGCACCGTGTCCTACACGTTCGCGTGCTCGCAGCCGATCACCGGCTACTCCGTGATGCCCGACAAGGCGGCGACCGGCTTCGAGACCGAGGTCTTCGGCACCGACCCGGCCACCAAGGAGGTCTTGGCGACCGACGCGTTCTCGTGCAACGGCGAGCAGCCCGGCTGGGGCGTCAACTGCACCGGCGCCAACGTCGGCAGCTGGCACCCGATCACGTCGACGTTCACGATCGACGGCGACGTCTGCACGGAGCCCCGCGTCGACCCGCTGCTGGTCGTGACCTACGCCAGCGTCACCGCCGGCAAGGCCACGCAGTACATCGCCGGTCCGTTCGACCTCGGCCGCCCGCGCGGCTGCCCGAAGTCCTCGCGCAACGGGAAGACCCGGATCCCGGCCGACACCACCGAGTCGACCACGGGCGACGTCGCCCCGATCAGCTAGCGCCGACGCACCGCCGGAACATCGAGGGACGATTTGTGGGTGCTGAGCACCCACAGG
>JBEVLC010000161.1:0-2812 GCA_040509415.1 Baekduia sp. | reverse complement strand
GAGCCACATGTCGGGGCCGAAGAGGATCGGCGTGTCCGGACCGTGCTCGGCCAGGATGTGCTCGACGACCTTGACCGCGTTGGACGACGTGACGCAGTAGTCGGTCAGCGCCTTGATCTCGGCCGTCGTGTTGACGTACATGACGGTGACCGCGCCGGGGTGCTTCGCTTGCCAGGCCGTGAGCTGCTCGGGCGTGATCGAGTCCGCCAGCGAGCAGCCCGCGTCCAGGTCGGGGATCAGGACGGTCTTCTCCGGGGAGAGGATCGACGCGGTCTCGGCCATGAAGTGCACGCCGCAGAAGGCGATGACCTCGGCGTCGACGGCGGCGGCCTGGCGGCTGAGGCCCAGGCTGTCACCGACGTAGTCGGCGGCGTCCTGCACCTCGGGCACCTGGTAGTTGTGGGCCAGGATGACGGCGTTGCGCTCGGCGGCGAGCGCGCGAACTTCGGAGGTCAGCACGCTGATCTCGTCGGCCGTCAGGGCCTGCGGGACAGTGGGGCTCGGGGCCATGGGAAGGTTCATGGCAGACGCTCCAGGATGAGAGAGAGGTCTAAGGCAGGCGCGGAGTGCGTGAGCGCTCCGACCGACACGAAGTCTACCCCGGCCTCGGCCGCGGCCCGGATCGTGTCCAAGGTGATGTTGCCGCTGGCCTCGAGCTCGGCGCGGCCAGCGACCTCCGTCGCGATCGCGCGCATCTCGTCCGGGGTCATGTGGTCGAGCAGGATCCGGGGCGCGCCGGCCTCCAGCGCCTCGCGGACTTCGTCTGCTGTCTGAGCCTCGATCTCCAGCGGGAGATCCGGGAAGGCGGCGCGCGCCGCGCGAACGGCCTTGGCGACCCCGCCCGCCGCGGCGACATGGTTCTCCTTGATCAACACCATGTCGAAGAGGCCGAAGCGGTGGCTCGTCCCGCCGCCGGCGAGCACCGCCGCCTTCTCCAGCGGACGCAGCGTCGGCGTCGTCTTGCGCGTGTCGAGGACCTTGGCGCCGGTGCCGTCGATCGCACGGACGTATTGGGCCGTCAGCGTCGCGACGCCGCTCAGGCGCTGCAGGAAGTTCAGCGCGGTGCGCTCGGCGATGAGGATGGCCGCCGCGGCGCCCGTGACGCGCAGGACGGGCGTCCTGGGCTCCTGCCAGACGCCCTCGGGCGCGAGCCGCTCGATCTCCAGCTCGGCGTCGGTCTGCCGGAACGCGGCCTCGGCGACGTCGAGGCCGAAGACGACGCCGGGCGCCTTCTGGGTGATGGTCGCGACCGCGCGCGCGCCGTCGGGGACGGTCGCCTGCGTGGTCACGTCGCCGGTGCCGACGTCCTCGGCGAGCGCGCGGGCGACGACAGCGGCGACGAAGCTGGGATCCAGGGACATGGGTCGGGGAGGATAGGTGTCGCTTGCCTGCCGACGACCTCCCCTTCGACCTCGACGCGTGGCTGCCGGAGCCGGCGATCCGCACGCGCCACCGGCGTGCGACCGCCGCGCCGGCCGATCGGCTGTGGGACGCCGCGGGCGCGCTGGCCGTCGACGCGACCGGACCGCTGGGGCGGTTGGTGCGCTGGCGGATCCCGGGGCTGCCGGCCGGCGAGACGTTCCGTGGCCTGTTCGCCACGCCGCCGTTCACGGTGCTGGCCGAGGGCGAGCACTGGTCGGTGTCCGGACTCGTGGGGCGGATCCGGACCCTGCGACGCGACTACCCGCGCGTGGAGGATGCACCGGCCTTCGCGGCGTGGGCACAGCCCGGAACGGTCCGGGTGCTGTTCGCCCATTGGGTCGTCGATGGACCCGACGGCGGGGCCGCCCTGCACTCCGAGGCCCGCGTGGCCCCTGTGGACGGCGGCGCCGCGCTGCGCCTGCGCGCGCTGTGGACGGTCGTCGGGCCGTGGGAGCGGCTGATCGGCGGCGAGGCGCTGGCGCGGGCCGCGCGGGAGGCGGAGTCCGGCTCGCTACGTTGAAGGGGATGTCGCTCACTGACGCCTCCCCGCGCTGGATCGACCTGGAGGGCGCCGTCAACGCGCGGGACGTGGGCGGCATCGCGCTCGTCGACGGCGGCACCGTCGCGACCGGCCGGCTGCTGCGCTCCGACAACCTGCAGGACCTCTCCCCCGCCGACGTCGCCCACCTCGTCGAGGACCATCGCCTCCGCGCTGTCATCGACCTGCGCACCGGCGTCGAGGTGCGGCTCGAGGGTCCCGGCCCGCTGCTGGCCGACGAGCGCGTCACCGTCGCGCATCACTCGCTCTACCCAGAGGCCGGCGAGCACACCGACGTCGTCGCGGCAGAGACGATCGTCCCGTGGCAGCTGGGCCAGGGCCGCGCCGACCTCCCCGACGAGACGCCGACCGTGCAGACCTACATGGGGTACTTGGAGCATCGGCCGGACTCGATCATCGCCGCGCTGCGGACGATCGCCGAGCCCCGCGAGGGCGGCGCCGCGCTCGTGCACTGCGCGGCGGGCAAGGACCGGACCGGGCTGGTGGTCGCGCTCGCGCTTGAGGTCGCCGGAGCGCGCCGCGACGCGATCGTGGCCGACTACGCCGTGACCGCCGAGCGGATCGAGGCGATCATCGCCCGGCTGGCGACCACGCCCACCTACGCCCTCGACGTCGAAGGCCACGCCGCCACCCGCCACGCACCCCGCCCGCAGTCGATGGCCCGCATCCTCGAGCTCCTCGACGAGCGCCACGGCAGCCCGGCGGCCTGGCTCGCCGAGAGCGGCTTCGAGGACGAGGCGCGCGACGCGCTGCGCACACGCCTCATCACCCCGTAGCCCTCCGGGACGCTCCCGCGCCAGTCGTCGCTCGTCGAGGGACGACTGAACCGCG
>JBEVLC010000160.1:0-6603 GCA_040509415.1 Baekduia sp. | reverse complement strand
CGCCTTTGCGGGCGCTGCGCGCCGACCCTCTGGCGCGTTACACGCCGCCGGGCGCGCGACTGGTCGACGAGCGGACCACAGACCAGCGGTCGGGAGGTCTGCTCGGGAAACCGCGGGAGGCACGCTACGAGCGCCTCTACGCCGTAGGCGGCGCTCCGGTCGCCGCCTACGGTGATGCCGTCGTCGCGGCGAATCGGGCCGGCTGGGAGCTGGACGTCGACGACGGGGATGTCACCGGCCGCAATGTCGCGCTGCTGTCCAAAACCACCTCGTCCGGGCGGTCCTCCGCGACGATCACCCTGTTGCGGTCCGCCGATGGGCTACCGGATGGTGTGCGCCCACCCGTCCTTTCGGTGGTGCTTCTCCACCACGGATCGTCGTGACGATCCACGACTCTGAGTAGCGGACCTCAGCCCACCCCGGACAGCGCGGCGGCCACGGCGAACCCGAGCACGGTGACCAGTCCCGAGACGTCGCCGCCCTTGCGGACCGCGTCGGGGATCATCGAGTCGATCAACATCACCAGCAGCGCGCCGGCGGCGAAACCGTCGACCGCCGCGTTGAGGTTGCCCGAGAGGTTGTCGGCGAGCACGTAGCCCCCGACGGTTGCGGCGGTGCAGATCAGCGCGACCAGGAGCCAGAGGCGGCGGATCGTGCTCGGTGGCTTTCCGCCCGCGCTGCGCATCTCGGTCGCCGAGCCGATCGACTCCGGCAAGTTGGACACGAAGATCGCGACGAGCAGGCCGACGCTGACACCGCCACCGGCCGCGATGCCGATGCCGAGGACGAGCTGCTCGG
The DNA here is from genome assembly GCA_040509415.1 of Baekduia sp. GTDB lineage: Bacteria > Actinomycetota > Thermoleophilia > Solirubrobacterales > Solirubrobacteraceae > Baekduia. The sequence continues at coordinate 5,805 of JBEVLC010000160.1, read as the reverse complement.
GGATGCCGTCGAGGAACGCGCCGAGCGCGAGCGACGAGCCCGCGCCGCTGTGCCGGCCCACCAGCCGGTCGGCGATGAAGTAGGTGCCTGCGCCGACCGCGAGCCCGATGCCCATCACGCCGGGGTCGCCAAGCTGCGCGCCTTCCTGGGCCAGGTCGAAGCTCACCGCGCTGATCAACGCGCCGGCGCCGAACGCGAGGACCAGGCCGACGATCCGGTTGGGCCACGGGCGCACGAGGCCGATGACCGCACCGATCACCAGTGACGAGGCGGCGATGGCGCCCCACAGGATCGCGTCGGTCACGGCGCCAACCGTATCGGCACGAGGTGGAGAAGCTGCAAGGCGCAAGGTGGGCCGGGGCTCAGTGAGGCACCAGCTCCCGCTCGGGCACCGCCTTCTCGGCGCCTAGTCCGGTCTCCGAGCGCACGAAGAGCTCGTCGAACGTGCGCTTCTCCTCGCGGCGGCTGCTCAGCAGCGTGCCGGCGATGCAGCCCAGGAACCCGAGCGGGATCGAGATGATCCCCGGGTTGTTGAGGTCGTACCAGGAGAACGCGCCGGTGTCCGGAGCGCCAGGTGCTCCGCCCCAGACGATTGGGCTGATGATGATCAGCGCGAGGGCCGACCCGAGGCCGGCGGCGACGCCGCAGATCGCACCGGTCGTGTTGAAGCGCCGCCATGAGAGCGCGAGCACGAGCGCCGGGAAGTTGGCGCTCGCTGCGATCGCGAACGCCAGGCCGACCATGAACGACACGTTGAGGCCCTCGCCGCCGAGGATGGCGACGCCCATCGCGATCGCGCCGATGAACACCGAGGCGATCTTGGCCACGAGCACCTCCTCGCGCTCGGAGTCGCGGCCCTTGCGGATGATGCTCGACCAAATGTCGTGGGCCACCGCGCTGGAGGCCGAGAGGACCAGGCCGGCGACGACGGCCAGGATCGTGGCGAACGCGATGCCCGCGATGACGGCGAGGAACAGGTCGCCGCCGAAGGTGCCGGCACCGCCGCCGAGCTCTTGAGCGAGGTTCGGCGCGGCGAGGTTGCCACCCGCACCAGCGGCCTCGACACCGCCCTGCCCGAGCAGGGCACGCGCGCCGAAGCCGATCACGGTCGTCAGCAGGTAGAAGAACCCGATCAGGAACATCGCCCAGACGACCGAGCTGCGCGCGGCCTTGGCGTCCGGCACGGTGAAGAACCGCATCAGGATGTGCGGCAGGCCCGCCGTGCCGAGCACCAGCGCCAGGCCAAGCGAGATCGTGTCCAGGTCGCTCTTGAGGAACGTGCCCGGGGCCAGCGAGAACGTGCTCTCCGCGGTGGTGTTGGCCTCAGCTCGGTTGAACAGCTCGATGGGGTTGAAGCCCACGCGCTCGAGCACGAACACCGACATGACCACGATGCCGGCCATGAGCAGCACGGCCTTGACGATCTGCACCCACGTCGTGGCAAGCATGCCGCCGAAGACCACGTAGCAGAGCATGAACGTGCCCGTGATCAGCACCGACAGCGTGAAGCTGATGCCCACGAGCTTCTCGATCAGCACGCCGGCGCCGACCATCTGCGCGATCAGGTAGAAGGCGGCCACCGACAGCGTGCCGCTCGCCGCCGCGACGCGCGCCGGCTGCTCGTTGAGACGGAAGGCCAGCACGTCGGCGATGGTGTACTTGCCGGCGTTGCGCATGCGCTCGGCCAGCAAGAACATCACGGTGAGGAACGCGACGAGGAACCCGATGGAGTACAAGAACCCGTCGAACCCGTACAAGTAGATGAGGCCGGCGATGCCCAGGAACGACGCCGCTGACAGGTAGTCGCCGGAGATCGCCAGCCCGTTCTGCGGTCCGGTGATCTGGCGGCCGGCGGCGTAGAAGGTCGTCGCCCCGCTCATCCGCTTCGACGCCCAGTAGGTGATGCCGAGCGTGATCGAGAGGATCACCGCGAAGATCACGACCGCCGTCGTGTTGACCTCGGCGGCGAGGATGAGGGCGGTCATAGCTGCGGCTCCCCGGGCGTCGTCGTACGCGGACGCTGGTCTGCCCGGGTGAACCGGGTGCCGCGCTCGGCGGTGGCTGCGGGCTTCCGCTCGCCGGCGTCATCGCCGCCGTAGCGGTCGACCACCCGCGCGGCGAGCGGGTCGAACTCGCGATCGGACTTGCGCAGGTACCAGATGCCCAGCACCAACACCATCAGGAACTGAGACAGGGCCACCACGTAGCCGACGGTCAGGCCTTGGTAGACGCGTTCACCCATGAAGTCGGGCGCCACCGCCGTCAGGACGATGAACCCCATGTACCAGGTGAGGAAGAACGCGGTGGCCGGCACGACGAACGCGCGCCGGCGGTGCACGAGCTCCTGGAAATCCGGATCGCGCTCGATCGCGGACCAGTTGATCTCAGGATGAGGTCGCTCTGCGGACTGCGGCGCGACCGACCTCGGGTCGCCAGGCGGCAACGCGTCGGACATGTCTGCTCCTTGTGCGGTGGAAAGCGCACAAAGAGGGTTCCCAGAACACGTGCCTTTTGTAACGTATTTGTCCGGGCGCGCTAGAACCTTTCATGACGTGGACGGGGCCGTCCGCGTCGCGTGCCTGCGGCGCCGAGCGCCCATCGCGATCGCGACACCGTTGAGCGCCAGGCCTGCGAGACCTACGAGCGACAGGATCGTCCCTCCGACGACCGGCCAGGGATGTGCCGCGCGGAGCGTGATCACGGCGGCTCCCGGGTTTGCGTCCTTGGACACCTGCACCACCGCCTGTCCCAGGTTCTGGCGTGCGACGAAGCGAGCTCCGTCAAGGTGCACGAGCTGGGGCATGGTGATGATGTTGGTCTGCAGATTGTCACCGGGTAACGCGTTGACGGTCACTTTCGCGGGATCGCCGCGCTCTCCATCGGCCGGGAAGCGCACGACCGCGACGTTCGGGTCGACGGCGACCAGCGGTGGGTCGGAGCTCGAATAGTCAGGCCCTCCCGGTGGCACCGCGCTTCCGTTGTACGGCAACGCCGCCGTCACTGGCGGCAGCCCGCTCGGGGGACGCTGGCGCAGCTGGTCGACGGCGCCGGCGATCGACCACGCGAGCACGGGCACAAGAACCCAGGCCCACATCGCCTTTTTCCGGGTGCCGTGCCGTAAGAGTGACAGTACGCCAATGACGGCACCGGCAAACGCGAGCAAGATGTAGGTCTCAAGCCGATAGGAGAACTGCAGGAGGTCGTACGGTCTCGGAAGGGCCTCGATCAGAGAGATCCGGCGCATCATCACGACGAGGACGGTCATCAGCGCGACGAGGAAGACGATCACGCGGTACCACGATGTCCGCCACGCCGACCGCAGGAACACCAGCCCAAGAACGATCCACGCGACGCCGAGCAACGGCAGCTGCAGCGCCATGTGTTGATAGTCGAAGGTGGCATTGGCGCGCCCGAGCGAAAACAGATCTCGAGGCTGGACGAGGGTCTGGCCCCAGATGAGATCTTGTTCGTGCGCGAAGTCGAGGTTCGCGATGAGGGTATGCGATTGGTATGCGATGTCAGGAAGCAGGAACCAGCCGTTGACCAGTACCGCGGGAACGACGACACCGGCGACGCGCAGCACTGCGACAAGGGTTACCGCCCTACGCCAGGCCGGCACGACCGCAAGGAGCAAGACGGCGACTAGGGCCAGCATCGTGGTGCCCCAGAGAAGCGTGATGTTGTGACTGCCGGTGAGCAATGTCGTGCTGACCGCCAGGACGGCCGCCGGCACTGCTCGCAGGCGGTCGGCGCGGACGATTGAAGCCACGGATGCGATGAGCGGTGGTATCACCGAGATGGCGACGAATTCATGCAGGCTGCCATTGGCATAGATCATCGCGAGGTAGTACGGGGCGCTGATGAACAGGGCGCCCGGCACGTGCGCCCACCAGACGCCGAGCCCACACTGGCGCGCCAGCCAGTACCAACCGGCGTAGCAGGCGGCGAACCCGAGGATGATCAAGATCACCATCGCGCTACCGGCATCACCGGTTACGAGCGTCAGCGCACCGGCAAGTGCGTACAACGTCCCGCCGTAGAACGCGAAGTGCGGGACGAAGACTCCGGAGAAGTCGTGAGCGAACAGCGTCGGCAGGCCGGTGGCCTTCAGCGACTCGGCCTGATGCCAGATGAACCACTGATGCGGGTACCAATCCCAGCCGACGAACGTGCGCCCGATGACCATCGGGCGAGCCAGAACGGCGATCAGGACGGCGGCACCGACAAGGCCGATGTACCGGGCGCGCCCACCGTTCCGAGGGCGCGGTGATGAGGCCGTTCCCGATGCGTCGACACTGACAGCGGCGTCGTCGGTCTTGGACGTGAGCGCCATGCTCCAGCCATCATCGCTCCGCAAGACTCCGTGGTGGGACCGATCCTTGACACTGCGGCAGGAACGAACCCCGACGTGGTGAACGCGATCAGGCGCGCTAGAACCGCCCGCTCGCCGCCGCGAGCTCCAGCTCGATCGCCCCCAGCCGCTCCGCCAGGCGCACGGCCACCCCGGAGAGCGTCGCGAGGAGCTCGGGATCGGCGGCGTCGTGGGTCTCGCGGACCAGCTCGAGGACCGCGAGGACGCGGCCGTCGGGGTGGACGACGGGGACGGTGGCCAGCGTGCCGAGCTCGGCCCAGGCGGCTGAGCGGGAGCGGGGGCAGGCGAGCATGTCGTCGGTGTCGGCCCAGTGGGCTTCGCCGGAGCCGGCGGCGGCGGGGACGAGGCCGTCCTCGAGGTGCGCGCGCCAAGCCATGGTCTCCCAGGCCTCAAGGCCGGACATGTAAGCGCTCCAGGTCTCTGCGCAACCGAAGTCGCCCTCGTCACGTGGCTGCCACAGCGCGCCGCCCTTCCAGCCGGTGGCCGTCGCCAGCGCCTGCAGCGCGGCACGGCCCGCGGCGCGGGGGCTGGAGGACTTGGCCAGCGCGCGGTCGAAGTCCTCCAGCGCGTCGGGCGTGAAGCCGGGCGGCGGGCCCTCGGGCTCGGTCGGCGCGGAGTAGGCAAATGCCTTGGCTTGGGCGGCGGCGACCTCCAGCGGGGGCAGCGCCGGGCGGCCGTTGCTGTAGGGGGAGGTCATCACCGCGGGGACCTGCGCGACGACCTGCGCGGGACCGACGTCGGCGAGGCGGCGCTCGGCCAGCTCGCGCGACTCGCGCTCCTGGTCGAGCAGCGCCTGGAGCTCGTCGCGGGCGGCAAGGGCAAGGTCGAGGTCGGCGCGCAGCGTCGCGGTCTCCTCGCCGACGTGCTCCTGGGCGCGGGCCAGCGCGGCGCGGGCGTCATCGCGGTCGCTCTCGACGGCGCCCAACCGGCGCTCGGCGTCGTCGGCGCGCAGCTCGGCGACTTCCGCGCGGCGGTGGGCGTCGGCGGCAAGGGTCTCGGCCTGGCGCTGGGCGTCCGCGGCGAGCGCCTCAGCCTGCCCGGCGGTCGCCTCGGCGACGGCGGCGGCCAGCGCGTCATCGCGCTCGGCACGCGCCGCGTGGAGCTCGGACAGCGCCTGATCGCGGGCGGCCTCGGCGCGCGCGGCGCGGTCCAGGGCGGCGTCGCGCTCGCGCTCGGCCTCGACCGCGCGGGCGAGCGCTTCATCGCGCGCCTCGAACGCGGTCGCGATCGCGAGATCGGCCTGCGCGGCGACGGCTTGGGCGGCGCCAAGGTCGGCGACCACCTCGACGCGCGCGGCCTCGGCCGCGCGGGCCTGATCCAGCGCGTGGGCGACCTGGGCGTCGGAGCTGCCGAGGACGTTCTCGGCGTCCTGTGCGCGGGCGACCGCCTCGGCGACGCGCGCGTCGGCCGCGGCCGCTGCGGCCTGCGCCTCG
>JBEVLC010000159.1:0-6495 GCA_040509415.1 Baekduia sp. | reverse complement strand
ATGAGGACCAGGACGTCCATGGCTAAGCGTCTTTCGTTATCGGGTGAGCTCTTCCTTCAGCCGGCGTGCGACGCGCTCGGGGACGAGGCTGTCGATAGCGCCGCCGAATGTGGCGAGCTCCTTCACTCCGCTGGAGCTGAGGAAACTGTACTGCGGGCTGGCCATGAGGTAGAGCGTGTCGACGTTTGGAGCCTGCATCCGGTTGAGCTGACCCATCTCCAGCTCGTACTCGAAGTCCGAGATGGCGCGTAGGCCCTTGACGATCGTCCGGGCCCCGATCGCCTGGGCGAAGTCCACCACGAGGACGCTGAACGGCTCCGCGCGGACGTTCGAGAGGTCGGCCGTCGCCTCTTCGATGAACGAGAGCCGCTCCTCGATCGAGAAGATCGGCTGGTTCTTGCGAACCGAGACGTTGACGACCGCGACGACGACCTCGTCGAACTGGGCGGCCGTCCTCCCGATGATGTCGAGGTGGCCGTTGGTGATCGGGTCGTAGCTGCCCGGACAGACAGCGATGCGCTTCTCGTCGGTCATGCGTTCTGAGATGTGGAGGAGGTCAACGGGGGCGGGATCGTACTCATGCGGCCAAAGGCGCCGCCTCCGCACGCTCCAGTTCGACCCGCAGCAGCTCGTGTTCGGGGGCCTGGAGCTCGGGATCGCGCTCCAGCAGCGCCTCGGCGGTCGCAAAGGCCGATTCCAGGACGAGCGCGTCGTCGGGCAAGCGCGCGAAGCGAAACCGGGCCAGCCCGGACTGCTTGGTGCCGGTCAGCTCGCCCTCGCCGCGCAACTCCAAGTCGATCTCGGCGAGCCGAAAGCCGTCCTCGTTCATCGCCAGCGCCTTGAGGCGCGCGGACTCACGCGGGCCGAAGAGCAGGCAGAGCGACGCGTGCTCACCGCGCCCGACGCGTCCGCGAAGCTGGTGCAGCTGGGAGATGCCGTACCGCTCGGCGTCCTCGACGAGCATGACGGTGGCGTTGGGGACGTCGATGCCGACCTCGATGACGGTCGTGGCGACGAGCACGTGCGCGTCGCCGCCGGCGAAGCGCTCCATCGCCGCCTGCTTCTCGGCCGGGCGCATCTGACCGTGGAGGAGCACGACCTCGAAGTCGGCTAGCTCACCGGACTTCAGCCGCTCGTACTCGGCGGTGGCGGCGCGGGCGTTCAGGGCTTCTGACTCGCTCACCAGCGGGCACACGACGAACGCCTGACGGCCGGCGCGCAGCTCCTCGCGGATGCGCTCGTAGGCGCGATGGCGCTCGGCCTCGGTCGAGCAGACGTGGGTGGCGATCGGCTGGCGCCCGCGTGGCAGCTCGCGCAGCGCGGTGACGTCGAGGGCGCCGAAGTTGGCGAGCCTGAGCGTGCGCGGGATCGGCGTCGCGGTCATGTGCAACAGGTGCGGCACGAGGCCCTCCGGCGCCTTCGCGTCCAGGGCGGCGCGTTGGCGGACGCCGAAGCGGTGCTGCTCGTCGACGACGGCGACGGTGAGGTTCTGGAACACCACGGGATCCTCGATCAGGGCGTGCGTGCCGACGATCAGCTGGAGCTCACCGGTGGCCAGGCGGGCGAGGATCTCGCGGCGCCGGGCGGCGGTCGTCGAGCCGGTGAGCAGCGCGGCGGTCAGCAGCGAGCCCGGCATCAGCGACTGGATCGTCGCGAAGTGCTGGTCGGCCAGCGTCTCGGTCGGGGCCATCAGCGCGGCTTGGCCGCCGTGCTCGACGGCGCGCAGCATCGCGTGTAGCGCGACGACCGTCTTGCCGGAGCCGACCTCCCCCATCAGCAGCCGCTGCATCGGGCGGGTGCGCGCGAGGTCGGCGTCGACGTCGGCCATCGCGATGTCCTGGTCGCCGGTCGGCGTGAACGGCAGCGTCTCGGCGCGCCAGGCGGCGGTGATCGTCGGCGGCTCGGCCAGTGGCGCGGCCTGGACGTCAGCCCGGCGCTCGTGGCGCAGACGCAGCTGGACGATCTGATCGATCAGCAGCTCGTCGAACGCCAGGCGCCGGCGGCCACCCTCGTGGTCGCCGAAGTGCGCGGCGGCAAGTGCGGTAGGTCGATCGGGAAGTTGGAGATCTTGACGCAGCGCGGTCGGCAGCGGGTCGGTGAAGTCGAAGACGGCGTCGCGGTGCTGCTGGACGAGCGCAAGCAGCTGCGTCGAGCTGATGCCCTTGGTCGCGGGGTACTGGCCCGCGACCCCGGCCTCCTCGCCGATCGCCACGACCGCGTCGGTCTTGGCGTGGGCGTTGACGCGGAAGCGCCCGTTGCCTTGGTATTTGCCGGCCAGCATCAGCCGCGTGCCAATCGGGTACTGGGCCGACAGCCACGGCTGGTTGAAGAACGTGGCCTTCATGATCCCGGTGCCGTCGGTGACGGTCGCCTCGACCAGGGGCTTCATCCCGCGCCGGCGCACGGGGCGCGAGGTGATGGACTTGACCTCGACGATGACCGTGGCCGTCTCATCGAGCGCGAGCTCGGCGACCGTGCGCGCCTCGCCGGTCGCGCGCGGCAGATGCGTCAGGAGATCGCCGACGGTCTCCAGCCCGATCGACTCGGCGGCGGCCGCGGCGGTGGGCGGCTTGATGTCCAACGACGCGCGCAGGCGCGAGGGCCGCGGAATGCGCACGGGCGCAGTCCACAGCTCCTCGGCGCTCAGCTCGCGCGCCTGCGCGAAGGCGATCGGCGGCGTCAGGCCCGGGCCGAAGGCGGGCGGAGCGTCACGGTCGGCTGGTGGCGGCACGGCGGCGGTCCCGGACTACTCGGCCGCGAGCAGCCACCACCAGGACGGCTGCCCGCCGTCCTCGAGCTCGAGCTCCACACCGGCGGGGGCCAGCGCCGCGACCGCGGCGCTGTCGAGCGGAGCGCCGTCGCCTTCGATACAGGTCACGAGCTCGGCATCTGCCGACAGGTGCCCGAGGACCGCCTCCAAGGTGGCGCGCGGCTCGCCCCACGCGACGAGCTCCTCGCCGACGTAGCCGACGGCATCACCGACGGCGAAGCGACCGTCGGGATCCTGGCGCGCGGCGGGCGCGACGCCACCGGTGCGCACGGCGTCCAGCGCCGCCTGCATCGCGTCGGCGTTCGCGCCGGCGCCGCGTTCGGCGTTGAGTGCGAAGGCCGCGGACAGGCCGGCCTGCTGGGAGCGGGACGGCACCACACGGACGACCTTCTCCGACAGCTCGGCGGCGCGCTCGGCGGCCATGAAGACGTTGGGGCTGTTGGGCAGGACGACGACCTCCTCGGCGGGCACATCGTGGATTCCGGCGAGGATCTCCATCGTGGAGGGGTTGAGCGTCGGGCCGCCGTCGAGCACACGCGCGCCAAGGCTCTCGAAGAGCGCAACGAGGCCCGCGCCGGTGGCGACGGCCAGCGCGCCGCAGGTCTGCTGGTGCTCGGCGTCGGCGACCGCAGTGGCGCCACCGTTGAAGGCGGCCGCACCGTTGCCGTTGCCGTTTGACCCGACCGCGCTGAGGCGCGCCTCGCGCTCGACGACCTGGGCGTGCATGTCGGCGACATCCAGGCGCGAGACCTCGCCGGCGCCGGCGAAGACCAGCGTCGCCTGCTCGGGGTCGTCGGTGTGGACGTGGACCTTCAGCGTCGCGTGGTCGCCGACGACGAGGACCGAATCGCCGATCTCCTCCAGCTTGGGCACGTACCGCGACGCTTCGAGCCCCTGACCGGTGACGGCGAAGTTGGTGCAGTAGCGATAGGTCTCGCTCGCGTGCTCGGGATGGGTGATCCGCGCGGGCGCGTAGTGCTCGAGCTCGGGCGCATCGGTGCCCTTCAGGGCGGCGACGATCCCGGCGAAGATGATGATGACGCCGTAGCCACCGGCGTCGACGACGCCCGCCTCGCGCAGGGCGGGCAGCAGCTCGGGGCCGCGCTGGACCGAGGCCTCGCCGGCGACGATCGCGCGTTCCAGCGCGGCGGCGATCAGCAGGTTCTGCTGCTCGGGATCAGCAGCGGCCGCAAGGCGACGCTGATCCTCGGGCAGGTGCGCGAGGTCATGGGCGATCGAGGTCGCCATGTCCCGCATCACCGTGAGCATCGTGCCCTCGGCCGGCTCGCGGACGGACGCGTAGGCCCGTTGGGCGGCAGTCGCGAACGCAGCGCCGAGCAGGACGGGATCGACCAGTTCGCCGGGGCGCGAGACCAGCTCCTCGGCGGCACCGCGGATCAGCTGGGAGAGGATGACGCCGCTGTTGCCGCGCGCGCCGAGCAGGGCGGCACGAGCGACCGTCTCGACGATCTCGTCGCGGCCGATCTCGTCGATCGAGCGGTCGTGCAGCAACGCAAGGCGATCGAGCTCGGCAAGCACCGCCTTGAGCGTGAGCGCCATGTTGTCGCCCGTGTCGCCGTCGGCGACCGGGAAGACGTTGAGATCGTTGATCTCCTGACGGCGGGACTCGAGGTGCGCGAGCGCGCCTTGGACCGCCACGCGGAAGCGGACGAGACTCGGATCGGACACAGGTGCGACCGTAGCGCGTCGGTCGGCCAGGTAGAGCGCGAAGGCGCTCTCCTGCTAAGCGGCCTTGGTGACCTTGCCGGCCTTGAGGCAGCGCGTGCAGACGTACACGCGGCGCGGAGCGGCGCCCACGAAGATCCGGACCTTCTGCAGGTTCGGATCAAACCGGCGCTTGGTCGCGCGCATGGAGTGGCTGCGGCTCTGTCCGAAAGCGGGACCGCGCCCGCAGCTGTGGCAAACCTTCGACATTCGGCCGGGGAGTGTAGCGGGACGGTGGCAGCAGGGCGGCGCGGCTGTGTGAGGCCACCTGGCCTAGGGTAATCGGCACTCGATGTCCGCCCTTCCCCAGCAGGTCGACCTGCCTCCGCGCTACCGCGTCCTGCGGCACATCGCCAACGGCGGCATGGCGACGGTCTGGGCCGCCGAGGACGCGGTGCTGGAGCGGCTGGTGGCGGTCAAGGTGCTGGCGGCCGGCTACGCGGCCGATCCGTCGGCGCGCAGGCGGTTCACCCGCGAGGCCCGTGCGGCGGCGCGGGTCTCTGACCACCTCAACGTCGTGACGATCTTCGACATCGGCGAGATGTCGTCCCCGCCCACGCAGGCATTCATCGTCATGGAGCACTTCGCCGGCGGCACGGTCGACGACCGGTTGAAGGCTGGCGATCCGATTCCGGTGCCGCTGGCGCTGCGCTGGCTGCGCGAGGCGGCCTCGGCGTTGGATGCGGCGCACGCGGCCGACATCGTCCACCGCGACGTCAAGCCCGGCAATTTGCTGCTGGATGAGCACGGCCGCCTGGCGGTCGGCGACTTCGGCATCGCGTCGATCGCGGGCGAAACGGCGATGACCGCGGCGGGGCAGATCCTGGGGACCGCGGCCTACCTCTCCCCCGAGCAGGCTCGAGGCCAACCGGCCACGCCGGCGTCGGATCGCTACTCGCTCGCGGTGGTGGCCTTCGAACTGCTCTGCGGGCGGCGCCCGTTCGACGGCGACACGCCGATGGCCCAGGCGCGTGCGCGGGTCGAGCAGGACCCTGCAGCACCGACGGGGCCCTGTGCGGCGGCCGGCGACGTGCTGGCCTGGGGGCTGGCGCGCGAGGCGGCCGACCGGCCCGCGACGGCCGCGGCGTTCGTGACGGCGCTGGAGGACGCGCTGGGCAACGCGACGCAGCCGACGCGGGCGACGACCGTGATGCCGCGGCGCACGCCGGCGCCCGCGCCGGCCGAGCGGCCGCGCTTTCAGCGGGAGCCCGACGCGATCGCCAGCCGCGACCCCGCGCCGGCACGCCGCGAGCCGCCGCCCGATCCGGTGGCGCGGCAGCGGAGCCCGCATTACCGGGCGTTCCTGCTGGCCGGGCTGACAGTGGTCTGTCTCGTCGTGGGCGCCGCAGCGGCGTTGATCAGCGACGACGGCAACAACAACGGCGGCCGCGAGGTGACCGCGCCGCGGGCGGTGAGCTCGAAGCCCCAAGGGTCGGCGTCGTCGCAGCAGAGCAGCGGAGCGTCGTCGTCCTCGACGACCAGCTCCAAGACGCCGGCGCCTGCTGGCGGGAGCGGTGCGGCGTCGGGCACCGCGACGCCTGAGGCCACGCCCGACGACGGCCGCTCTGCCGCGGCCATCAACAACGCGGGCTACGCGATGCTGCCAGACGATCCGCAGGGCGCGCTGCCGCTGCTGGCGCGGGCCGTCGAGAAATTCCGTGCCGCGGGCGACACGCACAGCCTCGACTACGCCTTCTCGCTCTACAACTACGGCTGGGCGCTGCGCCTCGCGGGCCGCCCGGCCGAGGCGATCCCGCTGCTGCAGGAGCGTCTGCAGATCTCCAAGTACAAGCGCGGGATCGTGCGCAAGGAGCTGCAGACGGCGCAGGAGGCAGCGGGGAGCGGCTGAGGCCTTTCGCGGCGTGGGCGTTTGCGGCGCCCAGTGCAGGCGTTCGCGTGCTTTGCAGCGTGGTTCGTTGGCAGCGAGGAGTGAAGGCGTTCGCGCTCCGAGGCGTTCGTTCGTCATCCGCCAGCGCCCCGAACCCTCGGGCCGAAGGTCC
>JBEVLC010000158.1:0-20145 GCA_040509415.1 Baekduia sp. | reverse complement strand
GAGCCGCGCAGGAGCGCGGACGTCGCTGGCTCGATGACGACGAGCTCAAGCGCCGCCGTGCCGACGAGCTGGCCGAGATCCGCGCGCGCCGACGCCGCCAGCGCACCGGACGGGGCCGACGATGAGACTCGTCTGCGGCCTGGTGGCGGCGGCGCTTGCGGCCTTCGCGCTACTGGCCGCGCTGCTGACGGGCGTCACGCTCACAGCCGCCGGGGCATCCGGGCAGAACGCCTGCCCAGACGCCGAGCTGTCCGGTGGCGTCCCAGCTGACCTGCAGCCGCTGTTCCGCGACGCAGCAGAGGCCTACGCCTTGGGAACGGAGGGAGCGTCGATTCTCGCGGGACTGACCAAGGTCGAGTCGGACTTCGGGCGCAACATGGGACCGTCGAGCGCCGGCGCGGTGGGGTGGACGCAGTTCATGCCCGCGACCTGGCGGCAGTTCGGCGTCGACGCCGACGGCGACGGTCGCGCCAACCCGATGACGGCGGCCGACGCGATCATGTCGGCCGCCCGGTACTTGAAGCACTTGGGCGCCCCCGCCGACTGGCACCGCGCTCTGCTGGGCTACAACCACGCCGAGTGGTACGTCAAACAAGTCCTCGACCAAGCCCGCGCGCTGACGGCCGAGTCTGGGGCCGCCACCGCGCCGCTGTGCGGCGACGACGTCGCGCTGCCCAGCGGAGCGGGCGGACGGCTGGTCGGCGGCGGACGCATCGTCCCCGTCCCCGACCAGCCGGGGATGGCCATCGACGAGCGCCTGGTGCCGGACCTGGCGTTTCTGCGCGCGAAGTTCCACATCGTCGTGACCGCCGGATACGCACCGACCGGCCACGCCTCCGGCGGCGAGCACCCGCTCGGTCTCGCGGTCGACCTCGTCCCTGGACCCGGCGGGTCCTGGGACGACATCAACGCGCTTGCCCGATGGGCCGAACCCCAGCAGAACCACCCACGACCACCATTTCGCTGGGTCGGCTACGACGGCGACTCAGGCCACGGCCGCGGCAACCACCTCCACCTCTCATGGATCCACGGTCCCGCGCCCGGCGGCCCGCCGGCTCCCTGGGTCGACGTCCTGATCGGAACGCTATGAACAACGACAAGAGCACCAACAAGAACGAGTCCGACCAACCCGTCGAGGGCCTGGGCTGGATGATCGGCGGCGCAGTCGGCGCCGCGATCTTCGCTTGGGCCATCGCAGCCCTCGCCGGACTCCTCGGCCACGGGCACCTGCCACCGGTCGGACCCGCGACCGGCCTCCTCTCGCTGCTGCGCGTCCTCGGCTCGGGGCACTGGAGCGACCCCGCCGCCGCCTATCCCGCAGACGCCCGGGCATCGCTGCCTGGACCGGTCGTCTGGTGGCTCAGCGCCGCCTTGGTGATCGCGATCACGGCGACGATCGCCAACGTGTTCCTTCGTCACGTCGAGCCGGAGATCGCCCGCGAGCGGCTCGGCCGCCGCTCGTTCGAGTGGCGGGGCGCGCGGCCGCGACCCTGGGCGCGCCATCGCGACCTGCGCAAGGGCCGGTCGGCGCCGCGCGGCTTCTCGCTCGGTCGGCTCGACGGCCGCCCGATCCATGCCGACGAAGAGGCGCACGTCGTCGTCATCGCCCCGACCCGCGCCGGGAAGACCACGCGCTGCGTCATCCCCTGGCTGCTCGAGCACAACGGCCCCGCGATCGTCACCAGCACCAACCGCGACGTCGTCGACGCCGCACGCACCACGCGCGAGCGCAACGGCAACACCTACATCTACGATCCCTTCGGCGCTGAGTCCATGGGCTGGTCCCCGCTCGCCGGCTGCGAGACGTGGTCCGGCGCCCTGCGCCAAGCGCAATGGCTCGCCGACGCCTCATCAGACGGCGACGCCGAGATCGCCCGCTACTGGCGCGGCGAGGCCGCCAAGCTCCTCGCACCGCAGCTACACGCCGCAGCGCTCGCCCAACGCGACATGTCCGCCGTGCTCACCTGGGTCGACGCGCAGGAGACCCGCGCCGTCACGACGATCCTCAACGCCGGCGATGCGACGGCCGCCCGCGAGCAGCTCCGCGCAATCACCGAGCTCGACCCACGCAACCGAGGAACCACCTACATGTCCGCCGGCTCGGTACTCGCCGCCTACCGCTACCCCGAAGTGCAGCGCACCGACGGCTTCGACTTCGCGCCCGCGCAGTTCCTCGCCTCCGACAGCGACACGCTCTTCCTGGTCGCCGAAGATCGCCACCAACAACTCGTTGCACCCTTGTTGGTGGCGTTGCTCGCCGCGCTAATCCACGAGGCGATCGAGACCGGGACCTTCCGCAGCGGGAACCGGCGACTACGGCTGCTGCTCGACGAGGCCGCCAACGTCGCGCCCCTCGCCAACCTACCCCGCACCATGTCCCAGGTCGCCGGTCACGGCATCCGCGTCGCAACCGTCTGGCAGTCGCTAGCCCAGATGCAGGAACGCTATGGCCGAGGGGCCGAGACGATCCTCGCCAACTCGACCGCCAAGCTCTACCTCGGACCGATCACCGACGCCGCCACACGCGACCACGTCACAGGTGCGCTCGCGGAACGGCGTGGTGGGAAGGACGATCGAATCGCGACAGCGCGAGCCCTACAACAGCTTGTCGGCGACCGAGCTCTGCTTATCTCCGGTGCGCGCGTCCCGGCGGTCACGACGCTGCGGCCGTTCTGGAAGTAGCTGACAGAACAGAACGGTTCGCCTTGATCGTGTGTCGGAGCCGGACGAGTCGTTCATCACGATCGGCTCGACGACGTTCATCGGGCCACCATTCAAGCCATGCCCGTCCGGCAGGATCATCGCTCCCTGAAAACCTGCCACGGAAGGTAGAAGCGATCGGTCCGTAGCGCGTCCCGCTGCGTCGTTGCGTCGACACGCCCCGTCACAAAGTCGAATGCAGAGAGGCTGCCCATCAGACCGAGAACTGACTTTCTGATTTCTGGGTCGGTGGGCGCCATCATCACGAGCCCAGCGCTGACGAACTTCAGACCAAGGAGGATGTTCTTCCGACGATATGAAGTTCTGATCTCGGCAAACCGGCGTTCCAACGTCCGGACACCGTCATCAATGTCACGAAGGAATTCGAGGATCCGCGCTTCGCTGTCCGTTGCCTGCGCTTCGTCAAGCACCCGCGCAAAGCGCGTTTGGAAGTCGTCGTAAAGATCCGCTTCGCGCTGACGGATCTCAAGCAAGCGCTCGAACGGGACATCGTCAAAATGCGGAAGCAGAACCTTGGACAGTCCCGCCTCCGAACGGCGCATCTCTGAGTCGTTGAGATCCTGCTCCCAGAATTGAGTTCGAAGTTCCTCTCTCTCGAAGTTGGCTACCGTCAGACCCAAGCGTCTAGCGGTCATGAGGCTTCTCTTGTCATCCGGGAACAAGGGGATCACCGTTGATACCCCGGCCTCCATGGCAGGTCGGAGCCGGGTCACAACAGTCAGAAAATCCCGGAACGCCGCGGCGTCGATTCGATAGACCTTCCCGACCGCGGATAGTGCGCCTCCCCGGGGCGTCCGCCAACCTTCGATTTCTCCGAAGACGAACAGGCGCTCACGCTGACGCTTGGCCGGCATCGCATGTCCGGGAGTCGAACGAAGGAGCCGAGCCTCTTCGGCGCTCGTCAGCTCTTTGAATGGAAACGACACGAACGTCCGCTGGGCGTAGAACGACAACTTCTTGAGGAACACCTCAGTGGGCAGATTTGGCGTCGCGCTTGTGAGGTCGCCGGACGTACGGAAGTGGAACTTGACCCCGCTTTCAGCTCGCGCTTCTTTGAGCGCCGACTCCCGAGTTCGCGTCAGCGCTCGATAGAGGCGTTTAACGAAGTAGGGCTGATCGCCCGGCGGCAGGAGGTAGTAATCCCGCGGAGTAGCGATCTCGAACTCGTCGAAGAGCTTGACGATCTCGCGGTTGGTGGATCGAAGAGACGACAACGAAGCTTTGCCCGGCCGCTAAGCAGACAGATCGCTCATCCTATTGTCTCGGCGGCCCGCAAGAGCCTATGCGCAATGGCTCGCGGCTTCGGCGCGTTCGCAACGCGCTCGTCGTTCGAAAGGGATCTCGAAGATTCGGGAGTGGCTCGACGCTGTCGAAGCGAACGCTCCGGCTGGCCATGTCGACCTCGGCCGAAGCGGGTAAGGCGATGACAAGGTCGATGAGCCGTACTCGACGATTCTCGAATAGCGACTCCGGCCCGGGGCATGCCCACGTCTGGGTGGCTTGGGAGGTGGCGTCGAGGAGGCGGTTGCAAGGAAGATCAGCGTCTCGCAGTGTGAGCGCCGTCTCTGAGCGTATGGTCTAGCTGGTGGTAGATCGCGGCGGTCTATTTGGCAAGCTGGGGATTCGGTACGAAGACCGGTGGACGGTTCGCTGCGTGCTGGCCCTGTTGCAGGATGAGGCCGAAGCGATCCGGCTTGAGCCGCCAGGACCGGAGGGAGACGGCGTCGAGTTCTGGCTGCGCTATCCGGAGGTTGTCGAGTACCACCAGGTGAAGCGGCAGCGCACCGGTGAAGGACGCTGGTCTCTCTCGGCTCTTCGGTCCGTCCTCGTGACGTTCCTCGAAAAGCTGCAAGACCCGAATGCGCGATGCGTGTTTGTCTCTGGTCACTCAGCTCATGTGCTTGAGAGCCTTGCTATGCGAGCCGATGCCGCGGTGTCGCGCGGTGAGTTTGCGGCGGAACTGAGCGAGAACCAGACCTGGAAGGCGCATTACGACGAACTCCTGAGCGTCTGGGGCGATCCCCCGGCGGACGTCGCTTTCGATGCGCTCCGACGCATCCGCGTCCGCACGATCGGTGAGGCCGAGCTCGCGTCATGGAACGTGCTGGAGACAAGCGTCGTGCTCGCTGGCGACCAAAGTCACGCAGTGGCGGTAGTAACAGAGATCGTTCGGGATCATGCCAGCGCGTTTCTCACTGCCGCCGCCATATGGGGGCTGCTCGAGCCGAAGGGATACACGCCCAATCCGTGGCGATCCTCGCGCTCGCTAACCGAGCAGGTCTCCGCTGCGAACGAGCGCTTCATCTCTTCGCGTGAGCGCACGCTCATCGGACGAGAGCTAATTGAGCGGCCCGAAGCAGGTCGGCTAGGTGAGCTGGTCGAGCAGCAATCCTTAGTGATCCTGGACGGTGCAGCCGGCGCGGGTAAGAGCGACGTGCTCCTGCAATTCGTGCGGGGCCTCATCTCCTCAGAGACACCATTCCTCGCGTTCAGACTCGATCGCTCGACACCGACGTTGCGCTCTGAGGTGCTTGGTGAGGAGCTCGGACTTCCTGGCTCGCCCGCCGCTGTCATCGCGGCCCATGCGCAGCGACAGACCGGGGTCCTCGTAATCGACCAACTCGACATCGTGAGCACAACATCGGGTCGCAGCCCGGAGTTCTTCGACTGCGTCCTAGAGATCATCGAGCTCGCGGCGAGCGTTCCGAACCTGCGGGTCGTGCTGTCGTGCCGAACGTTCGACATCGAGAATGACAGCCGGCTGCGCAGGTTGATCCCTGCGACAGATCCGCGTCCAGTGCTCACCGTAGGCCCTTTAGGTGACGCGCAGGTTACGGCGGCGGTGTCGAACATGGGGCTAGATCCGGACACCCTCACGGCCACCCAGCGGACCATCCTTGCCGTTCCCCTTCATCTGGCGCTGCTGAGCGAAGTGCTCGGAGCGAGTGGGGGGCAGGCTGTCCTGGACTTCACCACGGCTGGCGAACTCTACGAAAAGTTCTGGGACGCAAAACAGCGCGAACTCCGAGACCGCTTAGGACGTGTTCCGGCCTGGACAGAGATTCTCGATCGGCTGGTCGACGACATGAGTGAGAACCAGCTCCTACGCGTGCCCCGCGAACTCGTCGATGAGTGGCAGCTCGACGTGGAAGCGATGGTCTCGTGCCGAGTGCTGACGTCCGATGGCGCGCACCTCGCCTTCTTTCACGAGACGTACTTCGACTATGTGTTCGCGCGCCGTTTCGCTGCACGGCGCCAGACCGTCTCCGAGTTGCTCTCCTCCGACCAGTTCCTGTTCCGGCGAGCGCAGATCCGGCAGATTCTGGCCTACAACCGCAGTCGGGGGACCTCGTATCGAAACGACCTGGCGTACTTGCTCGGCGATGAGCGGGTCCGTTTTCACCTGCGGGACCTCGTTGTCTCGTGGCTCGCACAAGTCGACCCAAGCGAGGACGAGTGGGATCTCCTCCAACCTCACCTGGACGACGCCGCCTCGCCGCTGCATAGCCGCGCCTGGCAGACATTGGGAAGCGTCGCTTGGCTTCGGCTGGCTGATGCTCGGGGCTACCTTGAGGCCTGCCTTGCGGGGTCGATCCACGTAGATGCTGCGGTAACGGCAATCGGCTTGGCAGGCCCAGCATTTGCTGATCGCGCGGTCGAACTCCTGCGTCCCTACCTAGTTGTTGATGATGAAGAGTCACCCTGGGCCCAGCGGATTCTTTGGATCATCCGTCATGTCGATCTCGGCGAGAGCGACGCCATGTATGCGTTGTTCCTCGAGATGCTCGACTCGGGCGCGCTCGACCGGCTGGGAGTGACCGGCCAGGACTTCTGGTACATCGCACACGATCTGCCGAAGAGCGCCCCCGCACAGGCCAACGAGCTCCTCGGTCACTACCTTCAAAATCGACTGGCGGCGGCCAAGGAAGCTGGTGTCGGACATCCATTCGTTCCCGGCGCCGGCCTGATCCCGGGCAACACGCACCTGTTGGAGTACGTGACTGAGGCGGCACAAGGCTCTCCTGCTGCCTTCGTGCAACACGTTTGGCCGCGGATGCTTGACATCGTTGACGGTGCCGTCCGTCTGTCAAGGGACGGGCGGCTATCGGTGGATGACGTTTGGTCGCTTCGTCACTTCGGCGACGTTTACGGTGGCCTTGACGACCATCTGCTCCTCGGAGCGGAAGCCGCCTTCCGCGCACTAGCGAGAGACTCTCCTGCGGAGTTCGCTGCGGTGGCTGAGGCTCAGTGTCTGAGCGATTCTGAAACCGTAGTATTCCTCTTGTTTGAGGGCTATTCCGCCCACCCCACGGTCTTCGCCGATGACGCGTTGGACTCTCTCACGGATGACCCCAGACGTCTGCGGGTTGGGTATTCCGATGGCGATGAGTGGCAGACCCGACGTCTCCTGGAAGCGGTGACGCCATCCGCATCGGTCGAGGCGATCGATCGGCTCGAACCCACCTTGTTGTCGTACTACACCCCGTGGGAGAAGTCTGTTGCCGGCCACCGGGAGATCGGTGCCACGCAGTTCGCCCTTCTCGGAGGCGTTGAAGCCGCGAAGCGCACACCTGCTATGCGGAAGCGCTTTGCGGAGTGGCAGCGCAAGTTCCTACAGGACGACGCGCTGCCACCTACCGGAATCATCTCAGGCTTCGTCGAGTCGCCAATCGACAACGACGCGGCCGCAAAGATGTCCGACAAGCAGTGGCTCAACGCGATGCGCCGTTATCACGACGATGACTTCCGGAATCGTCGGGAGTTGCTGCTTGGCGGTGCCGACCAGCTCTCCAACGTGCTCGAGGCGCGGACAAAACTGGAACCCGAACGCTTCGCAGCGCTCGCCAGGCGCATGGCTGACGACACGAATGTCTCGTACTTCGAGGCGATCCTGCGCGGCGTAGTGGACAGCGAAAGCGGCGCGAGCTTTGACGCGACGCTCGATCTGATGCTTCGCTGTCACGAGCTTCCAGGTCGACCGACCGGTCGGTGGATTGCTCGGCCGCTGCGGCATCACTTCGACGAATCATGGCCTGACGTGCTCGTGGACTTGTTGGTGTGGTACGCCACGAAAGACCCAGACCCAGAAGCGGACCCAATCGTCGACGCCGAATCGCCCGGTCGCGAACCGCTCGCTCAGCGGGGACTGAACTCGGTTCGAGGAGGAGTCGCGTACGAGATCTCGCGAATCGTGTGGTTCAAGCCGGACGTGGTCGACCGGCTAGCGGGGGCGATCGACAGCCTCGTTACCGACGCGACCATGGCTGTGCGGTCGATGGCCGCCGAAATCCCACGCGCTCTTCTGCGCGACGATGCCAGCGGGGCACTAGAACTCCTCGACGCTCTTCTAACGGGCGGCACCGACGATCTGTTCAGGATCAATGCGGTCACCGAGGTAATGCGCTATCGCCTCGGCACGGACTTCGCGCGGCTCCTCCCTCATATAGAGCGGATGATCGCGTCTGCGGACGCGGCTGTGCAGGCCAACGGCGCTGCCATCGTCTCCATCGCCGCATTGGACCACGACGACGCACGTCAGCTTGCAGATGCGTGTGCTCAAGGCAATGAGCCGCAGCGAGTCGGAGTCGCCAAGGTTTGTGCCGCCAATCTCACCGCAGCGCGGTTCCGCGGGCGGTGCGAGCAACAGCTCGTCGAGTTCTTCGACGACTCGAGTAAGGAGGTGCGTTCCGCCGCAGCCTCCGTTGTGCGACGACTCGAAGGCGACGAGATGAGTGAACTCCGAGAGCTGCTCGCCGCGTTCAATCGCAGCGAAGCGGGCCGCGAGAATTTTGACGATTTGTTGTACGCCTTGACGGAGACGACAAGCTTTGCGGCAGACGTGGCCTTGGACACCTGTAGCGAAGTCCTCGATCAGCTTGCACAGACTGATCGCGGCGCACGGGTAGTCGGACAACCCCACGCCGATCAGGTGAGCCAGATTCTTGTCCGTGCCTACGCCGACGGCGACGGCGCCGTGATGAACCGTGCACTGGATCTGATCGACCGATCGCTGGAGCTCAATATCTACGGGACACTTCGAGCTCTCGCGGACCACGACCGACCTTGGCTTGCCGGAGGGCCCTGACGATCGAGTCCTGCAGGGTGTGGGCGACGCGACGAGGCAACTGCACTTACGCAGCTAGCTCACATTGTCGAGCAAATTGGCAGCCGTCGTCTCAAGCGCCTTTGCAACGCGCACGACCATCCGAACGCCGGGGTCGATGGATCCGCGTTCGATGCGGCTCCAGTACGACGCTTCCATGTCGCCCCGGTCTCCTGCCACTTCCTGGGTCAGCTCAAGCTCCTTGCGGCGGCGCCGAACGTTCGCGGCGAAGCAGGTCAAGGGGTCGACGTCTCCGTGATGCACGTATGGGGGCGAGGCTCGCTCCACGCTGATCCCGTCCAGCGCTTCGATGGCGTCCGCGTCTAGATGTCGTAGCTCGATGTATGCCCAGCCGCCTGGCATCGAGCGGGCCGGATAGCGCGCGACGACCTCCTCGCGGAATTTGAAGTCGCACATCGAGCAGAGTCCGGTGGCTCGGACGATCTCTCCGGTGGTGGGCATATTCGGAGGAGGGCGCACGGGCGGAAACTCGCCCCTAGAGGTCCATCCCCGGGGCGTCGATTTCGGGCGCTGGTGGTGGAGCGTCGAGCGGCGGGGCGGTCGTGGCGACGACGGAGACGGCCTCCCGCAGCCACCGCTCCCGCGCGGCAAAGGCCGACGGGAAGTCGCCGAGCGTCTGCGTCAGCGCTGGGTCCCGGGCCAGGAGCGCCACGCGCGCCTCGGCTCGATCGCTCGCCGTCGACATGCGCGCCCGTACCGGCTTGCGGTGCTCGACGTCGATGGACACCGTGACGGCTTCGGCCTGTCCCGACCAGCGTGCGATCGCCTCTTCCTGGCGGGCGACTGCCTGGTCGATCTCCTTGCGCTGTGACCGCTGCAGCCGTCCAAGCTCGCTCTGCTCGGCGCGCATCGCCTCGATCCGACGACGCGCTGCTTCGATCTCGCGCTGTGCCTGATCACGGGCTCGCTTTGCGGCGCCCGCGCCGGCGCGATCGGCGACGTCGAGAGCCAGCTCTTTACGATGGCTCGGCGAGAGCATTGCGACCACGTCATCGGTCATCGCGTCTTGGTCGGGCTCGAGGCCCGGCAGCGCGCGCTCGACGGAGCCGGGGGAGACGACGTAGAAGCGTGCCTGGGCGCGGTGCCGGCTAAGCGCCGTGTAGCCCCACTCGCGGTAGAGCTCGTCGGAGCCGAGGACGAACGAGCGGTCGACCGTGGCGCCTTGGGCCGCGTGCGCGGTCAAGGCATAGGCGTGGTCGAGCCAGCCTTCGTCGAGGTAGGCGGAGTCCAGCGTGCGCTGGGTCCCGTCGGCGACGCTCACGGAGACCGTGCGGGTCTCCAGATCGATACCTACAACTTCGGCACGCGTGCCGTTGACGACGTCTGCCCGGCGGTCGTTGTGGCGAGCGATGACGCGGTCGCCAACGGCGAACGCTCGTGAGCCGGCGACCAGCTCCTCATCGCCGAGGCGCCCGTCCCGATGCATGCGATGGCGCGCGAGCGCGTTCAACTCGGCGACGTCGGACCGCCGGTGGGCGATCATGACGGCGTCGTCATCGCGCGGCTGCCGTGCGGCCTCCCACCAGTCGTCGACCAGCGTCTCGCGGAGCTCGTCAGCCGATGGTCGTGCGACAAGTCGTCCGCGGTCGCGGTAGGTCTCGCTCCACTCGCGCACCTTGCCGCGCCGCAGGTCCGCGAGTGCCTCGCGATCCCACACCTCGGCTTGTCGGTGGACTTGATGAAGCTCGACCGCCCCTAGTTCGCGTGCCAACCGCCGGAACGCGCCTCCGGCGTCGATCTCGGGAAGCTGGCGGTCGTCGCCCACGAGCACGAGCTTTGACTCGGTCTCTGCCGCGTGGCGTGCGAGGCGGTCGATAGTGCGGGAGCCGACCATGCCGGCCTCGTCGACGACCAGCACCGATCCGCGACCAAGCCCATTGCCTTGGTCGATGTCGACCATGAGACGCGCGATGGTGGTGCTGTCGATCCCGGCGAGCGCTTCCATCTCGACGGCCGCACGCGCAGCCAGCGCGGTCCCGAACACGCGGACGCCTTCGGCCTCCCATGCGTCGCGCGCAACCGTGAGGGCGAGCGTCTTGCCGGTTCCCGCCGCGGCGCGCACGACCTGGACACCGTCACCCGATGTCGTGAGCGAGCGCGCCATCGCGGACTGCTCGCCGGCGAAGCCACTCTGAGTCGCGATCACCGCGTTGACGTGCTCGGGATCGAGCGCGGCGACGCCGGTGCCGCGGCGCTGGACCGCGTCGGCGACGAGGCGATCCTCGAGCGCGAGCATCTCCGGCGTCGAGTGCCGCGCGCCGCCGAGGTGCTCGCGCTTCTCGCCACGTTCGAGCTGGATGGCGTGCTGTGAGGCAAGCCAGCGGTCGGCGAGTGCCTCGATCCGCTCGACGGTCGCGCCTTCGCGGTGGGCCTCGGCCCAGTCGCGCAGCACGTCGCGGCGGTCGAAGGTCGAGGACTGCTCGGTGACGCCGCCGGGCGCGGCGATCTCCTCGGCGGCCGCCGCCAGGTCGGGCTGGACGGGACGGCCGGGAGCACGAGGTTCGAGCACGAGCGAGAGGACGTGCTGGTCAAGGCCCAACTCGCCGGCACGGGCTCGCCACTCCTCGCGGAGCATCTCGCTGGGGACGTTGTAGTTCTTGGCCTTGCGGGTCTCCAGCGCAGCGACCTCGGCGGCGTGAGCGGAGCGCGCCCCGAGTCGGGCGAGGCGTTCGCGGATCTCCTGGCTGCGACGCGAGAAGTGCTTGAGGACCTCGTCGTCGATGCCGCTGATCTCGGCGACGCCGTTGCGGACCGGCTCCCATTCGACGCCGAGATTCTGGGTGAGGTTGTGGCGAAGCGCGGCTTGGTAGAGGAAGCCGGCGGTGCGGGCGTGGGCGTAGAGCGCGCGGCCATCGAGGGCGGTGGCGGTGCCGTCGGCGATGGTGGTGTTGGCGACGACGGAGTGGGTGTGGAGCTGCGGGTCGCCAGCTCGGGAGGTGCGGTGGCGGAAGGCGGCGATCGTGAGACCGTCGCCGCGGACCCGGTGCTTGCCGGCGTGCCCGCGGCGGGTCCAGGCGGCGTGTCGCTCGATGTAGTCGAGCGCGTCGCGTACCGCTTCGTCGTGGGCCTCGCGAGCGGCGGCTGAGGCGTCGCGGTCGCCGATCCCGTAGATGATCGAGACGGACTTCGGAGCCGAGAAGGTGAGGTCGTAGGCGAGGACCTTCTTGGGGTTGGCGGTGGGCTCGGTGAGCAGGTTGAGGAACTGCTCGTCCTCGACCGCGCCGTCCAGGCCACGGTCGTGCGCGCCGCTGCCATGCCACTGGCCCTGGGCTTCGCCGCGGTGGGTGTAGTAGTCGTCCTTGCCCTTGGCGACGGTGTCGATGTAATAGCGCGGATCGCCCTGGCCGCCGCCGACCTTCCCGATGGAGAGCACGTCCCTTAGTCGACGAGGAGGGCCGACCACCCTCGCGTGATCGCACCCGGTGCAAGTGTGTGCCGGTCCTGGTGGTGGGGGCCACCGGAACCGTGAGGGTGTTGGTCAGTGCTGGTCGCGGACGAGCCTGAGGTGGGCTCTGGCGCGCGTGAGGTGGCGGTTGACGTTGGTCTTCGTGACGTCGCGGCGGGCGGCGATCTCGTTGTAGGAGAAGCCGAGGATGAGGAGCGCGAGCGTGTCGCGCTGCTTGGGCGGTAGCTCGACGAGGGCGCGGAGGGCGTCGCGTGCGGCGGCCTGCTGGGTGAGCGCGTCGTGGCCGGGATCGAGCCCGGGGAAGAGCTCGATGCTGGGCTCGCGGGTGTCGCGCTCGTAGAGGCGCCAGGCCTCGCGGATGGCGACGGTGCGTAGCCAGGCGAAGAGCGTCGGCCCGCGGTCGGGCTGGTGGCGCATGAGCTGGAGCCAGGCGAACGCGCACGCGTCCTCGATGATCGTGTCGTCGGCGTTGACGAAGTGGCGGACGGCGGCCCGCAGCGCGGTGCTGTGGTCCTCGTAGAGCTGCGCCTCGTCGCCTCGGAGCATGCGCGCCTGGGGCGGTTCGTGAGCCACGGATCTCTCCTGTCGGTGTGGTGGGCTCGGTCGGGGCCGGCCCGCCCGGCGCGCGCAGTCCGGTGGTCCATGGAGAGATCGGGGTGCCGCCGGCGTTGGCCACCGGGCGAGCACGTCGGGCATGCTCGGCCTCCGTGCCGAGCCGCCACCTCCGGCAGAGGTCAGCGGCGCT
Source organism: Baekduia sp. (assembly GCA_040509415.1). Taxonomy (GTDB): domain Bacteria; phylum Actinomycetota; class Thermoleophilia; order Solirubrobacterales; family Solirubrobacteraceae; genus Baekduia. The sequence continues at coordinate 7,149 of JBEVLC010000158.1, read as the reverse complement.
CGAGGTCGCCGCGCAGGCGCTCGACCAGCGCGTCGGTCAGCGCGTCGAGCACGAAGCCCGCGGCCGCCCGCTCGGTGGGCGTCGTGACGACACCCGCGCGCGGCGTCACACCGCTGGCGACCTGGAGGGTCGCCAGCAACGCGTCGAGCTCGTCCGCGTCGCCCAAGAGGTCGAAGGCGAAACGCAGGACGGCGTGGACGTCGTCCAGGCGCGGAGGCACGGAGGCGGACATCACGCCTCGCCCTCCAGGCGCTTGAGCTCCCAGTAGACGACCAGGGTCTCGAAGTTCGCCGCGACGCGCGAACCGTGCTCTTCGGCGCGCGCCACCAGGCCCGGGTAGATGGCCAGCGCGCTGGCCCCGCGGTGCAGCATGTACTCGGCCAGCAGGTCGGCGAGGATCTCGTCCTCGGCGCGTAGCTCCTCGCGCTCGACCGGGTCGTAGTAGTGGTCGTCGGTCATCACGCGACCTCGTTGTCGGGGTAGAGGTGCAGGAGCGGGATGTCGTCGCACCGGCGGGCGTGCTCGACGTAGTGGGTGACCAGGCCGAGCAGCTCGTCGTGGCAGGTCAGGCCGCGCTCGACGACGTAGGTGCGTCCGTCGCCGTCGGCGGGAGCGTCGGTGATCCGGACGACGCCGAGGATGCGCTGGCCGCGGACGACCCGTTGGCCGGTGGCCACGGAGTAGCGCGACAACTCGACCAGCGCGCCGACCGAGGCGGCTTGTGGTGGTGCTGGGTGGTGATCGGGCATGGCCGACGCTTTGCGCGCCGGCGTGGGGCGGGAGCAGGTCCTTGTCCTCGGAACCTTGCTGTTGACGGTCTTGTTCGGACGAGGGCATGCGACCGTCCTCGAGTCGGTGTGCTTGGCTGCGGGCAGGCTCCGAATCAGCCGCCCAGCACCAACCCCATGCGCTTGCTCGTCACCGCTGGGGGATGACGTGCTCCGTGATGCGCGCGCCGACCCGGGCGACCAAGTCCTCCACCTCGCCGAGCGCCGCTGGAGCGAATCCGTCCCAGACGCCCGCGATCTCCAGCGACGTCGTTCGGTTCGAGGACAGACCGATCTCGGAGCAGATGCCGGCGGCGACCGTGTCGACCACCTGGGCCTGCTGACAGAACGTCAGCTGCAAGCCGCCGCCGCGACGCTCATGGCGTTCGATGAGCAACGCCATGATGTAGATCAGCTCCTCGGCCTGCCGTTCGACCGGGAAGCGCGAGTTGACCGAAACCGTGGCGATCTCCCACACAACGACGCCGATGGCGTCCATCGGTCCGGGCTGGACCACGACCTCGTAGCCGATCCCGCGAGCGAGTTCGCGCAGATCGCCGATCACGCGGAACGCCTGCGCAGCAGGTGTCGTCGCCATCAGGGCCTCCGTGATCCGGGGTGCCGCCCGGTGCGGCACCGTCGTCTGGTCCGCGGCACGCACGGATGCGTGCCACCGTGGCCTCAGTCGACGGCCGCACCGGGAACCCCTCGGGCTACTGCTCGTCGGGGGACTGCTCGCGTGCGCCCTGCAGCGCCTGCTCGTACTCGGCGTTGACGCGCTCGACGGCGCGCTGCAGCTGAGTCATCGACGCGGGGATGGCCGGGCGGCAGAGCTTGCGCAGCGCCTTGGCGGCCTGGTCCTTGTGCGACGCCCACCGGATCGCCGGGGTGCGCTGGCTGCCGTTGACGACCAGGCGGCTGGCGTGCTGCTCGGCGGCGATGACGACCAGCGCTCGGCCGTAGAGCTCGTTGGCGGTCTTGGCGCCGTCGATGAACTTCCACATCCACTCGATCGCGGCCTGCGGGTCGCGGTGGTCGCCGTAGTCGTAGCGGAGGCGTCCGCGGCTGCCGTCCTTGCGGGTCTTGGTGACGTCGGTGCGCAGCTCCTCGATCACCAGCCGGACGCCTCCGGCGGCGATGCGGGCGACCCGGTCGCCGGTCTGCGTGTAGGGGGAGCTGTCGTGGTCGGCGCCGAGCAGGGCGTAGACGAAGAACCGCGCGACGTCCATGTCGGTCGGGTCGACGCTCGCCAACGTGTTGAGCAGCCCGTGGCCAAGGTCGGTGTTGACGCCGTGGGCCTGGTCGGCCAGCTCCCGCATCTGGGCGTCGCGGTCGCGCTTGGCGACCGCCGCGGGGTCGACGGGCTTGTCGGTGGACTTGGTCGCCGTGCGCTCGGCGACGCGGTCGGCGACCTTCTGCTTCAGCGCGTCGTGGGTGCGCTTGACGGCGGTCTTGACCAGCTCGCGGTAGACGGCGCGGTCGACGATGATGGGACGGCCGTGGTCGAACTCGATCAGCACGCCCGCCGCGCGGGCCTGGTCGACGTCGTCGTCCTCGAAGCGCACGGTCGGCGGCCCGTAGGCGTGGCGGTCCAGCTCCTTGTGCAGCTTCTCGGCCTCGGCGTAGAGCTGGTCGGTCTTCTTGCCCAGCCGCAGGTCGGCGATCTCGTTGGCGTTGGCCGTGGTGAGGTAGGCGGCGAAGACCTTGCTGTCGTCGGCGTGCCGGAGTGCCGCGCCCAGGACCCAGCCGGGGTCGCGGACCAGCTGCTCGGCGTTCCCGGCGTTGTCGTCGTCGATGTAGGCGATCAGGAGGTCGAGGAGCTGCGGCGCGACGTTGCCGATCGCGCGCAGCTGTTCGACGGCAGCGAGCGGGATGACGCCGTCGCCGATGAGCTGCTGGGCGCGCTCGGGCAGTTCGAGGATCTTCGTGCGGGCGGTGACGCGCGCCTTCGGCCAGCCCAGCGCCTGCGCGGCACCGTCCTCGCTGAGGCCATCGTCGAGCATCGCCCGGACGGCCTTGGCCTCCTCGTAGGGGTTCAGCTGCTTGCGCGCGATGTTCTCCACCGCGCGATCGGCGTGCTCGTTCTCGGGCCCGCGTAGGACGTACGGGACCTCGGCCAACTCGATCGAGGTCGCGGCGGCCATCCGGTGGAAGCCGGCGACCAGCTCGAAGTCGCCGTCGCGCTCACGCAGAACGACCGGCACGAGCATGCCCTTCAACTTGATCGAGCCCGCGAGGGCCTCGACGTGGGCCTCGTCCAGGACGCGGACGTTGTCGGGGAGGTGGATGCGCTCGCGCGCGACGGTACGTGCGGAGGTCATGGTGGTGGACATCTGGTGATCTCTCCTGTTGGAGTTGGGGCTCGCCGGGTTGGCGGGCCGGTCAGCCGTCGCCCGCGCGCCCGTCAGGGCGTGCCATCACCGGGTGGCGGCCGGGCCGCCGGCTCAGGAGACCGGGCACCGACCGAGCGCAGCGGTACGCGGTGCGGCGCGCAGTCGGCCGTCGACGACGCTCCCCGATGGCCGCGCGGAGGGTCGGCTCTCCGTGCTGGCGGGTCGCGCTCCGGTGGGGGGCCGCGCCGCTCACGAGCGCCGCTGCTTCCATGAGGCCGTGCTGCCGTAGCCCTCGGTCTCGATCTCGTGGCGGAACTGGGCGGCGTCACCGCGGCGGGTCGCCATGTCGTCCTGGACGGCGCGGACCTCGCGGCGACGATCGGCGACCGGCTCGGGCGCCCGGCGCTTGAGGGCGTCGATCGCTCGCGAGGCCTCCGCCCGTGTGCGTGGCGGCACGAAGCTCACACCGCGCTGAAGCGCGAGCTGCCGGAGGTAGCGCTGCTGCTTGGCCGTCGGTGGAGGCTCGGCGGGCGAGAGGTGGTGTTCGGTCATGGCCGCGCCGCTGCACGGCGCGCGACCTTCGGGACACCGGCCAGGCCCTGGTCCGCAAAGGCGCTCGCCGAAGCGGGGCATGACATGCGCCACGCGCGCCGTGCTAGGAGTGGCCGGACCTGACCGAACACCACCTACGAGACCGCGCGGCCGGTCATCAAGAAGGGCGGCGCGACCGGCCGGCTGACCGATCGCTCCGGCCCTTCCTGCGTCCTTTTCAGCTCTGCGGCTGCTCAGGACGGTGGGGCAGCACCGCATCTTCGATCCGGCGCGCCAAGCGATCGATCGTCTTGGCCGCCGCTTGGATGGTCTCCAGCGAGGCGCTCTGCGCCCACGACGCGAGGTACGGGATCGAGTAGTTGGAGGTGTCGAGCCCGAGTGTCGCCGTGACCGTGAAGGCGACGGCCTCGACGATCAGCTCCTCCTCGGCGTACTTGACCGCCGGGCGCTCCTCCTGCTCCCGGATCTCCTGCATCAACATGTGCGACAACTCATGCACGAGCGTCTTGGCCCGCTGGTTGACCGAGTGCTTGGCGTTGATCGCGATGCGCCGACGACCGATGTCGCAGTAGCCGCCGGTGCCGTCCTCCAGCACCACGTCGGTCAGGACGATGTAGCCACTCGCCGCGGCGAGCGCCGTCAGCGGCGCGAACGTCCACCTGAGGTCGTCTCCGTCGATGGTGGAGATCGGCGGGTCGAGGACGGCGGGCTGCGCCGGCGCCGGCAGCGGATCGACCTGCGAGCGGTCGAACACCGGACCCATCCGAAACTGCGTGCGCGGCTTCTTGTCCGGATCCGCGCCCGCCTTCCTCCACTCCTCGATCGCCTTGCGCTTGGGCGGCACCGGCATCCAGATCCACAACCCGTGCTCGCCACGGCGCACCGCGTAGCCCAGATCCAGCCACTTGCGGAAGCCCGTGACGTAGGTCGCCTCCGGGCGCTGCGCGGCGATCAGCAGCTGGTTGATGAAGCTGTAGTTGTGGAACTTGCTGCGTGTGCGCAGCCAGTTCTGCCAACCCTCGCTGGACTGCAGCGCCTCTACCGCCGCGACGGCGCGCTCTCGATCCGCCTCGCGCCGTGCCTGGCGCTCGGCCTCGGTCTTGGTCGACACGAGATCCTCCTCGGCTGAGGTCCCGCCCGATGCGGGACCGTTGCCATCCCGCCGCACGCACGGACGCGTGCCATCGTCGGGTGGCGGTCGCCGCATCGGGGCGACCTTGCCGTGGTTCTTGGCCGTCAAACCGACATCGAGCCAGCAGCGACCGCGCCAACCGGCACGATGCCTACCCGGGACGAGGCCTCGGCCGTCGTTGAGGGTGGCAAGTCGCGCGCACGGCGCACTGAAACCGGTCGGAGATGAGATTCACGCCTGAATATCGCCCACTCCGCCCACGCGGCCCCGGACGCCGTCGGTCAGCGCCGAACAGCGATAGGTCCGTGTGGGAGGCGACCGACGCCCCGGCGCCGAGGGAGAACGGCCAGCCGTCGTGTGGCGCAGGTCGCACGACAGGACGCTGGTGCCATTGTCAGCGCGCTGGCGTCACGGTCGGCGCGACGGGCCGAGCAGCTCGGCGGCGGCTCGCCAGGACGACGGCCCGGTGCGCATGTCGCGCAACAGCGGGCCGAGCACGCTCTTGGCCAGCTCGTGGTCAAATGGGGGCGGCTCATTGCGCAGCGTATTGCGGATGGCTCCGAGCACCCCGGACCAGCCGTACTGGCTGGCCACCACCGGCGGCTTGGTGGAGACGATGTGGTCTCGGTGGTGCAAGGCTTTGTCGACCGACGACGTGAGCGTCTCGCCGGCGTTGCGCATCCGTCCTGCGATGACGATTAGGTCGGGATCGACGAACTCGACCACGGGGATGAGCGCGCGCCCCAGCAGCGTTCCAGCGTCTCGTACCGCCGCTACGGCCGCTTGATGCTCAACGCTGTCAGGCGCCTCGAGCGCGGCCATGAGCTGACGATGGCGCTCGCCGTAGTCGCCCGACCCATTCTGTCCGAACACCCGATCGGCGATGGCGGGCGCTGAGGCGTAAGACTCCAGGTGACCGTGCCCGCCACATCGCGTGCAGGGGGCTTCGGGCTTGAGCGACGGCAGGCCGTGGAGTGGGTCGCCAAGGATCTCGGGATCGGCCGGCAGGTGCCCGAGCTCCCCAGCCGCGCCGGTGGCCCCGCGTAGGACTCTGCCGGCGGGCTCGATGAGCGCACCCCCGATGCCGCCAGAAACCTTGACGACCAGCAGCGTCGTTGGCGGCGGATCGTCGCGCTGGCGCAGCCACCACTCGCCCACGCCGGCGACGTTCGCGTCGTTATCGATGTCGATGGCCAAGTCGCCCAGGCCAATCGCTGCAAGTGCGTCTTGAACAGCCGGGCGCAGGTCCTCATGGCTGGTCAGGCCGCGGAGGATGCGGGTGCTGCTCAGCCTGCCATCCAGGTCAACAGGAGCCGGCAGCGCGACGGTGATGCCTCGGATCAGGTGCTTGTCGACCTTAGCTCGCTCCACCAGCGATGAGGCCATCTCGGCGACCATGCCGAAGACCTGGGCGGGCTGGCTGTGCTCAAGCTGTGGCGCGGCGCGCCCCTCAAGCAGCGGCCCGTCAGCGTCGACCACAAGCTCGCCGCGCGCGTCCCCCAGGCCGCAGCGAATGGACTGGTGGCCCAGCACCACGCCGATGGCGAAGCCCCAGAGCGGGCTAAGCCGCATCACGTGGTGGCGTTCGCGTGGCCGACCGCTCGGGCCCCAGGTGACGAGCTCGCGCTCAAGCCCCCAGCGGATCACCGACTTGAACGCGTCCTCTGACAGCGGGTGGTCCTCGCCGTACAACTCAAGGACGAGTCCCTTCCAGTTGCCCGTCAGCGTGGCGCGATCAAGCTCGCCGTGCACGAACAGGCTGCCGAGCACCGTGCGCTTCGTGCCATCTCTTGGCCCTCTGTCAGTTGGCTCAGTGATGGTGCGAAACTTAACCAATCCCACCGGTCTTGTCGACCGAAGTCCGGGGTAACAGCGTCTCCGCCAACCGGGGGCTCTTGCGGCGCTCGATCCCCCTGCTGCGGACCGTCTCGGCCCCAGGGCTCCCGATGGGTAGGCCGACGCCGCCGACACGCTCACTCGGCCCGGGCTTTCGCGCGAGCTCGACCTCGCCCTGCCATCTGCGCTTGTGACCCACCGTCGCGCTCGCGCTCGCCACGGTGACGATGCGGCGGCGGTTCCGGAGGCCCGGGGGGTGCAGCTCCTCAGCGTCGAAGCTCTCGGGAGCCCACCGCTCACGCGACCGGCGACCCCGCCAGCTCGGCCGTCGAACGACCAGAGGTCGGCGACGGCCTGAAGCCGTCGCGCTACCGCGCGAAGACCTTCTTGTTGAGGGCGGCCGCAAGGAGTCAGGTACGCGTGCACCCGTGGCCAACGACTTGGAGGAGAGAACGGATGCCCCGCCGCACAATCTCCGACGCTCACGACGCGTCGCCCCGCCTGACCGTCGTCTCCGATGGCGCCTCGT
>JBEVLC010000157.1:0-10310 GCA_040509415.1 Baekduia sp. | reverse complement strand
CTGTTCCCGTAGCTCACCAGCTCGCCGACCAGCTCACCGCTGTGCGCTCGCAGGGCGGCGAGGGATTCCTCGATGTCATCGACGACGAAGAGGACGTGGCGGATGCCCGGGGCGTTGGCCGGCGCCGGCCCGTTGTGGCCCTCGTATGCGGGCGAGCGGTACTTGGCCAGCTCGAGCTTGGTGGCGCGGTCGTCTGGGGTCCGCAGCATCACGACGTCTGACCGCACGCCCTCAAGCCCGTTGATGTGGTCCACCAAGTCGCCCTCGACGGACGTCTCACCCTCCACTTCGAGCCCGAGCGCGACGAAGAACGCGGTCGCCGCCGCGAGGTCGTCGACGACGATGCCGATGTGCTCCATGCGTTGGACGGTCATGACGTGATCTCCTGTGTGGGTTGTGCGCAATACCGACGTTGTGATCATCGGCGCAGGTGCCGCCGGCCTGATGTGTGCCCTGACCGCCGCCGCACGCGGCCGCCACGTGCTGCTCATCGACCACTCCAACAAGGCCGGCAAGAAGATCCTCATGTCCGGCGGTGGCCGTTGCAACTTCACCAACATGCACACGGACCCGGCCAACTTCTTCTCGCAGAACCCACACTTCTGCAAGTCGGCCCTGGCGCGCTACACCCCGTGGGACTTCATCGCCATGGTCAGCAAGCACGGCGTGCCCTACCACGAGAAGAAGCTGGGCCAGCTGTTCTGCGACAACAAGTCCAAGGACATTCTGAACATGCTCCTGGAGGAATGCCGACAGGCTGGCGTCGACGTGCGCCTGAACACCTCGGTGCAGCAGATCGAGAAGACCGAGGCCGGATATCTGCTCAGCACTGGCATGGGATCCATCACCACGTCGTCGCTGGTGGTCGCCACCGGCGGTCTCTCGATTCCGACGCTGGGCGCCACCGGCTTCGGCTATGAGATCGCCCGCCAGTTCGGCCACACCGTGCTGCCCACCCGTGCCGGCCTCGTGCCGTTCACCATCAACGGCCAGCTCAAGGAGCTGTGCACCGAGCTATCCGGCACGTCGGCGGCCTGCGCGGTCAGCTGCAACGGTCAGAGCTTCCGCGAGAACCTCCTGTTCACCCACCGCGGCCTCAGCGGCCCGGCGATCCTGCAGATCTCCTCCTTCTGGCATCCCGGCGATGCCGTGGAGATCAACCTGCTGCCCGACTACGACGCCCTGGAGTGGCTGCAAAGCCAGCAATCCGCGCGCCCCAACAGCGAGCTAAAGACGCTGTTGAGCGAGGTCTTCACCAAGAAGATGGCGACGCTGCTGGCCGATAGTTGGTTCGCGTCCAAGCCGATGAAGCAGTACACACCGGCCGAGCTCCGTGAGCTCGCCGAGCAGCTCGGCGCCTGGCAAGTGGTGCCAGCCGGCACCGAGGGCTACCGCACCGCCGAGGTCACCCTGGGTGGCATCGACACCCGCGACGTGTCGTCCAAGACCATGGAGTCACGGAAAAGCCCAGGCCTGTACTTCGTCGGCGAGGTGCTGGACATCAACGGCCACCTGGGCGGGTTCAACTTCCAGTGGGCCTGGGCGTCGGGCTACGCGGCAGCGCAGTTCGTGTGAGTACCCGCGGCCTCAGGTCAGCACCGCCGCCAACCACGCGCTCGTAGCCACCAACGTGGCCGCCAACTCGATGGCGATCGAGAGCCCGAGCGCGCGCAGCGCCTGGTTGGTGGATCGCCAGGCCGGTTCGTGTTGACCCAGCCGCCGGCGCTCCTGGAGGTATACGCCCAGCGGGAACCCGACGAACAAGCCGACGATCGGGAGAAGGAAGAAGCCGACGATGGCGAGCAGGAGGCCGGCCACAATCGACGCGCGCGGGACGCCTGCGTCGCGGAGGCGCCGTCCGGGCACGAGGAACTTCACGACCTGCGCGAGGCCGATCGACAGCGTCGCGATGGCCAGCACCACCCAGGCGGTCGCAGAACCGACCGCCAGCGCCCAGACCACGATCGCCGCCCACGCCAGCAGGGCGCCGGGAAGGACCGGAAGGACGACTCCGACGATGCCCACGGCGATCGCCAGGGCGACGAGGACGAGGCCGGCGTCGCTCATCGCCGTCGCGCCCGGGCCGGGACGCTGTTAGCGGTCCGGTGTCTCAGGGAGGAGGGGATCAGTCACCCAGCCTCTCGACGTGGCCATCGTCGCTCACTGCGTAGACATCGATCCGCAACAGGTCCCGGACTCGTCTCGGGACCCGAAGGGCGGCCGCTCTTGCATCGGTCGAGATCACGACCGCAAATCTCGTAGTGGGGTCGCCGGCTGCCTCGGCAGGCATTCGCCTCAGCAACTGGCCGTAAAGCGTGTCCAGTCCCGCCCCCGGACGGCTTTTTGTTCGGCCCTTGACCTCCGCGTAGCTGGTTTCGCCGCCTCGGTGAGCGACCACATCCACGAAATCCGTCTCGGTTTCCGTTTCCCAGCCTTGCGCCTCAAGCCACTGTCGGAAGGCGGGCACGACGACATCGCGCTCGTGCCACTCGACCTCAGGTCCCCAGCCCGCCATGCGGCGAAATCTACCCTCTGCGCTCAAAGACCCTTTGGATCGTCTCCGCTGGCGGAAAGGGCAGCCACGGGCGCACCGGTAGGGGCTGGCTCCAGCGCGGCTTGCGAGACGGTGTGAAGGTCCCGTTCAGGGCCGCCGAACGCGTCGCCGTGGGTGAGCAGTAGCTCGTGGATTCGGGCTTGTGCTTTCCCGAGTGATGGCGTGAGATACCGCGCACCGGATCAAGCCGGGTTTGCGAAGCCGGGTCCGAGAGAGCGCGGAGCGCAGTGCCGACTTCGGCCGCACGAAGCTGCCGCGATCTGATGGCGCTGGCGACGTTCGGTTGAGGGTTGCAGCAGTGTCAGGGTGGGAGCGCGAGGAGGAGAGCGAGGGCCACCACAAGGGCCGAGGCAACGAAGAGGCCGGTCATATCAAGGAAGTCCCGTCAGTCGGAGGCGCGCAGAGGCTCACGCTATCGACGACAGCCGTCGCCACGAGACACGAGTTGCCAAGCCCCACATTGCGAGAACCAGGGTAACCCGCTGTCCGATTTTCATCGCCGATGACTTTACGCTCGCAACCATTGCACTGTGGCGCGATGACGTGGGAGGCTCGCTGTTGTGACCAAGCCTTTCACGCCGGCCCGTACCGGCACGCTCGTTGGCGCCGGCCTCGCCGAAATGGCCGATGCCTGTCGCCGTGCCCGCAGGACCGTCGACATCGCCACCCCGTTTCTCTCCGCTGACGTGGCCGCCTACCTGGTTCGTGCCTGCGACGAAGGCAGCGCCCGCGACCGGCGGCTGATCACCGCACTCAACGCGGCCGCAGTGGAAGGTGGCTATCTCGACCCCGACGGCATCGAGGAACTCATCGAGGCCGGGTTCGAGGCGAAGTCGCTCCGGAACCTCCACGCCAAGGTGCTCCTAGCCGACGGCAACTGGGGCCTGATCGGCTCAGGCAACCTGACCGTCGCTGGCTCCAACGGCGGCAACGCCGAACTCGGAATCGTCCTTGGCCCGACCCAAGCCAAGGCGGCGCGCCGCGCTCACTTTGACAGCTGGTGGGATGCTGCCGAGCCGCTCGACGTCAAGTGGTTGCGAACGCTCAACCGACACAAGCCTTCGAACCTGGGCCGCCGCCGCCGCGAGGGTCGCGGCGGTGTCTGGCCCAGCCGAGCGAACGTCGACCTCGGCGGGTTCTCCACCAACAACGCGACAGCGGATACTGGCTAAAGATCCTTTACGGCTCCGACGATCGGATGACCGCCCAATACTGGGACCGACGCATGTGGGTTTCAGACCGCCATGTCGAGCGTCCCGGCGGCGGAACGCCTCGCGGCGAACCGACCTACAAGGTCGACGAGCACCTCGTCATCTATGTGTCGCGCGGCGAGCGCAAGGCCTGCCCCGCGATCATGCGCGTGGCCGAACGCCCAGTCTTTGACCCGGACCTCGTCGCTCGCGAGTCCAGCCCCGAGGATGCCGAGAAGTGGGGATGGGTCACCTGGGTCGAGCCCGTCGCCACGCTCGACCTCGATGCCGGGCCGACGCTCGCCGACATCGGCGTATCGTCCCAATCGGTCCGCCAGCACGGCCACATCCGCCTCGATCGCCGACAGTATCGTCGCGCTCTGCAGCAGATCCGAGGCTGGTGAGCGACGCCGAACTACCGTACAGCGCGCCCCTCCGGTCTCCCCGCACATTCCCGTCGCACCGGGCCTTCAGATCGGGGAGACAGGATTTGAACCTGCGACCGCCCGGCCCCCAGCCAACACAGACGGGTGTCGCTCAGGGCTGGCCCCAGTATCTATGCGGGTTCGGGGTGGGCCAGTTGCCCTGAGTTGCGCTCAATTTGTTCCGCGAGTTGTTCCGCGAGCGGCCTTGTGGATCGGGCAGCGCGCGTCGTTGTGCGACACGTCAGGTCGTCATCCCGGGTGGGACGAGCGGCGGGCTCTCGATCAAGCGAGGCGGCGGAATGGGGTCGGTGCCCGCGACCTCACGACTGCTGCGGAACACGCAGAGCACTCGGGAGCCGGGTCGAGCAGCAGAGGGCGCGATCAGGCCCTGGTAGCCCTCGTGGTGAAGCGCTTCTCCTACAACCTGGAAGGCCGGCCATTGTGCCCGCCCCGGCTTGGGCACCGGCAGGCCGACACGGGCGAGCCGCTGCTCGTCGCTGAGATCGGCGATCCGCGTCAGCGAGATCTCCCATTGCCAGAGATCACGAGGGAGCATTGCCATCGGGGGCACTCCAAGCTCCGCGGCTGCGCGGTACCACTCAGCCCAGACGGTCGGCTCCTCATCGGCGAAGTACCAGGCATCGACGACATGCCCGCGCTGCCAGCGATTGTCGGCCGGGTCGGGCGACTCGTAGAACACGTCGCCGCCAGCGGGAATGTGGCGCCACCAGCGCGCGCTGGCATACGTCGTGTCGACGTCGTACAAGCTCAGGAGACCGCCGTGCTCTCCAGCGCGCTGACGATCTTCGAGACCTTGCGATAGTCGCCCGCAGCGATCACGTCAAGAGGCTTGCCGTCGTCCAGCGCAACGTTGGGCTTGATGAGCCAGCCGCGGATGAAGTCGCGCTGCAGCACGTGCGCCAGTCGCTCTACCAGGGCCGAGAGCTCGGCCAGTCGCTCGCCGTACACGCCGGAGGGGGATCGGTCACCACGGACCCACGCCCGAACCGACGTCTTGTCAGCGCCGGTAGCACGCGCGATGTCAGCGGTTTCGAGCTTGCCGAGTTCTTTCACGAACGCCGCTTCCGTTGCATATGCCGTGGCCATACCGCAACAGTGTAACGCCTGACGCTCGACAAACGCTCGTCCATGTCGGCTTTCGGTTCCTCGTCGACGTGCAGCTAATGAGGCGCCATGCGCTCTCGGCCGCCGGTCTCCGACTGGCTCACGCGTCAGGTCCCCGGCCCGGCGCCTCCCAGCGGCTGAGGGCCTCGACCTCGCCGTCGTCCGCCAACCACCGACGGCCGACAAGGATCGGCGAGTCGCCATCGCTCGCGATCCGCTCCAACCCGAGCTTCGACCAATAGCGCGCGAGCGCTTCGCCACCCGCCTCACCCGCCTCCCCCTCGGCTCCGGGAGGCCACGCGGTGAGAACCACCATCACCTGGCCGCTGCCCCACGTGCGGATCGCGCGGGCGAGAGCGTGAAGACCGATCCCATAGCCGCGCGCTTCGGACGCGAACTCGATCCGGTCCAGGATCAGCAGATGTGTGGCGAGATCGTCCTCGTCAACGACATCAAGATAACGCAGCCATTCCGACGAGTGAGAGTCCAGCACGTCAAAGAGATCCTCAGTGTCAGTCTTGTGGTGCGGATGGTTGGTTGGTGTCCGCTCGGGGCTGTTGGGTTCCGGGAGGGCGGCGGGCTGACTCGAAAAAGACCTGTCATTGCTGACCAGGCGGGGTTTTGTCGCCCGTCGCCGTCCCGGACCCGTCGGCGTGACCTGATAGGAGCGTGGCACCGCCCCCACTGAGGTATGTCCGCCGACGGTCCCCTTCGTAAGCAAGCCAAACGAGAGGACTGACGGTCATGATCGTGATCGGGGCCGACACACACAAGGCCACCCACACGTGCGCCGCTGTGACGGCGGGGATCGGCGAGCTTTTGGGCTCCCGAACAGTGCCGGCGCGTAAGGAGGGCTTCGGCGCGCTGCTGAAGTGGGCGCGCAGCCTTCACGCTGAGCGGACCTGGGCCATCGAGGACTGCCGTCATGTCTCGGGCGGCTTGGAGCGGTTCTTGATCGCGCGCGGCGAGCGCGTGATCAGGGTCGCGCCGAAGCTGACGGCCGGGACCCGGACCAGTGCCAGGGAGCGCGGCAAGAGCGACGAGATCGACGCACTCGCGGTCGCCCGAGCCGCGCTACGAGAAGGCCTCGACAAGCTGCCCGCCGCGTTTCTTGACCCAGAAGCCCGCGCGATCAAGCTGCTCAACGAGCATCGCGAATGCCTCGTCCAGGAGCGCACCCGTCGCCAGAACCGGCTGCGATGGCTGCTGCACGACCGCTGGCCCGAGCTCGAGATCCCCGCCCAAGGACTCGATCGCCCCAGGTGGCTCGACAAGATCACACGACGCCTGAGCCGCGCCGAGCAGAGCGTCGATATCCGCGTCTGCAAAGACCTCGTACGCGAGATCCGGGCAGCGACCCGTCAGATCAACAGCCTGCAGCGCGAGATCGCAGCACTGGTCGCCCAACGCGCCCCAGAGCTGCTGGCGCTGCCCGGATGCGGCCCGATGACCGCCGCAACGATCATCGCCGAAACCGCCGGACCCGGCCGCTTTGCCAGCGACGCCAAGCTCGCACGCACCGCCGGCGTCGCACCAATCCCCGCCAGCTCAGGCAACCACCAACGCCACCGCCTCGACCGCGGCGGCAACCGCAAACTCAACTGCGCCCTGCACCGCATCGCCGTCACCCAAGGCCGCCACTACCCACCAGCCACCGCCTACCTCAACCGCCGACAAGCCGAAGGCAAAACCCGCAAAGAAGCCCTCCGCGCCCTCAAACGACACCTCGCCCGCACCATCTGGCACCACACCCAAACCCACCCCACTTGACATAGGAGCAACCCCGCTTCGAAGAGGTCGATGGTCGCGAGGCTGAGCGTGCCGAGCGACACTTCACGGCGTCCATCGTCGCCATCGGTCTGGCCGTAGTCGATCCCGGTGATCGTGCCCCGGACGTATTGGGCGTACTGAGCATGGGGGTCGCCCTCCTTGTCGTCGCCGAACCGGTCGGACGTCGTGTACTCGATCTCGATCGAGCTCAACCGCGACACGTTGATGGCGTCCTTCCCGCTCATCAGGGCTTCGCTTTCTGGAAACGCAGGCTCATCGAGTTGATGTTCGCGCCCGTCGCGTCGGCGACACGTCGGAAGACCTCGGCCCGCGGGACACCGTGATGGCGCGCGTAGGCCTCGACTCGGTAGGGCCAGTCATGGCCCCAATAGCCATCGGCTGCCGGAAGCGGCACGTCCCCGGGGCTCTCGACGGCTGCCACAGCGTGCTCCCAGCGACGCGCGGGAGCCCCCTGCACCCACGCGTCGGAGAACTTCGCCAGCGCTTCGACGTGAGGGAAGGACACGCGTCCCGCGCGGGTCGTCGCTCCGTACCTCCTCGCGAGCGCGAGCATCGACTCTTGCTCATGGTCGTCCATCGGGTGATCTTCCATGTTTCCCCGAGGGCTGGCTTCGCTAGAACACATGCATAGCCACCGCGTCGAGCACCGCCAATTCCTGCTCGACGGGATAGCCGCGCGCGAGGCAAGCTTCAGCCAGGCTCCCAGCCGGCCCGTCGGCGGCCGCCCGTAGCCCGATGAGGCTGACCGAGTCCGGCTTCCACGGCGTTCGTCGCTCGTGCTCGAACGCGCCGGTATCGACGATTTTGGCGGCCGGCGCGACTGCGAGGATCTGCTCCGCGATCCGTACACCGCCTAGGTCAGCGTCCGGGAGCGTGATCACCCGCTCGATCCGCTCAGCCAACTGGGCCAGCGCCTCAAGGCTCTCCTCCCCCATGGCGCCTTGCGTCCAGACCAGCGCCGCGTCCGGGTAGCGGTCCGAGACGGCTTCCGCGGCCTGCCGGTTCTCAATCACGAGCAGCACCTCGGCGGTGGTCGTCAGCCGCAGACCGGGCTGGTCGAGCCGCACGTCGGTCGGGCCCTTGATCCCGGTGAAGTCCAGTTGGCCGCGCTCGCTGATCAGTTGCACGGGCCCGGCCAGCCCCGTCCGCCCTGCGCGCAGCACACCGAGTTCGATCTGCGCTTCGAGCTCTACGCCGCTGTGGGCCAGGATCTTGCCGACGTCGTCGCGGGCCTTCGTCGTGCCGAAGTGGACCTGTGAGAACGCGCGCGGGCCGGCCCATGACCTGCCCGACAGCAGGTCTTCGGCGGCGTACACGAGCACCTGCCGTTCGACGGGCCCGGCGTGCCGGCGAAGCGCGTGCGCAAGCTGCGGCCAGCGGTTCGCGAGCGCGTCGGCCGCGTCGTGCGCGCGCTCCTCCCAGGAGGCGCGCTCGTTGCGCCGGCGGGTCGTGTGCTGCTTGCGCCGTCGCGCGAAGCGCTCGGTCAGCCGCCAGCGGACCGGCTCGCCGAGCCGCGCACCCTCGGTCGTGCACTCGATCTCCACCGCGCCGCCGCGGGCGAGCTGGATCGCGCGTTTCCATGCTTTGTCGGCATCGCCGCCTCCGAGCCGCTCGATCACCGTGGCCCAGCTGCGGCTGTCGGCGCCAAGCAGGAACGTCAGCTCGCGCTCGATGGGCCGAATGGTGTCGTCCGGCTGGTCGGTGAACAGGTAGACGCGCGTGAGCTTGGTCCGCCGGCGCCGATCGCGGACCTCGACCTCGCGGCCGGTCTGGTCGGTGCGCAGCTGACGGCGGACGCGGGCGCGCAGGCCGTTCGGGACGCCCCCGATCGGGACGATGTCGTACTGCTCGACGCTGGCGGCCGGCTCGCCTTCCCCGGCCGCCGCCGCTCCTGACACCGCCGTCACCGGTCCGTCCTAGACCAGCGGCCGACCGCGCAGGATCGCCTCGCGCGTTAGCTCGACGCGGGCGCCGTTCGGGTCGTAGCCGAACAGCCGCACGGGCCGGTTGATGAGATCGCGCTTGGAGGCGTACTCGAAGAACACGATCTCCTGGGTGAACTCGGCGGCGTGGTGCAGGACGTCGTCCTGGCAGGTGCCGAGCACGGTAATGCCCTTGGCGTGCGCGGTTTCAGCGATCGCCCGCAGCACATCGCGGCGGTGCTCGGCGCCGAGCGAGTCGCCGAGCTCGTCGAGCACGAGCACCCGCCCGGCCGGATCGGGCACGGCGAGCAGCGCGGCGAGGACCAGGTGGACGGTGTAGAGCTTGTCCTGAGCGGAGTTGGTCGGCGCGGTGTACGGGACGAAGCTGCCGTCCGGGGTGCGCTTCCACATCGGCGTGACCAGCCAGCGCCACTTGTCGGTGGCGTCGACCGGCGGGCGGATCTCCAGCTCCAGACGCGCGCCGAAGCCACCAACCTCGGCGTCGAGCCGGGCGAACTGCTCGCCAATGCGGTTGATCTCGGTCTCGATCTGCGAGTGGATTGCGTCCTGGATGCGCTCCAGGCCGACCCGCGCCTCGGTCACGTTGGCCTCCGAAGCGGCGAGCGCCTCGGCGATCTCCGCGCGGTCCTCCTCGATCCGCGCGCGCAGCACCTCGTCCTGCTCGGCGGTCATCGCCAGGTACTCACTGAGCGGGTCGGCCAGCTGCGGGAACGGCGTGTCGCGCTCGTCGGACTGCCGGGCCCGCCAAGCGGCCAACAGCTCGTCGGTCGGCGCGTGGTCCTCGTCGCGACGCAGGCCAATCGCGAACAGCGCCTCCTGAAGCGAGGAGTTCGCGCGATTGCGCAGCGTGGTGGCGTCGCGGCCGACTTCGTCGCAACGCGCCCGAGCGGCGTCGATCGTGCCACCCCACGCCGCCTCAGCGCCGTCGACGCTGTCGTTGAGCGCCTGGATCTCCGCCCACAGACCAGCCAACGCGGTCTCGTGCTCGGCGATCGCCTGCTGCGCCTCGTCGAGGCGCTCCTGCGCGCGCTCGCGTTCGGCGTCCAGGCCACGCAGGACGACGTCGAGTTCACGCTCAGCGGTCTTGGCCGCGTCGAAGTTGGAGGCCTTGCCGGTCAGCAGCTCGGTGGCATCGGTCACGCGCTGCTCAGCCTGCTCGGAGGCCGCCACGGCGGCGGGAATGTCGGCGGCCGCTCGGGCGCGGCGCAGGTCGTCCTCGGCGGTGCCGGCCAACAGCCGCGCCTGGTCGCGCCCGCCGATGGCCTCGCGCGTCGCCTGCTCG
>JBEVLC010000156.1:0-12285 GCA_040509415.1 Baekduia sp. | reverse complement strand
AAGGCGTGGGCGATCGCCGCGGCGCTGCTGGTGATCTACGGGATCGTGTTCACCGCGACGCGGGTGAACCTCAGCCGGCTCGACAACGAGCTCGCGTTCCGCGGTGACGCGCACCTCGCGCTCCACGACATCCTGCACGACCCGAAGGTCCGGGCGGGCATGCGGTGCGGGCCGATCAACGTCCCGAACCACAAGCTCGTCCCCGACGTGCGCTGGATGCTCGACCTCCCCAACGACGCGGTGCTGACGCGCAGCGAGGCGATCCGCGAGGTGCCCGAGACCGTCAAGGGCGCCGAGCGCGCCCGCCAGCAGCGGCGCATCGACGCGGTCGCCCGGCGCATCGAGGCCGGCGGCGTGCAGCTCATCCCGCACGAGCGCCTGGCGCTCTTCCGGCAGGCGCTGGTCGCCGAGACCGACGACCCGTTCGACAACCTCCCGCTGCCCGGCTTCCGGCGCCTCGCGTTCACCGACTACTACGCCGCGTATGTCCGTTGTTGAGGAGGACGTGACCGCCTACGCCCATGACGACGCGCCCGTCACCGAGGACACCGCCCGCGCGGCGGTGGCGCGGGCGCGGCGGCGTGAGCGCTTGCGCTGGGCGCCGGCCGTGCTCCTGTTGCTGGCCGTCAGCTTCGCGCTGCGCGTATGGGGCGCCAAGCAAGGTTTGCCCTATGCGTACAACGCGGATGAGAACGCGCATTTCGTTCCGAAGGCCATCGGTCTCTTCGGCCATGGGCTGAACCCGCACTACTTCGTCAACCCGCCGGGCTACACGTACCTGCTGCACCTCGTCTTCGCCGTCTGGTTCGGTGGCCGCGAGGGCGTGTCCAACTCGTTCGCTGCCGACCCCACCGACGTCTTCTTCGTCGCGCGGATCGTCGCGGCCGCCTGCGGGACGATCGCCGTCTGGCTGCTCTATCTGGCCGGGACCAAGATGTTCGCCGACCGCCGCGTCGGCTTCTTGGCCGCGGGCCTGCTCGGCGTCGGCTTCCTGCCGGTCTTCTACTCGCACCTGGCGCTCAACGACGTCCCGATGCTCGCGCCGATCTGCCTCGCGCTCTACGGCACGGCGGGCATCATGCGCCAGGGGCGGCTGGCCGACTACCTGCTCGCCGGCGCGGGGCTCGGACTGGCCTGCGCGACCAAGTACACCGCCGGGATCGCGCTGCTGCCGATCCTCGCCGCGGCCGCCGGCTGGCTCGTCGGGCGCCGGCGGCCGCCGGTCTCGACGGTCGTCGGGGGCCTGGTGATCGCGGCCGTCGCCGCGCTAGTTGCCTTCCTCGTCTTCAACCCCTATGCGTTGCTGGACTTCGCCGGCTTCCGCGACGGGCTGCAGCATCAGAGCTCGGCCGCCGACGACGCGCTCGGCAAGCTCGGCCTGACCGAGGACAACGGGCTGGCCTACTACCTCTGGACGCTGACCTGGGGCCTAGGCTGGGTCCCCGCCATCGCGGCCGGCGTCGGCGTCGTCGTGCTGGTTCGCGACAACTGGCGGATCGCGGCCGTCTTGGTCCCGGCACCGCTGCTGTTCCTGCTCTTCATGGGCACCCAGGAGCGCTTCTTCGGTCGCTGGCTGATGCCGGTCTTCCCGATGATCTGCCTGCTGTCGGCCTACGCCGTGTTGCGGGTGGTCGAGCTCGTTGGGCGCCGCCGGCCCGTGCTCGTCCCGACGCTGATGGTGCTCGCCACCGCGGCGCTCTGCGGGCAGGGGCTGATCGCCTCGCTGCACATCGGCCAGGTGCTCTCGCGCCCCGACACGCGCAACCTGGCCCGCGCGTGGCTGGTGGCCAACGTCCCGCCAAAGACCAAGATCGTCGTCGAGCCCGTCGTCCCCGACGGCTGGGCCCAGGACATCGGCCATCCCTCGCCGTTGACCAGCAACGGCAACCGCTGGGTCAAGTTCCCGACGAGCCGCTCGAACATCGCCAACGACGGCTCGGAGATCCCGGGCCCGGGGCGCCTGGTCAACATCGAGGACTACGAGCGCACGCTCTACCCGGGCCTGGTCGACCGCTATGAGGAGCAGGGCTACTGCTGGGTCGTGGTCGGCTCCACGCAGCGGGGCCGGGCCGAGGTCGAGCCCGAGGCCGTCCCGCGCGCGCTGGCCTACTACCGCGAACTCGAGCGCCGCGCCGACACGGCCTACGCCGCGTCGCCGTATCGCTCCGGCGCTCGCGCCGTCGACTTCAACTTCGACTGGTCGTTCGACTTCTACCCGCTGGCCTATCACCGTCCGGGGCCGACGATGTGGATCTATCACCTTCGCGGTGGTTCATGCAGGACGAGCTAGAGCGCTCTCGCGCCCTATCCTCCTGAAGCGGTGCAGCGGACCGAGAACGACCATGAGCATCTGTCGCGCGCGATCGAGATCGCGACTCGCGGTCGCGGCCGCGTCCACCCGAACCCCGTCGTGGGCGCCGTGGTCGTCAAGGATGGCGCGGTCCTGGGGGAGGGCTGGCATGCCGAGTACGGCGGCGAGCACGCGGAGGTCAACGCGATCGCGGCCTGCGACGGCGCCGATCTGACCGGCGCCACCATCTACGTGTCGCTGGAGCCGTGCTGCCATCAGGGCAAGACGCCGCCCTGCACCGAGGCGATCCTGTCGGCGGGCATCACCCGCGTCGTGGTCGCCTCCGACGATCCGACCGAGAAGGCTTCCGGGCGGGGCCTCGGGATCCTGCGCGACGAGGGCGTGACCGTCGACATCGCCGGCGGCGAGCTCGCCGCACGCGCCCGGCTCGCCAACCAGGCCTTCCGCAAGCACGCCCGCAGCGGCCGGCCGTGGGTGCTCTTCAAGTCCGCGATGACGCTCGACGGCAAGGTCGCCACGCGCACCGGCGACTCCAAGTGGATCTCCTCGGAGTCCAGCCGCGCGCTCGCCCATCGTTGGCGCGCCTCGGTTGACGCGGTTGTCGTCGGCATCGGCACCGCCTTGGCCGACGACCCGCAGCTGACCGCGCGGATCGAGGATCCCGACCCGACCGTCCCTGCGCTGCGTCAGCCGCGGCGCGTCGTCTTTGACTCGACCGGTCGCCTGCCGCTGGACTCCCAACTCGTCCAGCAGGCCCCGGAGATCCCGCTGACCGTCGTCGTCTCGCGCGCCGCGCCGCGCAGCGCAGCCGACGCGCTGCAGAACGCGGGCGCCGACGTCATCGTCGCCACCGGCGAGCACGAGCCCGCGCGCATACGCTCGGCGCTGGACCAGCTCGGCGAGGTCGGCATCCACGCCGTCCTGCTGGAGGGCGGCCCGCACCTGGCCGGCGCGTTCTTGGACGCGGGCGAGATCGACGAGGTCCGCCTCTTCCTCGCGCCGCTGCTGCTGGGTGGCAGCAAGGCCCGCGACCCGCTGGAGGGCGAGGGCGTGGAGAAGATCTCCGAGGCACTGAAGGCGCTCACGCTCGACTGCGAGCGGGTCGCCGACGACGTCTTGATCAGCGCACGGCTGCGGGAGTGGTGAGTGTTCACCGGACTTGTTGAGGATCTTGGAACGGTCGTCGCGGTCGACCGCAACGACGGCGGCGCGGTGCTGACGGTGGAGTCCCGTCTGGCGCCGCAGATCGGCGAGGGCGACAGCGTCGCCGTCAACGGCGTCTGTCTGACCGCGACGGCGATCGTCGGCGACCGCTTCGGCTTCGACGTCATGTTGGAGTCCTTGCGCCGCTCGTCGCTGGGCGAGATCGACGCGGGCTCGAAGGTCAACCTGGAGCTGGCCCTCCGGGCCGACGCGCGTCTGGGCGGCCACATCATGCAGGGCCACGTCGACGGCGTCGGCACGGTCGCCGCGCTGCGCGACGAGGGCTTCTCGCGGATCGTCACGATCGACGCGGACACAGAGCTGCTGCGCTACGTGGTCGAGAAGGGCTCGATCGCCGTCGACGGCGTGAGCCTCACGGTCTCGCGGGTCGACGACACCTCGTTTGACGTGTCCTTGATCCCGGAGACGCTGGAGCGGACCAACTTGGGCGCCACCACGGTGGGGCGCACCATCAACCTGGAGGTCGACGTGGTCGCCAAATATGTCGAGAAGCTCGTCGGAGGCGCACGCGCATGAAGGTCGAGCCGCAGGCCACCCGCGACGACATCCAGTTCGCGACGATCGAAGAGGCGCTGGAGGACATCGCCGCCGGCAAGATGATCGTGGTCGTCGACGACGAGGACCGCGAGAACGAGGGCGACGTCGTGATGGCGGCGGAGTTCACCACCGCCGACGACATCAACTTCATGACGCGCCAGGCGGGCGGGTGGATCTGCCTGACGCTGACGCCGGAGCGCTGCGAGGAGCTCGGCCTCGAGCTGATGTCGCTCAAGAACGAGTCCGCGCACGAGACGCCGTTCACCGTGACGATCGAGGCGCGCGAGGGCGTGACGACGGGCATCTCGACCGCCGACCAGGCGACCACGATCCGCACCGCGGTCGATCCCGCCAAGGGCAAGGCCGACATCGTGGTCCCCGGCCACGTCCATCCGCTGAAGGCGCGCAGCGGCGGCGTGCTGGAGCGCACGGGCCACACCGAGGCCTCGGTCGACCTCGCCCGCCTGGCAGGCTGCACGCCGGCCGGCGTCATCTGCGAGGTCCAGAACGAGGACGGCTCGATGGCGCGCGTCGGCGATCTGGCCGCCTACTGCCACAAGCACGGCTTCAAGATGATCACGATCGCCGATCTGATCGCCTACCGGCGCCGTCACGACAAGCTCGTCGAGCGCGTCGTGGCGACATCGATGCCGACCGGCTTCGGCGAGTTCACGGTCATCGGCTATCGCTCGCTGGTCGACGACAAGCACCACGTCGCG
Organism: Baekduia sp.; assembly: GCA_040509415.1. Taxonomy (GTDB): domain Bacteria; phylum Actinomycetota; class Thermoleophilia; order Solirubrobacterales; family Solirubrobacteraceae; genus Baekduia. The sequence goes on along the minus strand of JBEVLC010000156.1, from coordinate 7,494 downwards.
ATGGTCAAGGGCGAGGTCGAGGGCAAGGAGGACGTGCTCGTCCGCGTGCACTCCGAATGTCTCACCGGCGACGTCTTCCACTCGCTGCGCTGTGACTGCGGCGAGCAGCTGGAGTCGGCGCTGTCGATGATCGAGGCCGAAGGCGAGGGCGTGCTGCTCTACCTCGCCCAAGAGGGCCGCGGCATCGGCCTGCTCAACAAGCTCAAGGCCTACAAGCTGCAGGAGGAGGGCTATGACACCGTCGACGCCAACCTCAAGCTCGGCCTGCCGGCCGACCTGCGCGACTACGGCATCGGCGCTCAGATCCTGGTCGATCTCGGCCTGTCGTCGATCCGGATTCTGACCAACAACCCCAAGAAGATCCGCGGGTTGGAGGGCTATGGCCTGCGGGTGACCGACCAAGTGCCGATTGCCCACGCCCCCAACAAGCACAACGAGGCGTACTTGCGGACCAAGGCCGAGCGCATGGGGCACACGCTGCACCACCAGGGCCTCGCGCTCGACGAGGAGATGCTCCACGACGAGCACCTCAGCGACAGCAAGCGCGACGCGGGGTCGGCGTCGTGAAGGTCGCGATCGTCGTCGCGCGGTTCTACGAGGAGCTCGCCGACCGCCTGACCGCCGGCGCGCGCGGGACGCTCGCGGAGGCGGGGGTGACCGACATCGACGAGTTCACGGTGCCCGGCGCTTACGAGCTGCCGCTGGCCGCCAAGTACGCGGCGGAGTCGGGCCGCTATGCCGCCGTTGTCTGCCTTGGCGCGGTGATCCGCGGCGAGACGACGCACTACGACTACGTCTGTGGCGAGTCCGCGCGCGGCATCCAGGACGTGCAGCTGTCGACGGGCGTGCCGTGCTCATTTGGCGTGCTGACGGTCAACAACCTCGATCAGGCACTGGCGCGCTCGGGCGGCGACAAGCGCGACTCAGGTCGCCATGCCGCCGAAGCGGTCCTGGCGTTGTTGAAGATCAAGGCCCAGCTGGCGGATGCCGCCCTGCCGGCTGGCTGACCCTCGGCGCGACGGCGGTCGCACTCGCCGCTAGGCTGGCATCCGTGAGCCTGGAAGTCATCGCGATCGCGCTGACGGTCATCGTCCATTTCATCGGGGCGATCGTGCTCATCTGGGCGATCGTCGGCGACGAGGAGATCGACTGGCGCGGCATGTTGTGGCCGGGCGACGATGACGGCGGGGGTGGCGGACCGGGTTTCGAGCCACCGCGCAGCGGTGACGGTGGCGGCGGTGGCGGCATGCTCGCCCCACCACTGGCCGACGCCACGCCATCGCCGATCCGGCTCCGCGAGCCCGGCCGCATCGCCGACGCGCATCCGCGGCCCACGCGCCGTCCGGCTCACGTGCCGGAGCGCGCCCCGGCGCGCGAGCCGGTCAACCGCTAGCCGCGGGCACCGCGAACATGCGGGCCAGCGACTCGCCGACCCGCTCGCGGACGACCAGGGCGCTGCGCTGCACGTGAGCGCGCATGAAGGCGGCGGCCGCGTCGGCGTCGCCGACCAGGACGAGGCCGACGATCTCCAGGTGCTCGGCGATCGTCGCGCCGATGCGCTCGTCGAGCGTGAAGTCGTGGATGCGCAGCACGCGGATGCGCTCGTTGACCGAGCGCAGCATGCGGGTGGCGGTCGCGTTGCCCGAGGCGCCGGCGATCCGCTCGTGGAAGGCCTCGTCGCGGTGGACGAAGTCCGGTGTGCGCAACGCCTCGGGGTCGCTGCGCCACTGGCGCTCCAGCGCACGCCAGTCCTGCTCGACGGCCTCCAGCAGCTCACGGTCGCCGCCGGTTGACGCGCGCCGGGCGGTCAGCTCCTCCAGCGCGAGCCGCACGTCGTAGACCTCGGTCATCGTCCGGACGTCGGGCAGCCGCGGCCGCAGCCCACCGGTGGGATCGCGGACGAGATGGCCGTCGCCCTCCAGCCGCCTCAGCGCCTCGCGCACCGGGGTACGGCTGGTGGCGAACTGGGTCGCCAGCTGCATCTCGACGAGGCGCTCGCCGGCCGGCAGCGCGCCGGCCAGCAGCTGGTCGCGCAGCAGCTCGTAGACCCGCTCGGCCTGCGACAGGGGGACCGCGGCGCCGGTCAAGCGCTCACCGCGGCCGGGGCGGGCGTGCTGTCCAGCGCGGCGATCGCCGCGACGAAGGCCTCGAACGGCGGGTGCGTCACCCCGCCGCCGATCTGCCCGACGCCCGGCTCGCGGTGCGCGATGCCGGGGTGCACCGGCGGGCGGATGCGGGTCTCGACGACGCTCCGGGCGTCGACGCCGAGGATCGCCGGGCTCGGTGCCGGCTCATGGAGTCGCAGCGCCGGGTGCTCGCTCGCGCCGATCCTGCGCAGCCGCTCCATGATCAGCGGGGCGACGTCGGGGCTCAGCCCGACCGACGGCGCGGCAAGGGGAGACGCCGACAGCGCCATCGCGCCCAACCCGTACACCTCGACGATCGCCGAATCGCCGAGGTCGGGGTTCATGTCCTGTGGCGTATAGGGCGCGGCCAGCCGCGCCGGGTCCGGCAGCGCAGCCGGCCCGACGAACCACTGCTCGCCGGTCCCAGAGAGCTGGATGCCGACCTCGACGCCGTTGCGGGCGAGGACCGTCAGCAGCGACGAGCTGGGGACGCCGGCGGCGCAGACCATCGCGAGCTTGGCCGACACCATCGCCAGGTTGAGGAAGAACTGGCCGTTGTCGAGGATGAAGCTCTTGACGTCCTCGGGCAGGTACGGCGCGAGCGCGTCGTGGGTGAGCTTGGTGCCGGCGTCGGTGCGGTGGTGACACTCGTCACCGAGCTCCAGCGCTTGGCGCTGGAGCTCCAAGAGGTCCAGTGGCCCGTGCTCGGCCAGCGCGTGTGCGAGCGACGGGCCGAGGACGTCCCGCATCCACTCCAGCCGCGCGACGACCTCGGGCCCGTCGGCGCCGTAGCGCAGGACCTTGCCCGAGCCCTCGTTGAGCGGACACCACGCGGTCTTGCCGGTCGCCTCGTCGCGCGCCACGAGCACCGGCATCGACGCGGTGACCGCGCCCGACATCGGCCCGACGCCGCCGAGGTCGTGGTTGGGATGCAGGGCGATCTCGCCCGCGTCCAGGAGCGTCAAGGCCTCCTGTGCGGTGTCCGCGCGACCCTCGATCGCCAGCGCGACGCCCAGCGCCGTGCGCATCGGCGCGCACATCGCCTGCGGCGCGATCGGCGGCCCGGCGTGGCTGACGGCGCCGGCGGCCAGCGCGGGGACGACCTCGCCCGCGGGCTTGACATCGACCAGAAGCGGGGCAGCGGCCGCAAGTGCGGCGACCGCGGGATCGGGGTCTGCATGCAGCGTCGTATGCATGGTCGGAACCTACGCGTGCCGTGCGCTCACGCCCTTGGACCGACGGGCCAGGATCGGCGGCGTCGCGTTGGACCGCTGGCCCCACGGTCCACCGCGTTTCCGCCTCGTCGTCCAATGAGGAGGCCACCGTGGCACGGATACGTTCGCGGCCGATCGACCGCCGTCGACCGACCTGCATACAGCCCCGGAGAGGCCCATGACCATCAGCGTGCCCGCTGCGCCCTACGACTTCGAGCTCGACCCGCAGACCACCGCGCTCGTCATCATCGACATGCAGCGCGACTTCCTGCAACCCGGCGGCTTCGGCTCGCTGCTGGGCAACGACGTGTCCTTGCTGCAGCGGACGATCGCTCCGTTGCAGGCCGTGCTGGCCGCCGCTCGAGCCAGCGAGATGATGGTGATCCACACGCGGGAGGGACATCGCCCCGACCTCGCCGACGCGCCGCCGGCCAAGCTCGCCCGCGGCCACCTGAGCTGCGGGATCGGCGATCCCGGTCCGTTCGGCCGGGTGCTGATCCGCGGCGAGCACGGCCACGACATCATCGACGAGCTCGCACCGGCAGACGGCGAGCCGATCCTCGACAAGCCCGGCAAGGGCGCGTTCTACGCGACCGATCTCGAGCTGCTGCTGCGCAACGGCGGGATCGAGCGCCTGATCGTCTGCGGCGTCACCACCGAGGTCTGTGTGCACACCACCGTGCGCGAGGCCAACGACCGCGGCTTCGAGTGCCTCGTGCTGGCCGACTGCGTCGGCTCCTACTTCCCCGAGTTCCACGAGGTCGGCCTGCGGATGATCGCCGCCCAGGGCGGGATCTTCGGCTGGGTCGCCTCCTCGGAGCAGTTGCTCGCCCAGTTGCCCATCACCACCACCATCTCCTGAGGAGCGAGGTCCACACCATGCAATCCACCTTCGCGCTGCCCGACGGCGGCGCCGCCGGCGGCAAGCTGCCGTTCTGGACGAGAGGCGACCTCAACGCCTTCTTCGGCCTTGGCATCAACATGTTGGTCAACGTGCTCGTGCTCGCCGGGCTGGCCGTCGGCGTGGTCAACATCCCCGCCCACGACGTCTACCGCGTGATCCTGCCAGCGCTCGGCGTCGAGCTGCTGATCGGCAACGTCTTCTACTTCTACCTCGCACGCCGGCTGGCGGCCAAGGAGGGGCGCACCGACGTCGCGGCGATGCCCTACGGGCCGAGCGTCCCGCACATGTTCATCGTCACGTTCGTGATCATGCTGCCGACCTATCTGCAGACCAAGGACCCCGTGAAGGCCTGGGAAGCGGGGCTGGCCTGGGCGTTCATCATCGGGTTGATCATCCTGGCGGGCGCGTTCGTCGGCCCGTACCTGCGGAGGTTCACGCCGCGGGCGGCGCTGCTGGGCACGCTGGCCGGCATCTCCATCACCTTCATCTCGATGCGTCCGGCGTCGCAGATGTGGGAGGCGGCGTGGATCGGCCTGCCGGTGCTCGCGCTGATCCTGATCGGCTTCGTGTCCGGCGTCCGGCTCCCAGGCAACGTCCCGATGGGCATCGTCGCGCTGGGCGTTGGCTCGGCGATCGCGTGGATCGGCGGGTTCATGGACGGTCACGCGGTGAGCCAGGGCGTCGAGGACATCGCGGTCGGCCTGCCGTCGCTGGACTTCGGGCGCCTGGCCAACGGCTTGGACTCGATCTCCCCGCTGCTGGCGACCGCGATCCCGTTGGGCATCTACAACTTCATGGAAGCCATGTCCAACGTGGAAAGTGCGGCCGCGGCAGGCGACAAGTACAACTTGCGCGCGGTCCTGCTGGCCGACGGCACGGGCGCGATCGTCGGCGCCTGCGCCGGCTGCCCGTTCCCGCCCGCGGTCTACATCGGGCAGCCAGGCTGGAAGGAGGCCGGCGGTCGGATCAGCTACTCGCTGGCGACCGGCGTGGTGATCTTCGCGCTCTGCGTGCTCGGCTTCTTCCCGCTGCTGGGCGCGGTGCTCCCGATCCCCGCGATCGTGCCGATCCTGCTGTTCATCGGCCTCGTCATCGGCGCGCAGTCGTTCCGGGCGGTGCCGAAGGCCTACTACCCGGCGGTCGTCATCGCGATGGTCCCGAACGTCGCCGCGTGGGGCGTCGGGCAGGTCGACAACGCGCTGGCCGCGGCGGGCACGAGCGCCGCCAAGGTCGGCTTCGACAACCTGTCGGCAGCGGGCACGATCTACGGCGGCATGAACACGCTGGGTCAGGGCGCGGTGCTGGTCGGCATGGTCCTCGCCGCGATCACGGTGTTCATCATCGACCGCAGGTTCATCTGGGCGGCGGGCTTCTGCGCCTTCGGCGGCGCGCTCACGTTGGTGGGGTTGATCCACAGCTCCGAGGTGCACGTGTTCAGCGGTGAGAAGGTCGCTTTGGGCTACGGCTTCGCGGCGATCATCTGCCTGGCCTTCGCGTACCTCAAGCCGCCGCTGCGCGAGCTCGATCCGCTCGATCCCGAAGACGTGGAGGGCGCGGCGTTCGAGGGTGGCGCGGAGGAGATCGACCCGACGCCGACCGTCAACGGGCGACGCGCCCCGGAGCCGGTCGGGGTTTAAGGCTCGACCGCGATCGCGGCCCAGGCACCGTCGGCGATGAGGTCGGCGGTGCCGGGGCTGTCGAGGTCGATCGTGCCCCTGGCTGCGTGCTGGGCGACGATCGCCGGCTGGTTCATGCAGCCGACGACGAGCGCGCTCAGCACGCGGACGGGGCCGGGCTTGACGGTGCCGTCCTCCTGGCCTTCTTGGATGAGTCGGTCGACGATCCTGATGGGGTAGGGGAAGTCGGCCGGCAGGGCGGAGAGGAACTGCTGCTGGTGGCCGAGCACGAACCGGTGCGCGGTGGGGTCGGTGCGGCGGGCCTGCAGCGCGGCGTAGACGAGGCCCTTGACCCGCTCTCGCGTCGAGCGTGTGTGATCCTCGGCGACCGTCTGCAGCAGCGCCGCATAGCGGCGCATGTGGGTGGCGAAGAGCGCGAGGCCAACGGCCTCCTTGGAGGGGTGATGGCGGTAGAGCGCGGCCTCGCTGACGTGCGCGCGCTGCGCGATGTGGCGGATGCGCGTGGCGTCGTAGCCGCGCTCGGCAAAGCAGGCCAGGGCGGCGTCGAGGATCTCGGCCTCGCGGCTGGGGCGCGGCACCGACTACAGCGTGTCGGTCTCTCGCAGCCGCCGGACCGACTGAGGATCGTGGCTCGGGAGGTAGACGGTGGGGTTGGTCTTGGCGTGCGCCAGGATCGTCTTCATGGTGGCGATCGCGACGTCGTCCTTTGGGCTGACGCCATCGACATGAAGGTCTTGCAGCTGCTGCTGGTCATACGCCGTGTCGCCGCCGAGCAAGACGTGATGGTCGGGCTGGACGATGAGGATCGCGATGTGGCCGAGCGTGTGGCCGGGCGTGGGGACCGCGACGACGCGACCGTCGGTGGTGAGGGCCTTGGAGGCCGGGAACGCGCCGAGCGCCGGGCCGTCGAGGGTGATGGGCTGGGGGGCGAAGGCCGGCGGCAGCGGCTGGCGGGTGATGGCGCGCTGGAGGCGGCCCATGGGCGAGTTGGCGACCGCGATCTCCCGTGCGTTGGCGAGGACGGTGGCGTGGGGGACGTGCGGGAGGCCGTTGACGTGATCGCCGTGGATGTGGGTGAGGACGACGGTCTTGACGTCGGCCGCGGCGACGTTGGCTACGTCGAGCTGGTGGTCGAGCTCGTCCTCGCGCGTGACGTGGAACTCGGCGAACGTCGCGCTGCGGGCGGCGTGGGTCTCGCCGGCGTCAACGAGGATCAGGCCCTCGGGGTGCTCGATCAGCCAGGTGTGGATGGGGACCGGCTCGCCCATCGGGCCTTTGCGCAGGATCTTCGCGCGGCGTCGCAGCCCGGTGCCCTCACCGCGGTGCATCTTGGCGTGGATGCGGACGCGGCCGGTGGTGAGGGGGTGGATGGGGATGGCGTCGGGCATCTCTCGGTGACCTCGCTTCGCAAAGTGAACGTTTGCTTACTTTGGCGGGGTGATGCGTGCGCTGTCAAGCGTTTGTGGCGCCCAGTGCGCGCGTGTGTGCGCTGCGCGGCGTGGTCCGTCGGCACCGAGGAGTGAAGGCGTCTGGCGCTTCGAGGCGCGGGTCCGTCATCCGCCCGCGCCGGAATCCGTGTCGGCCTGTGTCCCTATATGGGACACCAGGCGACT
>JBEVLC010000155.1:0-22547 GCA_040509415.1 Baekduia sp. | reverse complement strand
AACGGGCCGGCATCCCAGCCGGCCCGCTGTTTGCGTCACGTCCTGGCGTGACGGGAGAGCCCTACGGTCTAGAAGTCCTCGGGGACGATGTGATCCTCGGTGAGCGCGGTGGTGAAGCGCTCGATCTCGTCCTCCATGTTGGCGTGAGCCAGCCGCTTGAGGTCGCGGACGAGCGCCTCGGTGCCACGGTCGAGCTCCTCGTCGAAACGCTCGACCAGGTCCTGCTCGAAGATCCCGGTGCCGGTCCACTCGCAGTTGGGGCACCGGAGCGTGACCTCCCAGTGCGTCGCGCCGGCCTCTTCCCACTCGGTCGGGTAGACCAGGGTGGAGGTGCAGGAGCCGCAGACGTGAAGGTCGTCGACCGCGTCGTCGTGCGTCTTGGTCGGCGTCGAAGATGTGGTCCCACCCACCGGCGCCACGCCGGCAGCCTGCTGGTCCTCGAAGTAGACGACCTCGATGGTCTTCCCCGAAGGGAGGACGACTCGGCGAACGTAGTGGCGGGGATCGTGAAGGCTCATCGTCTCGAGGAGTTCGGCTGGCGCTGACAACCCGGTGATCGGTTGTGCCTTTGGCGAACTTGAACCCCCGATCGACCATTCGTCCGCACGCGGATATGGCCACGGAATGAGCCGATTGGCCGTCTGCCGCGTTACCCTCCTCAGACACCCCACGGAGGCTTCATCCCATGCCGGGCATCGGTATCCCAGAACTCGCCATCGTCCTCATCATCGTGCTGCTCATCTTCGGTCCCAAGCGCCTGCCTCAGCTGGGCAAGCAGCTCGGTGGCGGCATGCGTGAGTTCAAGGATTCGATCCAGGGCAAAGGCAAGGACGACGGCGAGGATGTCGACGCGTTCGGCAATCCCGAGCTGACGCGCGCCCAGCAGGCCGACGTGCTCGACCCCACGCCTGACGCGACCCACGCCCCCGTCGGCGACCGGGACGAGTCCGCCACGCGTCCTGGCGGGTAGCCGTTGCCCGCCATCCGGCCGGTCGGTCACGAGGAGCGGCTGAGCCTCATCGAGCATCTCGATGAGCTGCGCACGCGGATCATCCTCTGCATCGTGGCCTTCGTGTTGTCGTTCAGCCTCTGCTATTGGCAGAACGACCGCATCCTCGACATCATCAACAAGCCGCTGGATCACGCCCACCGCGTGGACTGCAAGGCCAGCGAGCGGGCGAAGGCCAACGACGCGCTCGAGCGCTCGGGGTGCTTCAACGAGGCGGTCGGCGGCTATCTGAAGTCCGCGGCGCCGGCGCTGACCCATGCGGCGCGGACGCTCGGCGCGATCGCCGGCGCCGACGGCGTGAGCGCGGCAGCGCGGGCCCAGAGCGCGCAGACCGCGCGCGAGCTGAAGGTCGCCGCCGCTCAGGCCGCGCGGGCCGCGGCGCTGACGCCCAAGGCGTCGACCGGCCGCCAGCCGGTGACGCTCGGCGTGACCGAGCCGTTCCTGACGACGATCACCGTCAGCGCCTACGCGGCGCTGCTGCTCGCGCTGCCGTTCATCCTCTTCCAGCTCTACGCGTTCGTCTTACCGGCCTTCAGCAGGCAGGAGCGCCGCGTGGCGCTGCCGTTGATGACGATGGTGCCGGTGCTGTTCGTCATCGGGGTGGTGTTCGGCTACTTCCTGGCGCTGCCGCGTGCCGTCGAGTTCTTGCAGAACTACAACGACGGCGCCTTCGACATCCTGGTCCAAGCCAAGGACTACTACCGCTTCTGCACGCTGCTGCTGGCGGCGATGGGCGTCCTGTTCCAGGTCCCGATCGGCGTGCTGGCGATCGTGCGCTTGCGGATCCTGACGGTCAAGCAGCTGCGCGCCTACCGCGGCTACGCGCTGCTGTTGTTCGCGGTCATCGCCGCGGTCGTCACGCCGACGCCCGACCCCTTCACGATGCTGATCGCGATGGCCCCGCTGGTGGTCCTGTACGAGATCAGCCTCATCCTCGGCCGGATCTTCCAGCCGACCGGAGAGCCGCGCTTCGGGTTCCTGGCCGACGACGACGATGAGGACGAGGAGATACCGGCCGATGACGCTCCGGCAGACGCGCTTGCTGGCGGGGATCCCAGGACCCCGAACGAACTAGACTGAGCCGCATGCTGTTCGACCTTCGCGGCCGCGGCCGCCGGCGTGCCGTCCAGGCCATCTATCTCAGCCTCGCCATCCTGATGGGTGGCGGTCTGGTGCTGTTCGGGGTCGGTGGCGCGACGAGCGGCGGCCTGCTGGACGCGTTCAAGTCCAGCAGCGGCCAGACCAGCGTCGACAAGGTCTTCCAGCAGCGTGTCGATAAGGCGGAGGCGGGCATCAGGGCCCGGCCGACCGACCCGAAGGCCTGGGCCGAGCTGACGCGCGTCCGCTTCCAGCAGGCCGGCAGCGGCGACGGCTTCGACTCCAACCAGGGCGTCTTCACCGACAAGGGCAGGGAGAAGCTCCAAGGCGCCGCGTCGGCGTGGACCAAGTACCTGACGCTGACCGATAAGCCCGACGACACCGTCGCCGCGGTCATGGTCCAGGCGTACGGTCCCAGCGGTCTCAACCAGCCCGCCCAGGCCGTCTCGGCGATGGAGGTCATCGTCGACAGCCGTCCGGCGACCGGTCCGCTGTACGTGCAGCTCGCGGCATTGGCCTACCAAGCCGGCCAGAACCGCAAGGCCGACCTCGCCTCCAAGAAGGCGCTCGAGCTGACGCCCAAGGACGACCGCGAGCAGATCCAGGCCCAGCTCGACGGCGCCCGCCAAGCCGCGTCTCAGGCCTCGCCTGCCTCGACGGCTACGCCGTCCTCGTAGGGCGGCGTCGCGGGGGCCGCGAGGCGGCGAATGGCATGCCCCGCGAGGCGGCGCTCAGCACCACCTCCTCGCTATCCTGTCCGACCCCGCCCCTATAGCTCAACTGGCAGAGCAGCGGACTCTTAATCCGAAGGTTCTAGGTTCGATTCCTAGTGGGGGCATGACGAGAAGCCCGGCAAATGCCGGGTTTCTTTCGTTCTCGCGCCATCCCTGAAGTAGCGGACGTGTCCCGCGCCGGTGGTTGTTGGTGTCGAACGGATTGTTGTCGCAGGGTGGCTCGATCAGCGGGCATGTGTTCCGCGTGTGGGCCCGTGAGAGCAACGCAGAGGCGGCGTCGGGCTAAGCAGCATGATCACTGCGGACCGATGCGCCGCGCTGGTGCTAGACGAGATCATCACGGCTGCGGCGAAATCCTGAGGGGTTAATGTGTCTAAATGGCCGACGCCGATCTGATGGACCTCAGGACGCGCATCGCTGCTGCGCAGGCGCGGCAAGAGATGGAACTCACCGAGAAGGGTGAGATTCCGATACTCCCTCTCGTTGAGTGGCTCGGAGAGGAGGATCGAGGCCGGCTGTGGGAGATCGTCCGACGCTTGCGACGCGACCACGCGTCTGCGGCGAATCGATTTCCGGAGGATGCACTCCCTGCACTGGTTGTTGACCTGCTGATGGACCGTGCCGACGATCCCGAGCTGATCGATCTCGCTCAGGAGATCGACACGCTTGCTGCTAGCCAGGGGCCCTGGCTAGTGGCGACCCCGATCGCAAACATCGAGCTTGATCGTGCAGTGATCCAGGTTGGTACCGATGCGGTGCTCCTACGTGCCGTTGTCGGACGCGAATGGCTTACCGACCGATCGGCTGTTGGCGACGACGACAGCAGTCTTGCGGTGCACAAGCTGTTGGGCGATCGAATCTCGCCAGTGACGCAATGGACGCACGGCGAAGACACCCCCCTGGACACACGTAGAGGTGCCACGCTTCTGTCCGTGGAGGAGGGAGTCCCGGGTCTAGCGCTCCCGCGCGCTCGGGCAAGGGCCCAATATGCAATCGCGGTATGGACGGTGCTATCGCCGGCCGACCAGTTCCAGCTTTCGCCTGACCTGGGGACATGGGTCCCTCAGCCGAGCATCCACTGGCAGCAGCGATACAAGCTGAAGGAAGAGGACGCGTGGATACCAAAGCAACTGACGCATGGCGGCGGTGCTTTCCACTACACCCCTTACCCGGCACCGTCAGACGAGGTTCTAAAGCTCCCGTTCGATGCATTTGCAAATTTAGAGAAGCGGTGCGCACAAGCGCTCCTTAGCGCATCCCAGAACCTTGCTCACGCGATGCGCCGGAGTCGCCACGAGCTAAGCGCTCAGTTGCGCAACACGATGGCGTGCCTTGAAGTCCTGTGTGAGAAGGAGGGCGAGCAATTCGCGGCGGAGGCGCGTTGGGAGGCTGTGGCCGCGCGGTTTGATGTCTGGTCCGAGCTAGCCCACCGCGGCTACACGGAGGCCGACATCGCGAATCTGCAACTGCGCGTTAAGCGCGGGCGCAACATCGCCACCCACGGATCAGATTCAGCCTTGCTCGACCTCGGTTATCCCGAGTCGGCTCAGCGTAAGGTGGCGAAGAACAAGTATGCCCCCGGGACCGATTTCGCGTACGCGGCCTTGGCGGCAGATCTCGTCCCCCTGCGGTTTGCGCTCGGTTTCGTTATCGACAAGCTGTTCGAGGTCGTGCGGACATCAAACTGGGACGACGCGACCTTCGAGGCGCAGTTCAACTAACCGTCCTCGGCCGCTCAGTCGTGCGTCGAGCGCGCTCACCGGCGTCGACTACCGGACAGTCGACGCCCGTGATCACACCGAGGCTAGACGCGCGTCGTCATACGGGCGCGCAGCCACGCCCATTCGCCCTCGTCGAGCCAGCCCTGGGCCGGCTGGGCGGCCTCGCAGATGAACAGCCGGTCATTGCTGTCGATGATCCCGGCGTCCAACATGGCATCCGTCCAGGCGTCCGGGCTTGCCGTCGTTTCGACGAGCCACTGGGAGTACAGCGGCCGAATTGACGACTGGGCGTTCTTCTCGATGAAGGCCTTGACCTTCTGGTAGCTCGACGGGCGTTCTCGCCCATTCAAGTCATATGAGATCAGCAGGACCATGACTCAGCTCCTTCGCCCCTTATTGGGGGACTGGTTGGTGGGCTTGAGCGAGACACGAAGCTCGCTCGCCTTGCTCGCCACGGCCTCCGGCGTCCGGCCTATCTTCAGGCCGATCACACGTGTCGGGGTGTTGTGCTTCGCGAGGTCACGAAGCGTCGACACATCGTCCGAGGTCCACGGCTTTCCGGAATTGCGGTCCGACAACGACATTCGCGTATCTCCTTGCCCTCCCTAGGGGCGATCGGGGTGACGCAAACTCTAGTCGTCTGCATCTACACCACATGATACCCGGCTGCCGGTCGTCTGCAAGCTACCGCTCACAATCTGCCGACTACCGGCCTAAACTGTCGGCGTGCCCGCCTCCCCGGACCAGATCGGTGCCCGTCTTCGGAAAGAGCGCGAAAAGGCTGGCCTTACGCTTGCGCAGCTTGCTGGCCTCACAGGCGTGTCGAAGCCGTACCTCGTGAAGCTTGAGAACGAGCCCAGCAATCCTTCGCTCCAACTGCTAGCGCGGCTCGCTGATGCTCTCGACATCACCGTTGCCGACCTCCTCGGCGGCCCGCGTTACCGGGCGGATGACTCGGCCCTAGACGTGCCACCACTCCTTCGGTCGTTTGCCGATGACGCCGGACTCAGCTCAGCAGAGCTTCGGACGCTGGCGAGCATCCGATTCCGCAAAGGTGACGAGCCCCGGTCGACGGAGCGGTGGGAATACATCTACAACTCGCTCCGTCTGAGTCGAGGGTTAGACGAAGATGCCTAAAGCGAAGGAGTGGAGCGAGCCGCTCGTCCTCAAGTTGATGAGCCGGCACGGCGGGCGGCCACCGGCGGACATCATCGAAGCGCACGCCGAGTCGCTGCGAGCTGCTGCCGAGCAGCATTCTCTACCGGTCGACGTGGAACTCGTTGCTTCAGTCCAAGGGGTGAAGCGTCGTCGACAGCCATGGGACTTTGCGGGTCGCATCTACGCAGACGCGAACGGGCAGCTCGTCATGGACTTGAACGACCAAGATGGCGACGAACGCCAGCGCTTCACGTGCGCGCATGAGCTGATGCATCTCGCGTTCCCAGGCTTCAAGAAGGAAGCTCGCTATCGGCTCGACACCAAGGAGCCAGGGCAGAACGGCACCAACGCAGAGGAGGAGTACCTCTGCGATCTCGGCGCATCGATGTTGCTCATGCCGCGGTCATTGGTAGTTGGCCAGTACGACATCGAGGGGGGCTTGGATGAAGTCGAGCGACTGGCCCGCGACGCCCGTGTGAGCCTCCAGGCAGCGGGCAACCGGCTCATTTCCATTGCTGACACGCCCGCCGCGTTCCTAGTCTTCGACTGGCGGCATAAGCCCGCTGACATGCCACGGCTCAGGCGCGGCGCAGAAGTCTCGAAGTGCTTGCGCCTACGATATGGGTCGATCGCTCGACTCGACGTCTACCTTCCTCGCTTCAAGGGAGTTCCAGATGATGGGCCTTGTGGCCGGGCATGGCACGGGCGGTGGAGAGAGACCGGATTTGGTCCGCTGCCAGGTGCGGATCAACTTGGAGCGTTTGCGATCGAAGCTCAGGCGTATGGGAGCGAGGACCGGCGCGTAGTGCTAGCGGTTGCTCGACCGGCGGCTTAGCTCTCGCTTGGTGGATGCTCCGTGGCGTGTCCCGAGACATGTCCCCAACCCCCAGAAAGAACCCTCACGCAACCGCTCCACCCGGTACGCGCTCCCCGCTTCTTGCCTGTACTTCCGCTGCTTCGGGGCCACTCTTAATCCGAAGGTTCTAGGTTTGATTCCTAGTGGAAGCCTGGCGTTTGCCGGGCTTCTTTCGTTCTCGGGCCATCCCTGAGGTGGCGGACGTCGCGGTAGGTTGGCGCGATGCGAGAGGGTCGCTTGGTGACGGCGAGTTGCACGACCGGGTTGTTCGACTGGATCCATCGCGAGCTGTGGCTCTGCGATGACGGCCTGCTGCTGGTCCGGCTCGATCTCAAGGCAACGCGAGGGCACGAGAAGGGGCCGACCGTATCGGCGACGCCGCGACGGCGACCGGTCCAGGACGCCGAGATGGCGGCGGCGAAAGCGGCTGGCAAGCAGCTGAACTGGATCTCTGCCAACGAGATCGCCGGTGCGAGCGGGCGGCGAGGCAAGATGACCGACCGCCTGACCCTCGACCTCCACGACGGTTCCACGCGCAAGTTGTTGTGGCTGAGCGTCGACCGCGCAGACGTCCCGCTCCTCGCCGCCTTGAACACCTGGCGCGTCGTGTCGACGAGCGCAGGTGCCTTCGGTCTAGACAGCCAGTGAGCCTGCTAGCCCTCTTGGAACTCGGCGCACAGTCGACCGAATCGCCCAGCACGCAGATCGGCTGGTCGGCCCGAGAGATACAGCGCGCCGCCGTCGCCGATCGCGAAGCGTAGGGGCTCGTCGAAGTCGAGTTGGAGGAACAGGCGGTATGTCGGCTGCGACGACCGCCGCCCGTGGCCGCAGCCGTAGAGTGGCGTGTCCTGCACGGGTGACGGCCAGCCCAGAACCTGGTGGACGGGCGTGTACCTGGTCGTGCGACCCAGCGTCCCCGCGGCCGCTTCAGCCGAGAGCTCAAGCCAGCGGTCGAACCCCTTCCCGCTCATGTCGAGGTGGTATCGCTCCCGAGCGATGCCGCTGTCCGGAACGGTCAGCGTCGGGCGCATCCGCACCGGACGGTTGCGCAGTGTTGCTACGCCGGACGGCACCGGGCGCCGCGTGAGTCGGCCGCGCACTGTGCGAACGACAACGCAGGTCTCGCGACCGACCTGGCCGTAGGCCTCCTCGACACCGGCGATCCCATCGGGGTCCTCGTTGATGGCGGCGAAAACCAGAAGGACGTCTGCCTTGGACGCCACCATCCGAGGAGCGATCGCGGCGATGTCATGGAGGCGCAGCTGCGCTAGGAAGCTCAGCGGCCGCCCTCCGCACCGAGGCCACGTCATGCTGCGGGGGAGGTCCGGGCGCCCGCCGAGCCGTGTTGCTCCAAGCGCGGAGTTGCCACCTGGGACCAGCCGCGCCCCGGCCAGCGCGTCGCGAGCGATCGCGTCGGCGTGCCGGCTGAGGCCCAGTGCTTTCGCTCGCGCCCGAAGGTCCGTGCGTGAGGGTGCGCCGGCCGGCGGGATGGCGACCGCCGTTGTGACGATCGTGGCCAGAACCACACAGAATATCCCAATGAACAGTCGCCGCACCGCTAAGAGACTACAACGCAGCTGCCTGCCAGGGAGGACCGTGCGCTCAGGTTCAGGTGACGGCCTGCCGACTACCGGTTGAGATGCCTGATCGCCTTTACCGGCGTCTACGACGGTATGCCGGCTTCTCGGCCGCGCAGGTCCTCGTGGCAGTGGTCGCGACACTCAGCGGCGCGCCGCCTGATTACGCGCTCGCTGCACTGCTCGTCGTCTCGGTGCCGGTGTGCTTGGCCTGGGGGCCGTATCAGGCGGTGATCGCGATGAACCCCAACTTCGAAGACCACGACCGGCGGCGTTGGCGCATCATGCTCGTATGCATCCCCGGCTCGATGGCGGTCTACTGGCATCGCCACATCCGCGTCAGCTAGGAACCCACGATCGGCTTCGCCAGCGTGCCAGCCGCATCGCGGACCGCCGCGTGTGAGACATCGAGGTCCTGCACCTCCTCACACGCCGGCTCGATGTCCCACAGGCACCAGACACGCCATTGCGGCCGGTGGAAGGACCACCAGCGGATGCCGCTCCAGTGCTGCTCCTGGTGGATCTCCAGCGCGACGGCTTGCGTGTACGGCCGGTTGCGCTCGATGACCTGGGTCGGGCGCATCTTGCGCCTGAGGAGGGTCCGCGCGTCATCGAGGTCGACGTAGGGGAGATCGTCTGCCAGGCGGTAGACGCCAAGCGCGTAGTGCGCGCCAGGAATCTGCGGGAAGCCGAACATCTCGCTTCGCCAGGTGCCAACCTCCGCGAACACCTCACCGATGGCGCTCGCCGGCTCGCTCGTCATGTACCAGGCGAGATACCAGCCCGGGTTGTCCCATCGGCCTTTGCCCTGGCCGGGGTGGAGGTAGAGCGGATGCCCGGGCGCACCCTTCTTGGCAGAGGGCAGGTGTGGGAAGACGCGGTACAGCAGCACGTGGCGCTAGGCGTACGCGCCGCTGAGGCGGGCCTTGAGCGCGTCGATGACCTCGGCCGATCCGCGCTGCAGCAGTACGTCGATCGGTCGCGCACCCCCAAGGAACCCGTTGCCGGTGGCCATCCAATCCATGACTACTGCCGGATGCCAAGCCTGGACGGCAAGTGCGATGACATGGTCGAGATCGAGGAGCTTGGCGGCGACGTCGGGGCTGGGCACTTCCTGCCCCGTCTTCCACCGGGATGGCTGGCTGGGTGAGACGCCGAGCGTCTTCGCGAGCTTGTTGACGCCACCGACCGTGTCGATGAGGAACTGGGCGCGCTCGGCAGACCGCCAGGTCGGCAGAGGTTCGCCCGGTGCGGGCCGTCGGCGTGGCGTCGGCGTGGTGGCAGCGGGAGCCATGACGTGAGGATACCCAACAGACGTGTTGCGCGCAACGGTACCGTTGGGTCGTTAGTCACCTATGCCTGGCAGGTACCTCGTGGGCGCAGCTCGCTCACGAGTCTCTCAGGGAGTTCTTACGGAGTCGAACTACCTTGGGACGCCTATGCGCGTGCTGGTGGTCGACGATGAGCTGGCGGTCCGGACCTCGCTGCAACGGGCGCTGGGCCTAGAGCGCTACGAGGTCGATCTCGCGCAGGATGGTCGCGAGGCCCTGGAGCGGGTCGCGGCTGCGCGATATGACGCGATCGTGCTCGACGTCTCCATGCCACACCTCGATGGCCTGGAGGCCTGCCGGCGGATGCGAGCCGCCGGCGACCGCACGCCGGTCCTGATGCTGACCGCGCGCGACGCGGTCGACGACCGCGTCGCAGGCCTCGACGCCGGCGCCGACGACTACCTCGTCAAGCCCTTTGCCCTCAGAGAGCTCCAAGCCCGGCTGCGCGCGCTGCTGCGCCGCATCGACGGCCCGACTGACGAGCTGCGCTTCGGCAACCTGCGCCTCGAACCGGCCACCCGCGACGTCTGGCGCGGCGACCGGCGCATGGAACTCAGCCGCACCGAGTACGCGCTGCTGGAGCTCTTCCTGCGCCACCCGCGCCAGGTGCTGGAGCGCTCGACGGTCTTCGAGCAGGTGTGGGGCTACGACTTCGGCGCGACCTCGAACGTCCTTGGGGTCTACATGGGGTACTTGCGGCGCAAGACCGAGGCCGGTGGCGAGGCGCGCCTGCTGCACACGGTGCGCGGCGTCGGCTACATCCTGCGGGAGGAGCCGGCATGAGCCTGCGCCGGCGCGTGACGATCATGTCCGCGCTGGTGGTGGGGGCGACGCTCGTCTTGGCGTCGGTCGTGTGCTACCTGGTGATGCGTGGCGAGCTGCGCGGCCAGGTGGACGACTCGCTGCGAGACCAGGGCAGCCAGACGGCGCGGATCCCGCCGAACCCCGCCAACGCCCGCGACTTCCCGCGGCGCGTGCCCCAGCCGCTGCGGCGGACCGGCACCGCCCAGAGCTACGTGCAGTTCGTCACCGTCGACGGCGCGGTCCGGCGACCGCTGTTCCCCCGTGACCCACGGTTGCCGGTCACGGACCAGACCCGCGCGCTCGCCCGCTCGACCACCAGCAGCCGGGTCTTGGAGGACACCCACGCCGACGGCGTCCACGTACGCATGCTCACCGTCGCGCTGCCCGGCCGCGGCGCCGTGCAGCTGGCGCGCTCGCTGGCGTCCGTCGATCGCGCGCTCTCAAGACTGCGCATCGTCCTCGCGCTGCTCACGGTCTTCGGGACCGCGTTCGCGGCGCTGCTGGCGCGTGTCCTCTCCCGGCCGGTCGCCGCGCCGACCGAGCACGAGCTCGCCGCCTCCCAGGGTGCGCTCGCCGACTCGATCGCCGCGCAGCGCCAGCTCGTCGCCGACGCCTCGCACGAGTTGCGCACACCAGTCACCAGCGTGCGGACCAACGCCGAGTTGCTGCGCGACGCACCCACGATCCCCGACGACGACCGCCGCCTGATCGCCGGCGAGGTCGTCGAGCAGGCCGAGGAGCTGACCGCGCTGATCGGTGACCTCATCGACCTCGCCCGTGGCGACGCTCCCGATCCGGCGGTTGAGGATGTGCGCCTGGACGCGTTGGCCTATGAGTCGGTCCAGCGCGCTCGCCGCCACGCGCCCGGCCTGGACTTCCAGCTGACGACCGAGCCCTGCGTGGTCGAGGGCGCGCCCGAGCGTCTCGCGCGCGCGATCAACAACCTGCTGGACAACGCGGCCAAGCACTCGCCGGCCGGCAGCGCGGTGGAGATCGCCCTGCGCGACGGGGTGTTGACCGTTCGCGACCACGGTCCCGGGATCGACCCCGCCGACCTGCCTCACGTCTTTGACCGCTTCCACCGTGGCGCCAACGCACGCGGGCGGCCGGGATCTGGCCTCGGCCTGGCGATCGTACGCCAGGTCGCCGAGGCCCACGGCGGCTCGGTGACGCTGGAGGCCGCGCCCGGCGGCGGTACGCTCGCGCGCCTCACCCTCCCGGCGGTGCCGGTCGAGGCGCTGACCACCTAAACGGGCCATCGGCAAGAATGGGGCCATGGCCCTCACCGCACTCGCCGTCGTCGACGGGACGGTCCTGCCCGCCGACGAGGCGACGATCGGCGTCACCGATCTCGGGCTGCTGCGCGGCGACGGCGTCTTCGAGGTGATCTCGGTCTACGACGGCCGCCTCTTCGCCATGGAGGACCACCTGCGCCGGATGGCCAATTCCGCCCAGAACCTGCGGCTGGAGATCGACCTCGGCGCCGTGCAGGCCGACATCGACGCGCTCCTTGCCGAGGCGGGACCGGTCACCGGTGCGGTGCGCTTCTTGGTCACCCGCGGTGGCCGCCGCGTCGGGCTCATCGAGGCCGTGCCGGCCGAGCGCGAGCCGCTGATCCTCGCCACCATCACCTACGCGCCACCGCGGATCCTGGACGGCGTGAAGTCGCTCAGTTACGGCGGGAACATGCTCGCGACGCGGCTGGCGAGCGAGAAGGGCGCGACCGAGGCGCTGCTCGTCACGCCGCACGGCCGCGTGTTGGAGGGCCCGACCTCCTCGTTCTTCGTGTCCTTGGACGGCGAGACCCTCGTCACGCCGCCGCTCAGCGACCACGTGCTGGACTCGATCACGCGCCGTCGCCTGCTCGCGCTCCTGCCGCACGCGCGCGAGGAGGTCGTCACGCGCGAGGAGCTGACCGGTGCGCACGAGGCGTTCCTGGTCTCAACCACGCGCGAGGTCCAGCCGATCGTTCGGATCGACGACATCACCCTTCCGGCCGCCCCCGGCCCGCTCACCCAGACCGCGGCCGATGCGTTTGCCGCCCACATCCGCGACGCTCTCGAGGCCTAGAACACCAACATGAAGATCATCACCGTCATCGGCAACCGGCCGCAGTTCGTCAAGGCCGCCGCCGTCTCCCGCCTGCTGCGCGAGCACCACGACGAGCTGCTGGTGCACACCGGCCAGCATCACGACGACGAGCTCTCGGCGATCTTCTTCGAGGAGCTCCAGGTGCCGCGGCCGGAGGTCCAGCTGCACATCGCCGGCGGGAGCAACACCGAGCAGACCGCGCGGATGCTCGCCGAGATCGGGCCGCTGCTGGCGACCGAGCAGCCCGACGTCGTGCTCGTCTACGGGGACACGAACTCGACGGTCGCCGGCGGGCTGGCGGCGGCGCAGGCCAACATCCCGGTCGTACACGTCGAGGCGGGCATGCGCTCGTTCGACCGCCGGATGCCCGAGGAGCTCAACCGGGTGCTCACCGACCACCTGTCAGAGCTGCTGCTGGTGCCGTCGGAGACCGCGGAGCAGAACCTGGAGCGCGAGTCGGTCGCCGGCCGCGTGGTCAACGTCGGCGACGTGATGGTCGACGTGTCGATGATGTTCCAGCCGCGCGCGAAGGCCGACGTCAAGCCGCTGCGCGACGCGGGCGTGGTCCCGGGCGAGTACATCATCGCCACGTCGCACCGCGCGGGCAACGTCGACGTTCCCGAGCGGCTGCGCAAGTTGGTGGACTTGCTGCTGGCACTGGAGGAGCCGGTCGTCCTGCCGTTGCATCCGCGCACGGGCGCGCGCCTGGACGCCGCCGGCTGGCTCGACGAGCTGCAGTCCGCCGAGCACGTGCGGCTGGCGCCGCCGCTGGGCTACATGGCCTTCACGTCGCTGCTGACCAACGCGCGCCGCGTGCTGACCGATTCGGGCGGCGTGCAGAAGGAGGCCTACTTCGCCGGCGTGCCGTGCGTGACGATGCGCGACACGACCGAGTGGGTGGAGACGGTCGACGTCGGCTGGAACGTGCTGGTCGACCTCGACCTGCACTCGGCGCTGACCGCACTAGGCGAGGAGCCGCCAGTCGAGCATCCTCAGCTCTACGGCGACGGGAAGGCCGGAGAGCGTGTGGTCGCAGCGATCGACGAGCACGCGGCGGCTGCCGTTTAGGAGCGCGGCGCGAGCGACGAGCCTGCGTCCTGCGCGGTCCCCTCCGGCCGGCCGATGCGCCGGAGCGGGATGCCGGTGAAGTTGGCGGCGTCGAGGATGCCGCGACCGTCGACGATCGCGGTGAGGCCCGGGAGGTCGGCGGCGGTGAGCGTCGCGTACTGGACGTGATCGGCCTGGACGATCGCGGCGTCGACCTCGCTGGCGCCATCCCACGCCGTGAAGCCGTGACCGCGCAGCTCGTCGTCGCTGAACATCGGGTCGGTGGCGAGCACTGTGGCACCACGGCCGGCCAGGGCGTCGCGCAGCGCGAAGGCCCCGCTGAACGCCGTCTCCTTGACGCCGCCCCGGTAAGCGACGCCGAGGATCAGCACGCGCCTGCCGTCTACGTCGCCCAGCAGGTCCGCGGCGTACGTCGGCATCCGCTCGTTGATCTCACGCGCGGCGAACGGCAGGCGCGCGTCGGGATCGCCGGCCAGCAGGAAGCGCGGGTAGACCGGGATGCAGTGGCCGCCGACCGCGATCCCCGGCCTATGGACGTGCGAGTAGGGCTGGGAGTTGGCCGCGTCGATGACCGACAGCACGTCGATGCCGAGCGTGTCGGCGTAGCGCGCCAGCTCGTTGGCAAAGGCGATGTTGATGTCGCGGTAGGTCGTCTCGGCGAGCTTGCTCAGCTCGGCGGCCTCGGCGCTGCCAAGCCCGCGGACCTCGGCGTCCAGGAACGACGCGTACAACTCGATGCCGCGTGCCTCGCCGGCCGGGCTGAGGCCACCGACCAACTTGGGGTACTTGTCGAGGTCGGCGATCGCGCGCCCGCTGAAGATCCGCTCCGGCGAGAAGACGACGTGGAAGTCGGAGCCCTCGCGCAGGCCGGACGCCGCCTCCAGGGCGGGAACGACCCGGCCGCGGGTCGTGCCGACGGGCACGGTCGTCTCGATCGAGACCGTGGTTCCAGCCTTCAGGCCGCGGCCGATGTCGGCGACGACCGCGTCGAGGATCCCCCAATCCGGCCGGGCGCTCGCATCGACCACCAGCGGGGGGACGGCGACGACCAGGTCCGGCCCTTCGGCCACCGCGGCCGCGGTGTCGCCCACCGCGCGCAGGCGTCCGTCGGCGACGGTAGCCGCCAGCGCCTCCGGCAGCCCGGCCTCGTTGGGGAACGGCGCCTTGCCCGCGTTGACGAGCGCCACGACCTGCGGGTCGATGTCGGCGCCCACGACGTCATGGCCGGCGAGCGCGATCCGCGCCGCCAGCGGTAGCCCCACTTTGCCCAGCGCAACGACGACGGCGCGCATCAGCGGAGACCCCCGGCGACTACCGGCGTTGTGCCCGCGACAACAACAGCCCTCACGCCGACGCGCTCCCGGCCAGCGCCACCGTCTCGCCCGACGCCGCGCTGGCCAGCACCGCCTCGGCGACCGCGACGGTCTCCAGCCCCTCTTCGAGCGTCACGACCGCCGCGCCATCCTCGCCGCGCAGCAGCGCGCAGAACTCCTCCAGCTCGACGGCCAGCGGCTCGCGGCGCTCCAACGCGTAGCGCGTCATGTCGCCCTCGGCGACGCCGCGCAGCTCCTGCATCGCCGGCCAGCCCTGCGTCGTGACGTGGGCGTTGGCGTAGAACGACAAGTCGGCGCGCAGGGTGTCGGCGACGAGCATCCCGCGCTCGCCCAGCACGCGCGTGCGACGGACCTTGGTCGGCGTCAGCCAGTCGACAGTGGAGTTGAACGCGCGTCCGTTCTCCAGCCGCCCGGTCACCAAGACGAGGTCCTCGTGGTGGCGGCCCATGCGGTGCTGGGTCTGCGCGGCGACGCGCTCGATCGGGGCGCCCCCGAGCCAGCGGACGAGGTCGAGGTCGTGCGTGGCGAGGTCCTTGACGACGCCGACGTCGCGGACGCGATCCGGGAACGGCCCGACGCGCTCGGTGGCGATCACGAACAGGTCGCCCAGCAGGCCCTCTTGGACGCGGGTGCGCAGGGCGCGCAGCGCCGGGTTGCAGCGCTCGACGTGCCCGACGGCGCCGTGGATGCCGGCCTCGCGCACGATGCCGATCAGCTCGCGCGCCTCGTCGGCCGTCGCGGCCAGCGGCTTCTCCACCAGGACGTGGACGCCCGCGGCGGCCAGCTCGCGCACGGCACGCAGGTGCTCCTCGGTCGGCACCGCGATGGTCGCGAAGTCGGGCGCGCCACCCGGCGCGGCCAGCAGCTCGTCGACGGTCGCGAAGATCAGCGAGCGCTGAGCGACGGCCCCGAAGCGATCCCCGCCCGGATCGACGGCACCGGCGAAGCGCATGGCGGGGTTGGACTGGAGGATGCGGGCGTGGTGGCGGCCCATCATCCCGAGGCCGAGCACCGCGCCGCGCAGCGGTTCATGGCTTCCCACGGCCCGACTAGGGTATCCGCCATGGCCGTGACAGACGCCCCAGGGCTCTTCCTGCATCCCGACGCCCAGATTGGCGTCGACGTGACCTTCGGCGCCAACGTCGTCGTCCACGCCGGCGTCGTGCTCGCAGACGGCGTCAGCGTGCAGGACGGGGCGATCCTCGGCAAGCCCGTGGTGCTCGGCCCCAAGTCCACCGCTTCGCGGGACGCGCCGCCCCCGCTGCGCGTCGGCGCGGGCGCCCGGATCTGCGCGGGCGCGATCCTGCTCGCCGGCGCTGAGATCGGGGAGCGGGCGATCATCGGCGACCAGGCCTACGTGCGTGAGCGCGCGCGGATCGGCGCCGGCTCGATCGTCGGGCAGGGCTCGACGGTCGACAACGACACGATCGTCGGCGATCGCGTGCGCATCCAGTCACGCGTCTACGTCACGGCCTACATGACCATCGAGGACGACGTCTTCATCGGCCCCGGCGCGGTGATGACCAACGACAACGCGATGGGCCGCCACCCCAAGGGCGAGCCGATCAAGGGGCCGACGCTGCGGCGCGCCTGCCGCGTGGGCGGTGGCGCGACGCTGACGCCGGGCGTCGAGATCGGCGAGGAGGCGTTCGTCGCCGCCGGCGCCGTCGTCACCAACAACGTGCCGGCGCGCGCGCTGGTCATGGGCGTCCCGGCACGCGTCGTGCGCCAGGTGACTGACGCGGAGCTCGTGGAGAACTGGCGGTAGAGCGGCGGCCTACGCCGCTTCGGTGGCGCGCATGGCGTCGGCGGCGAGCGCCGAGTCCTTGGCCGCCTCGGTCCAGATGATCTGCTCGCGGCCCGGGCCGACGCCGACGAGCACGACCGGCACGCCGACCGCCTCTTCGAGGTAGGTGAGGTAGTCCCGCGCGTTCTGCGGGAGATCCTCGTAGGAGCGGATGTCGCTGAGGTCCTCAGACCAGCCCGGCAGCTCGGTGTAGACGCCCTCGGCGTGGTGCAGCACCGACTGGTGGTAGGGGAACGTGTCGGTGATGAAGTCCTCGTCGCGCGTGCCGCGGTACTGGGTGCAGACCTTCAGCGTGTCGAAGCCCGACAGCACGTCCAGCTTGGTGACCGCCAGCGCGCTCAGCGAGTTCAGGCGGGCGGCGTAGCGCAGCGCGACGACGTCCAGCCAGCCGGTGCGCCGGGCGCGACCGGTGGTCGTGCCGAACTCGCCACCCTTCTGGCGGATCTCCTCGCCGGTGTCATCGTGCAGCTCGGACGGAAACGGCCCGGCACCGACGCGCGTCGCGTAGGCCTTGGTGACGCCCCAGACCTCGGCGATGTCGCGCGGCCCGACGCCCGAGCCCGTCGTCGCGGCGCCCGCGACCGGGTTGGACGACGTCACGAACGGATAGGTGCCGTGGTCGATGTCCAGCAGCGCGCCCGGGGCGCCCTCGCAGAGGATGTGCTTGTCGTCGTCCAGCGCGCGCCAGGCCAGGGCGCTCGTGTCGGCGATGTGCTGCTCGAGGCGGTGGCCGAAGGTCAGGTACTGCTCGGTCATCGTCTGCAGGTCGATCTCGCGCGCGAACGGGCGCAGCTGCTGGCGCTTGGGCTCCAGCGCCGCGGCGATCTTCTTCTTGAGGATCTGCTCGTCGAGCATGTCCTGCACGCGGATGCCGAGGCGTGCCGCCTTGTCGGAGTACGCCGGGCCGATGCCGCGCTTGGTCGTGCCGATCAGGTTCTTGCCGAGCTTCTGCTCGCCCTCGACGTCGAGGAGCAGGTGGTAGGGCATGATCAGGTGCGCGTTGGCGCTCAGCTTGAGGCCGCTGACGTCGACGCCGCGGGCGCGGAGGTCATCGATCTCGGTGCACAGGACGGCGGGGTCCACGACGACGCCGTTGCCGATCACGCACGTGCGGCCGGGGTAGAGGATCCCGCTCGGGATCAGGTGGAACTTCCACGTCTCACCCGCGTGGATGATCGTGTGGCCCGCGTTGTTGCCCCCCTGAAAGCGGATGACAACATCTGCGTGCTCGGCTAGGAGGTCGATGACCTTGCCCTTGCCTTCATCGCCCCACTGGGCGCCGACGATCACGGTTCCTGGCATTTCTTTGGAAAGTGTAGGGGGCGCTGGCCCGGCTAGGCCGCGCGCTGAAGGCCGAGGAAGCGCGGGTACTCGCCCTGGAAGGTCAGGGGCACGTCACCCAGGCCGCCGTTTCGGTGCTTGGCGACGATCAGGTCGGCCTCGCCCGGACGGTCGGTGTTCTCGTTGTAGTACTCGTCGCGATAGATGAACATGACGAGGTCGGCGTCCTGCTCGATCTGGCCGGACTCGCGCAGGTCCGAGAGCATCGGGCGCTTGTCGGTCCGCGACTCGACGCCGCGGGAGAGCTGCGACAGCGCGATGACCGGGACCTCGAGCTCCCGCGCGAGGATCTTCAACCCGCGCGAGATCTCGCCGATCGCCTGCACGCGGTTGTCGGTGCGCGCGTCGGTGCGCAGCAGCTGGAGGTAGTCGACGATGATCATCCCCAGTCCGCCGTACTCGGCCATCGTCTGCTGATGCAGCCGCCGCGCCTTGGCGCGGACCTCGAGGATGCCGATGTCGGACGAGTCGTCGACGAAGAGCGGTGACTTGTCGTAGCGCGCTGCGGTCTCCAGCACCCGCTTCCACTTGCGCTCGTCCTTCAGCCGGCCCTTGCGCAAGTCATCGCCCTTGATCGACGCCTGCGAGGCGATGAAGCGCTGCGCCAGCTCGGATTCGGACATTTCCAGGCTGAAGAGGGCGACGGGGCGGGGGCGGTCTGGGTGCAGTGCGACGTTCTCGGCGAAGTTGGTGACCAACGCGCTGTTGTGCACGACGATGTCGTTGGCGACGAAGTTGTGATCGCCGGGGACCTCGATGTCGTAGGTCTCCTGCTCGCCGATCGGCTCGATTGAGGCGATCTCGTCCCACCAGACGTCGGCCTCGGCGAGCTGCTGGAGCTGTGGGGCGTCGAGCACGTCGGCGAGTTGCGCCATCCGCGGGCGGGAGAGGCCGCGAGAGCCGACGTGCCAGTTGCGGGTCTCCGAATAGCCCGCGGCCATGCTGACCGCCCGCCAGGATCGGTCGCCCTTCGCCGCAGCCACAAGCTCCCAGCCCTCCGGAGGGATCGTGTCGACGTTGGTCTTCGTCCGCACGGTCGCCAGGCCGTCGAGCAGCCGGACGCGCGCCGCGGTCTTGCCGACCACGGGCACCTCGTCAAGGAAGCGACGCAGGTCCTCCTGGCCGGTGACGAGCACCTCCCAGGCCGTCTTCTCGGTGCCCTCATAGACCGGGCGCGGCAGCTCGCGGATCTTCGCGACGATGCCGAGCCGCAGCAGCAGGTGCTGGACGTCGTCGGCGAGTCGGCGGCTGATCGTGGTGTATCCGACCTGCCGCAGGCGCTCGGCGGCGTAGATGTGGCCGTCGCAGGAGTAGAGGACGCTGAGGAAGCGGGCGATCCGTTCGTTGTCGAGGCCAAAGATGGCGTCTGGGACGAACTTGTGCTCGGAGCGCTTGCCCCAGACGCCGTGCCGGCGGCAGAGCTCGGTGACGGGGTTCTCGCCGGTCGTGCCGGTACGAGACAGCGTCGCGCAGGTCTCGGTGCTGTCGATCTGGAACCGCACGCCGGCATCGAGTGCGGCCTGCTCCATGGTCTCGACGACGGGCGAGTCCGGGCCGAATGTGAAGCGTGCGGTCTGGTTCGTGAGGTTGCCGTCGGCGATGAGCCCGGCGAGGAGCACCAGCTCGAAGTCGGGCATCGACTGCTGGAGCCCGGAACGCGGGAGGTTTCGTGGAACCGCGATGCGATCGCCCGGCCCGAGCTCGTCAAGCTGCCGCCAGCCACGCACGGTGAGCAGCGGATGGTTCGCCGTCGCCTCGACGTGGCGGCCAAGCTTGGTCGTAAGACGGAACACCGGCTTGACGCCGCTGCGCAGAGATGCGCTTACGCGCGACGTGCGCAGCTTGAAGTCGGGGCCCAGCGAGGCAACAAAGCACTCCGAGCCCATCTCGACGTCGCGGACGACCTCGTCGAGCCGGCGGCGGTAACCGCGCTCAGGATCGTAAACTAGTGTAGAGCCCACACAGCATTTGCCCATCGACGGACGTGCCGCCACGATGATCATGTTCCCCGGCTGGAACCCGCCCGTCATCTCGTCGAGCTCGTGGAAGCCCGACGGTGTGCCGGTCATCGACTTGCCCTCGGTGGAGAGCTCGTGCCAGCGGTCGAGCTCCTCGTGGAGGACCTCGCCGACCTTGCGGAAGTCCTTCTGGCGGTCGTCGCGGCCGACCTCGAGCATCGCCTTCTCGGCTTGCTCGACGATGTCGCGGGGGAGGCCCTCGTGGTTGTGGACCGAGGACTGGATCTCGTAGGTCGCGGTCAGCAGCTTGCGCAGCAGCGACATCTCGCGGACGATCGAGCCGTAGCGGCGCAGGTTGCCGACGGCCGGGACCGCGGCGGTCAGCGCGTCGATCTCCGCCGGGCCGCCGGCGTTCTCCAGCGCGCCGCGGGCGCGCAGGTGCTCGGTGACCGTGACGACGTCGATGGGCTCTGACTCGTTGTAGAGGTCGAGCATCGACTGGTAGATGACCTGGTGGCGCTCGCGGTAGAAGTCCTCCGGCCGCAGGCCCTCCTCGATCACATACGCGTAGTGGACCTTGTCCGACAGCAGCACGGCGCCGAGCACGGACTGCTCGGCCTCCAGCGAGTGCGGCGGCGCGAGGGTCGCCTGGCCCATGGAGGAGGGTGCTTCCTGCTCGTACTCGTAGGTGCTCACGGAGCCCACGAACGTAGCGCGAGAGCAGGACGCCGACACACGTCCTGCCCGGAAATTCCGTGCCTTCTTCGTGCCAGAAGGCGCCCGGCTCGCCAACGAGAAACGGCGCCCCGAAGGACGCCGTCTCAGAAGGGCTGCGGTGGGGTTCGGGCCTAGGCCTCGGAGACCATCACCTTGACGGTCGCGGTGACGCCATCGGAGATCTCGAGGACGACCTGGTAGGTGCCCACGTTCTTGATGGGGTCGTCGAGGTGGATCTTGCGGCGGTCCACGTCGATGCCGCGGGCCTCCTTGATCGCCTCGGCGATGTCCTGGTTGGTGACCGAGCCGAACAGGCGGCCGTCTTCGCCGGCCTGCTGGGAGATCGTCAGGACCGTCTTGTTGAGCTGCTCGGCGTAGTCCTGAGCCTGCGAGATGCGCCCGGCGGTCGCCTTGTTGTAGGCGTCCTGGGTGCGCGAGGCCTCGCGGAGCAGGCCCTTGGTCGCCGGCGCGGCGAGCTTGCGCGGGATCAGGAAGTTGCGGAGGTAGCCCTTGGAGACGTCGACGACGGCTCCGCGGGAGCCGACGCCGTCGACGTCCTTGAGCAGGATGGCTTCGGGCATGGGCTACTCGCGCTCCCGATCGCGGTCACGGCCGCGACGGCCGCCGACGCTCTCGGAGGCGGGCTCGGCCGCGTAGGGCAGCAGGGCGAGCTCGCGCGCACGCTTGACGGCGGTCGCGATCTGGCTCTGGTGCCGGCGGCAGGCGCCCGTGATGCGGCGCGAGCGGATCTTGCCGCGCTCGGAGACGAAACGACGGAGGTCGCCCACGTTCTTGTAGTCGACCTGCTCGATCTTGTCCTTGCAGTACGGACAAGGCTTGCGGCGCCCGGAGCCGGGGCCGCCCTTCTTGTCCTTGCGACGAGCGGGCTTCGTTGCGGTTTTGCGCTGCTTTGCCACCGGGTGGGTTCCTTCTGCTTGGGTGTTGCGAATGAAGTCTTGACGTGCAAACGCGCGCCTAGCTGGACGCGCGAACCCACAGTGTGACACGTGCGCGGCGCTCCCGGCCTTTTGGCCTCTAGCGGACGGCCCGGATGGACCGACTCCGGGCTGCTCAGGCGTCGTTGCCCGGGTCGATGACCACCGTGATCCCGAGCGCGCCGGCGAAGGCTTGGGCCTGGTCGACAATGTCGGGGAAGGGCATCGCGACGCCGTTGAGGTCGCTGATGGAGCGCAGGCCGTCGAGGCGGCAGCCGTGCATCTGCACGCGATGGTGGCGGCTCTGGTTCAACGTCGCCCGCCGCAGGTCACAAGACTCGAAGCGGACGTCACGCAGCTGGACCTGGTCCAGCGCGGCCTCCTCGAGCTGGCAGTCGCGAAAGACCACCCGGTCCAGCCGCGCGGCCGTGAGGTTGGCGAAGTCCAGGCGGCAGCCGGTCAGCGTGACGTCGACGAGCGTCGTCTCGACCAGCTGGGCGCCGGTCATGCGGCAGTTGGCGATCTCCAGGCGGCTCAGGTGCGCCCCCTGGAGGTCGACGTTGGCGAGGTCGGCGCCGGTGAGCTGGGCGTCGTGCAGGTGAAGCTCGTGGAGCTTGGCGCCGGCGAGCGCGCCGCGGATCCGCGCCTCCTCGATCGTCGCGCCGCGTGCGACGGCGCCGGCCGGCAGGGCGCCGGTCAGCTCGACGTGCTCGATCCGGGCCTCGTCGTCGAGCACGATCTCCTCCAGCGCTCGCGCCGGCAGCTCCGCGGCGATCGTCGGCGCGCCGGGCGGTCGCGGGGTCGGATCGTCGAAGGCGGCCGAGGCGGGATGGCGGGAGCGACGAGCGGGAGGCACGAGCCTCATGCTGCCACGCGCGAGGGGCGGGCCCGCCGCGCGTGGCGTGGTCGGCCCACCGCAGGGGAGGCCGGAGTCCTCAACGTGAACGAACCCACTGCCGGCCCGGCCGGGTCCCTGAACGCGACGAGCCCCCGGCGCATGGCGCCGAG
>JBEVLC010000154.1:0-21072 GCA_040509415.1 Baekduia sp. | reverse complement strand
GTTTCTGCGACGATCGGCCGAGGGCTTCGAGTCCTTCCAACTGCTGCGGCCAAACGACGAGCGCGAGGTCTGCCTCGTCATCACCCAGTGGCGGTCCGAGGAGGACTTCGTCGCGTGGATGAAGGGCCCGGACTTCGCCGCCGGCCACGCCCAGCACCGCACCGGCGGCCCGGTCGGGACGGGCTCTGAGGTGTGGTCCTTCGACGTGCTGGAGACTGAGGCGCCGGCGGCCAGCTAGTGGCCGTGCGTCGGCCGTTGTTGTAGGGGTTCGGCGACCCGCCCGCCGGCGCGGTCCAGGCGTGACTTTGAGTGCGTGGCGCGGTCTGACGTGGCGCCCAGCGCGCGGCGTTGGTCTGGGTACGCAGCGGGGTTTGTTGGCACCGAGGAGGGCGAGCGGGGTTGGTGGATCGGGGCGTTGGCCGGTCATCCGTTGGCGTTTGGGTTGGCGATTCGGAGTCGGCATCTCACTCAATGGCATCCAGCCCGCGCATACCGCGGGGCAGATGCCATTCCGTCAACTCGATCGCACGTTGACCGCGATATGCGCGGTCGAGGTGCGATCGAGCGCGCCGCGCAAATGAGCCGCCGAGGGGTGGGCCTGTTTGACGCGAGCGCCCCGCGCCAGACAGGCCCAGGAGCCCCGAGGTGCCATTGGCAGTGCAGGGTGGGCCTGCATAGCGCGACCACATCACGCTAGACAGGCCCACCCACCCCCGGCGGCGCGGGCGGACGACCGACCACGCGACGAGGTGCCAACGCCGCTTGCTCTCCTCGGTGCCCGCAGACCGCGCCGCGCGTCACGGTCGACGACTCGCACTGAACGCCACCAACGCCCGCGCCGCGCTGCACCGACGCGCGCTCGTCTCAGCCGTTGTTATAGGGGTCCCGCGGCGCGCGGTCGGCGGAGAGCGACTCGCGCGAGCGGAGTGTCATCGCCTCGATCGCGTCGGCGAGGTGGATCGGGGCGATGTTGTAGTCGTCGCGTGCGACGCGCAGCTTGTGGGCTTCCAGCAGGACCTCGGCGTGGGTGAAGCCGTGCGGTGGCTCGAAGCGGTAGGAGGCGAGCTCGATCAGCAAGCCGAGCGGGTCGGTGAAGTAGATCGAGTCCATGAAGCCGCGGTCCTTGACGCCGCTGTGGCGGATCTCGCGTTCGTCGAGGCGCTCGACGGCCTGACGGAAGGTCGCGTTGGAGACCGCGAAGGCGAGGTGGTGGACGCAGCCCGGATCGGTCGGGGTGCGGGCCGGGTCGGCGGTGCGCTCCTCGTTGGTGAAGATCGTGATCAGGCGGCCATCGCCCGGGTCGAAGTACAGATGGCTCTCGGCGGCGTTGTCGAGGTTGGGCTGCTCGAAGACGAACGGCATCCCGAGCACGCCCTCCCAGAAGTCGATCGAGGTCTGGCGGTCGGCCCCGGTGATCGTGATGTGGTGGACGCCCTGGCTCTGAAGCTTGCGCACGTCGCAGATGATGTCCGGTTTGCGGGCCGTCTGCCAGAAGGTAGCCTGCCGCGTATGAGCGACCTCTCCGGCAGCTACGCCGGCACGCGCGCCCCGGCACGTGCCAGCACCATGACCCTCTTCGGCCAGACGATGTTCCTGGTCGGCCTGTCGATCGGCTTCCTGGCGGTCGGCTCGGTGATCGGCCGCGACATGCCCCTCGGCACCGCGCGCATCCTGAGCTTCGTCGCGCTCGGCATGATCTTCGCGCAGTCCTTCGTCGCGCCGCTGCGGCTCGGCGCGCTGGGCATCACGTGGCTGTTCGCCTTCGCGCTCATCCTGGGGCTCAGCCTCGGGCCGGTGCTGAGCTACTACGTCCAGACCGACCCGGTGGCGGTCACGCAGGCCGCCGGCGGCACGGCGATCACGACCCTCGGCATGGGCGCCTACGGGCTGGCGACGTCGAAGGACCTCGCGCGCTGGATCCGCCCCCTGAGCTACGCGATGCTCGGGCTGCTGGCGATCTCGCTGGTGCTGCTGCTCTTCGGCTCGGGTGGCAGCCCGCTGATCAGCGTGGCCGTGCTGGCCGTGTCGGCCGCGCTGTTGATCGTCGACTTCAACTACCTGCGCCGCCACGCGACCGAGGACGACGTGGTGTGGCTGGCGACCGGGATCTTCGTCTCGATCGTCAACATCTTCCTGTCGCTGCTGAACCTGTTCGGCCGGAACTAGCGGTCCCCTGAGCGCGCGGCTCACCGTCGAGTACGACGGCACCGGCTTTGCGGGCTGGGCACGCCAGCCCGGCCTGCGGACGGTGCAAGCGACGATCGAGGACGCCATCGCGACGCTGCGCGGCGGCCGCGGCGTCGAGCTGACCTGCGCCGGGCGCACCGACCGCGGCGTGCACGCCTGGGGGCAGATCGTCTCGCACGCGGGCGAGCCCGCGTCGCTAGAGGGGCTCAACGCGCTGCTGCCCGCTGACGTGGCGGTGCTGGCCTCCGAGCCGGCGCCCGACGGCTTCGACGCGCGCCGCGACGCGATCTCGCGGACCTACTGCTTTCGCCTCCACACCCGACCGGTGGCATCACCGTTCGAGGTCGGCCGGGCACTGCACTGGCCGCATGAGCTCGATCGCGACGCGCTCGCCGCGTGCGCGGCGGCGCTGGTCGGCCGCCACGACTTCACGGCGTTCACGCCGACCGAGACCGAGCACGTGCGCTTTGACCGCGTGATCCTGAGCGCCGAGTGGCATCGTCGCGGCGACACGCTGGAGTTCTGGATCACCGCCGACGCGTTCATGCGCCACATGAACCGCGTGCTGGTCGGGACGATGCTGCAGGTCGCCGCCGGACGGCGCTCGCTGCACTCGTTCGTCGAACTGCTCGACGGCCGGCCACGCGCCGAGGCGGGGCCGACGGCCCCGCCTCACGGGCTCTACTTCGCGTCTGTCGCGTTCGGCTAGACGGCGGCGCCGCGACGGCCGCTGAAGAACAACACGAGCGCGACGATCGCCAGCGCGAAGAGGATCGGATGGACGATGGCGCCACCGGCGATCGCGATGATCAGCAGGACGATGGCCAAGATGAGCAGCATGTAGGTCTCCCGCGAGTAGGACGGATGGTGGTGGGACTCCTCAACCCGACCAACAGCGTGCCCAGTCGCTCATGGTCACCAAACACGAGCGTGAGCCGCGGCGGCTGTCTCCGGCGCTGGCGCCGACCTGCGCGGGACGTAAGCTGACAGCGTGCGCGTGCTGCTGACCAACGACGACGGGATCGACGCCGAAGGGTTGCAGCGGCTGCGGCATGAGTTGCTGGCGACGCCTGGCGTGGAGCTCGAGGTGGTCGCGCCAGACGGCAACCGCTCAGCGATCGGACGTGGCATCACGACCCGCCGTGCGCTGGCCGTCGAGCGCATCGCGTTCGGCGACGGCACGTTCGGCTACGCGACCGACGGCACGCCGGTGGACTGCGTGCGCCTCGCCAGCCTAGGCCTCATCGAGGGCTGGACGCCCGAGCTCGTCGTGTCCGGCATCAACCATGGCTCCAACCTCGGCGACGACGTCACCTACTCGGGCACCGTCGCCGCCGCGATGGAGGGGCTGCTGCTGGGGCTCCCGGCCATTGCGGTCTCCCAACAGTCCGAGAGCCGCGAGATGGACTTCCGCCTCGGCGCCGACTTCGACTTCGCGGTCGCCGCGCGGTTCACCGCGCGCGTCGTCGAGGAGCTTGAGGACGTCCCGCTGCCGCCGAGCACGTTGTTGAACATCAACGTGCCGGCGGGCACACCGCACGGCGTCGAGGTCGCACGGCTGGGCAAGCGGATCTACCGCGACCGGCTGCAGGAGCAGGAGGGCGCCGGGGGCGACCGCGCGCGGCGCACGTACTTCATCTACGGCACCGAGCCGGGCTAC
The DNA here is from genome assembly GCA_040509415.1 of Baekduia sp. Classification (GTDB taxonomy): domain Bacteria; phylum Actinomycetota; class Thermoleophilia; order Solirubrobacterales; family Solirubrobacteraceae; genus Baekduia. The sequence goes on along the minus strand of JBEVLC010000154.1, from coordinate 17,225 downwards.
CAGGACGAGCCGGGGACCGATCTCGTGGCCGTCGCATCCGGGCACATCGCGGTGACGCCCGTGCACATGGATCTGACCCACCACGACGGCATCGGCCCGCTCTCGACGGCCGACCTGCAGCGCCTGCTCGCGCCCGCGGCTCAAGAGGTCGAGTAGCGGCCGTTACTCCAGGCGCGCTATGGCCGAGACCATCCGGTCCTCGACCTTCTTGGCGCAGGAGCTGCAGACCTTGTTCTCGATCAACGAGAACGCGATGCGCGCGCCGCCGGTGCTCGTGCAGTAGCCCGACAGCGCGCTGACGCCGATCAGCGTGCCGGTCTTGGCGGCGCAGCGTCCGGCGGCGGCGGTCCCGCGCATGCGGTGGCGCAGCGTCCCGGACCGGCCGGCGACGGGCAGTGACGCCGTCCAGGTCGCGGCGTTGTCCTGGCCTGCCATGCGCTCCAGCAGGCGGACGACCTGGCGCGCGGTCGTGTGGTTGATCCGCGAGAGGCCGGAGCCGTCGGCCAACCTGGGGTGGATGCCGAAGGCGGCCAGCTGCGCGCGGGTGACGGCGAGGCCTGCCGTGGTGGTGCCGCCGGAGCCGAAGCGTGCGCCGAGCGCCTTGACCAGCATCTCGGCGTAAAAGTTCTCTGATGGGATGTTGGTCTGGGCGATCAGGGTGGCGATCGTCGGCGACGTGAGCGTGGCCAGGGGCTCGGCGTCGGTGGCGGCCACGCCGCCTCCGCTGAGCGCGCTGAGCTTCCCGGCGCGTGGCTTGCGCTCGTACTTGACCTCGCGCGCCTTGAGCAGCGCCGCGAGCTTGGTCGCCGCACCCTTCGCGGGACCGGCGGCTCCAGCGCGGCCGTGGCGCCAGGAGAGCGCGGTGAGCCAGCCGCCGAGGTCGCCGTCGGGGCGGTAGGCGGAGTCCGGGCCGCCGCGCAGCGTGTCGAAGAGCGACTCGTCGCCGATCACGGCGCCGTCGATGCGCACGACGCCGCGGGCGACGAGCTGGTCGGCCAGCGCTTGGAGGCCGGCGTCGCCAAGCGTCGGGTCGCCGCCGCCGACGAGGTAGACGTCACCGCGCAGGACGCCGTCGGCGTCGATCTCGGTGCCGGGCGCGGCTTGCAACGTCGTCGCCAGCGTGCCCGAGGCGCCGAAGCGCAGCAGCGCGGCCGCGGTCGTGAAGAGCTTCTCGTTGGAGGCGGGCGCCAGCGCGAGGCTGTCGCGGTGGCTGAAGAGGACCTCCCCGGTGGCGAGGTCGACGACGTAGGCGCCGGCGGCCGGGCCGAGGCGGTTGTGGAGCGTCGTCAGCGTCGAGCGCAGGCCCGCGCGGTCGACGGCGCGAGCGGTGGGGGCGAGGGCGACGAGCGCGAGCAGCGCGACGAGCGCGAGCAGGGAGAGACGGCGGCGCACGGCATGAGACGGTAGCGAGGCGCACGGTCACGGCGGCGCACACGCGGTGCCTGGCCGGTCGGGTGGCTCATGCCGTTAGGGGCGCCGGTACGATTCATCGATGGGCAAGGTCGTCAAGCTCGAGTCTGCCGCGGCGCCGAAGGGCACGCCGCGGCGCCGGCGTCGGCGCCGGTCGAAGACCGCGCTGGTGCTCGGCGGTGGCGGCTTCACCGGCGGGGTCTACGAGATCGGCGCGCTGCGGGCGCTCGACCTGCTCTCGGTCAACCGTACGGTCAACCAGTTCGACGTCTACGTCGGCACGAGCGCCGGCTCCTTCGTCGCCGCGCTGGCCGCCAACGGCGTGACGCCCGAGGAGATGATGCGGGTCGTCAACCAGCAGGTGCCGACGCCGTTTCGCGACATCGACCTCGGTCAGCTGCTGCGACCCAACCTGGTGGAGTACGCGCGCAAGGGCATGGCTTTGCCGTGGAAGGCCGTGTCGGTCCTGCGCGAGCTCGCGCCGCAGATCGGCCAGGTGTCGGTCATGGACTTCGCCCTCGGCCTGGCCGAGGGCCTGCCGTCGGGCGTCTACTCCGGCTCCGGGCTGGAGTCCTACATGCGCACCGTGCTGTCGGACCCCGACCGCAGCGACGACTTCCGGCTGCTGGACCCCGAGCTCTACCTCGCGGCGACCGATCTCGACACCTGCGAGCGCATCGTCTTCGGCGCCAACGATTGGGATGACATCCCGATCTCTACTGCGGTCAGGGCGTCCACGGCGCTGCCGATGGTCTACAAGCCCGTCAGGGTGCGCGATCGCGAGCTGATCGACGGTGGCATCGTCTCGACGACGAACGTCGACATCGCGGTCGAGGCGGGGGCCAAGTTCATTGTGGTGGTCAATCCGCTCGTCCCCTACGTCAACGACTTCACCGAGCGGGTGAGCGGCCTGTTCGGCTCCCGCCCGCGGCATGTGAGCGACATGGGCCTGCCGCAGATCGGCTACCAGGCGTTCAAGTTGATGGCCTACCAGCGGCTGCACGAGATGGCCAAGCAGTGGGAAGACCGCTATCCGGGCGTCGACATCGTGCTGATCGAGCCCGATCCCAACGACGAGCTGATGTTCCAGACGTCGATCATGAACTTCACCAAGCGCGTCGACATCGCCCGCCACGGCTTCCAGTCGGTGACGCTCAAGCTCGCCGAGGACTACGAGAAGTTCCAGACCATCTGCGAGCGCCACGGCATCGAGATCTCCGCGACGCGCGTGCGCAAGGTCGTCAAGCACTTCGCCGACGAGCAGGAGAAGACTCGCGCGTGGCGCAAGATCCTGGAGCAGACGACCGGAACGCTGCTCAGGCAGTCGGGCTCCGGGACGTAGGTCGTCTCGACAACAGGAACGTTGCTGCGCCAGTCCGGCTCGCAGTCCTAGCGCAACTTCGCCACCCCTGAGGTTTTCTGAGGGCGAGATGCCAAGGATCGTCGCCTTCCTGACCACCGCCGCCCTGCTCGTGCTGGCCGCCCCGGCGCTTGCCGCTGACCCGCCGCTGGCCGAGACCGGCGCGGCCAAGGACGTGGGCCAGACCCAGGCGACGCTGACCGCGAAGGTCACGCCGCGCGGTGCGGCCACCAGCGTGCGCTTCGACCTCGGCACGGGCACGTCCTACGGGCTGCAGTCCTCCAGCAAGGACGTCGGATCCGGTGCCGATCCGGTCACGGTGGAGATCCCGGTCCAGGGGCTCACGGCCAACACGACCTACCACTTCCGCGTGGTTGCCACGAGTGACGGCGGGACCGTCCAAGGTGCCGACGCGACGCTGAAGACCGACGCGGTTCCCACCGCGCCGACGCGCCCCGCGGCGACGACCGGCGGTGTGCGCGACGTGGCGACGGCGTCTGCGACGCTGACCGCTGCGGTCAACCCGCACGGCGCGAACGCGACCTACAAGTTCGAGTGGGGGACCAGCTCGTCGCTCGGGGCGAGCACGCCGATCGCGGGCGCCGGAAGCGGCACGCGCAGCCTGAACGTGACCGCGCGGATCGCCGGCCTGGCCGCGGGCAAGCGCTATTACTACCGCGTCGTCGCCTCCAACTCGCTGGGCACGACGCGTGGCAGCACGCGGTCGTTCGTCACGGCATCGACGCCGACGTCGGCGGGGCTGAGCGCCGACCGTGACCCCGTCCCCTACGGCACGCCGGTGAAGCTGAGCGGCAAGCTCGGTGGCTCGAAGCTCGGCAACGTGCGCGTGCGGCTGCAGACCACGCCGTTTCCCTTCAGCGCGCCGTTCGCCGACACCGGCAACGCGGTGCGCTCGACGAGCAGCGGCGTCTACAGCTTCTCGTTGCCGGCGGTGACGACGACGCTGCGTGCGCTCGTCGTCGTCGACGGGCTGCCGTCGTTCTTCTCCAAGCCGATCGTGGTCCGCAGCGCGGCGCGCGCGGGCATCACGTCGCTGACGCGCCGCGCCGACGGGCGCGTGACCGTCCGTGGCCGCGTGATCCCGGCGACGGCTCGCGGGGTTGCCGCGCTGCAGCGCCAGAGCGCGGCGGGCAAGTGGCTGCCGCTGCGCCGTGCGCACGTCGGCACCGACGGGCGCTACTCGGTGACGCTGCGTGCCCGCAGGCGCGCGATGCTGATCCGCACGGTCGGGCTGCCGCACGACGGTGGCGCGCACGTGAGCGGGACGTCGCGCACCGTGAAGGTCGGCGCGCGGCGCTAGCCCTACAGCGGCAGCTTGCCGCGGCCGCGGCGCCCGCCCTCGGCGGAGCGGTTGACGGCCTTCTGCGAGGACCGAAACGGCTTGGCGAACCACTTGCCGAGCTTCCCGGGCGCCTTCGAAGCGCCCTGGCCGCCCTTCCCGAACACGGCCGAGGCACCGCGCTGTGGGTGCCGTGACAGCCGGGGCGCGAGGAACGCGAGCACGGCCAAGACGATGCAGAGGGCGATGACGCCGGCGATGAGCATGTCCGGGGACTACCCGGATATGGCGTCCAGCGAGCGCAGAAAGCGATCGACGTCCTCGGGCCGGTGCGGCACGGTCAGCCGCACGCGGTCAGGGGCGCCGACGCCGTTGCCGGTCTGCACGACGATGCCGGAGCGGTCCAGCCGTGCCGCGAGGTCCGAGGCGCCGTGTGGTCCGGGTGCCGGCAGCCAGAGCACGTTGGCCTGCGAGGCGCCGACGTCCAGCCCGCGCTCGCGCAGCTCGGCGGTCAGCCGGTCGCGGTGTGCGGCGATCGTCGCGCGGCGCTGCTCGATGACGCCGCCGACGGTGCGCACCGCCTCCAGCGCGCCCGCCTGGGCGAGTTCGTTGACGCCGAGCTCGGGCGCGAGCTGCTCGAGCAGCGGCTCGGCACCCGGGCCGCCCAGCGCGTAGCCGCAGCGCAGCCCGGCCAGGCCCCACGCCTTGGAGAACGTCCGGAAGATCAGCAGGCGCGGGAAGCGCTCCAGCAGCTCCAGCGTCGCGTCCAGCGGCTCGGCGTCGGCGAAGTCGCGCAGCGCCTCGTCGAGCAGGACGACCGTGCGCTCGGGGAGCCTCTCAAGCAGTCGAGCCAGCTCGTCGACGCTGAGAAGCTCGCCCGTCGGGTCGTTCGGGTTGCAGAGCGCGACCAGCCGCGTGCGACCGTTGACCGCCTCGAGGATCCCGTCCACCGAGAAGCCAGCGACCGGTACCGCGACCCCGCGCGCGTGGCGCGCCACCACCGGATACAGCGCGTAGGACGGCCACGGCGTGATCAGCTCGTCGTCGGGCTCCAGCAGTGCGGCCGCCGCCTCGGAGATCAGCTGCGCGACGCCGTCGCCGACGACGAGCCGGCCCTCGTCCACACCGTGGCGATGGGCAAGCTCGGAGCGCAGCTCGGCGCTGGAGCGATCCAGGTAGCGGTGCAGCCCGCGGCGGGCAGCGAAGGTGATGGCGTTGACGATCGCCGGGTGCGGGTAGTCGGGCCACGTCGTTCGCGACAGGTCCAGCGGCTCGACGCGCGACAGCGCCTTGGCGCGGCGCTCGGCGGCCTGCTCACGCAGATCGGCGTTGATCTCGTCCTCCGAGAGCCCCTCGAACTGCTTGTAGTAGCCGAGAAGCCCCTTGCGCTCGCTCGCCATCTACACGCTCTGCCCAGGCATGCTCGACGAGCCGGGACCGTTGATGATCAAGAACCAGAACATGAAGATCGCGGCGCAGATGATCGCCGTGATCGCGAAGACGCGGCCCATGACGCCCGAGCGCTGGTCGATGCCCGCGGCGCGGCGTACGAGGATCCACGCGCGGTCGATGCGCTTGAGGACCATCAGGCCGCCCATCAGCACCGCGATCATCACGGCGAAGGCGACCAGGATCGCGAAGCCGACGCTGTCGGTCCAGTACTGGACGCGCGCGGCGATCCACAGCGCGCCGGCGGGGATCGGGCCCCAGAACAGCAGCGAGATGAAGACTTCGGTCGCCAGCAGCAGGTGCGCGAGCGCACGATCGATGCGCTGGCGCGCCTCCGTTCCCCGCTCGGGCAGGGCGCGGTACTTCGTCGGCGCCGTTCCTGGGCGGCGGCCGAGAAACAGCCCGCCGTTGTCGGTGGGATCCGTGCGCACGCCCTACAGAGTACGACCTCGTTCAGTATCGGTCGCCGGATGTCCCCGTTTCAGGGTCCGGTTCAGGGTTGGGGGTCAGCCGTCATCGACCCGGCGGCAGGCGCGAGGCGAAGACGTCGGCGATGCGTCGCTGGCCCTCGCTGTTGGGGTGAAACGACGCCGGCAAGCGGTTGATGCTCAGGCTCAGGCGGTTGAGGTAGCTCCGCAGTTGGCAGCCGAGCGGGCGCCCGTCGAAGGCGTCGGCGACATCGACAAACTCGACGCTCGCCTCGGCGGCCGCGTCGGAGATCGCGACGTCCAGCGATGTGATGCGTTCGTTGAGGTAGTCCATCTCGCTGGTGATCCGACGCAGCACGGCGCAGTCTGGAGCCGGACGGGCAATCTTGACGGTCGGGAACAGCCGCGGGTACCCCACGACGATCACCCGGGCTCGCGGCGCGTGGGCCGCGACCGAGCGATAGACGCCTGGGAGCTTGGCCCGCAGGCGGGCGATGCGGTCCTCCAGGATGTCGCCGCCGCCGGGCTTGGTGAAGGCCTTGACGCAGTCGTGCTCGATGCAGGTCTGCAGGACCTCGGCAAAGCGCACGTCGTCGCGACCGATCGACAGCACGATCATGTCCGGATTGCCGGTGATGCGGTCGACCTGGCTCACGAGTCGCTCGTCTTCGGCGCCGGGATCGTCGGGCGGGCGGCCATCGACGACGTCGGCCGTCGTCGCTGCGCCGCAGGCCAACGAGGGCAGCACGGTGAGGCCGAGCCGGTTGGCGAACTGCAGCGGCCAGGCAGTTGCCGAGCGGAAGCAGGTGTTGCCGTCGCCGTCGGTGCCATCCTCGTAGTCGCCACCGCCCTGGCCCGAGGAGTACGAGTCGCCGAGTGCCAGCAGCCGCTTGCCGCGCGTGATCTCGTCGGCGGTCGCTCGTGGCGGCGGGCACGCGCCGCCCTCGGCGATGGAGCGCACGCCGTCGTCATCGAAGGCGCGGTCGTAGCACCACGGCCTCTTGTAGCGGTTCTGGGTTGCGGGTGATCGCAACGCGTTCCACCGCGCAGGTCGGCGGCCGAGGTCGCGGGTCGGCAGCGCCGCCAGGCAGAGGTTCCTGCAGCCCTCGTCGAGGTTGCCCGACCACGCCGGTCCCTGGCCGTCGTGGCGGTTCTCCCGGAACGGGTAGAAGGCGTGGGTTTCGCGGGCGACGAAGACCAGCGGGCGGACGGTGGTATCGATGCCCTTGGCCAACCGCCGGGTAGCCGGATCGATCCAGCGCCGTTGGGCCGCCCGCCAGGTGTAGCGCGCCACGCCCTTGTGCTCGTCGTAGGAGACGGCGATCGGCGGCCCGGCCGGATCGTCGCCGTCGAGCACGACGGTGACGCCCTCCCAGCCGGATGGCAGATACCACCAGTAGTCGAGGTAGATCGTGTTGGGGACGTCGTTGCCCGACCGCGAGACGTGGACGTAGATCGTGCTGTCGGCAGCGTTCTCGGTGGGCGACGGATCAGGCTCGTCGCGGTCGAAGAACAGCGCGGGCTTGTGCTGGGCGGCGAGCGCGAGGTCCGAGGTGTTGCGGGGATCCAGCACGCCAAGCCGCAGGGCCTGGTCGGTCGTGTCCCTGGCGAAGGTGGTGGGACGGAGTTCCTGCGCGCCGCCGTGGCGGGATTCCGCGCTGCGGACATGCGATAGCGCGGCACGCCAGCGCAGCAGTCGCGCATGGCCGCCGCGGTGCAGGAGCGCGTAGGTCGGCGTGGACTTCGGCGCGACGCTGTTGGCAATCTCCATCCAGCGGGCGACCTCCCCGTCGGTGTCCGACGGGATCGCTGGAGCCTTGTCCTTGGCAGCGTTCAGGCCGCCGTCGGGGTAGATGAGCAGCACCCGGTCGGCGTGGAAGCTTGAGATCGCCGGCGGCGCCCCGGTCTGGCCCCAGACGACGCGCGGGTGGCTGCTCTTGCCCTCGCCGTCGATCACGACCCTGCCGGTGTAGGTGGTGACGTTCCAGCCCAGCCGCTGTGACGGTCCGGGCCTCGGGACGCCCGTGCCGCCGCGCAGGACGATCACGTCCAGCGCGGAGATCGCGTCGGTCTTGTCACCGAGGGCGTCGGTCGATCCCTGGGCCGAGTGATGGATCCCGACGCCGATCGTCGGGGCGAAGACCAGGAGCGCGAGCACCCCGATCACGAGCGCGCCGATCGCGAGGCCGACGAAGTGCCAGGTCGTCCTCATGGCGTTGCGCATCGCGCAACGCTAGCGAGCGGTCACCCGCCAGGCGATGAAATTGGCCGCTGGGGCAGGGACTAGCTGCCGTACAGACCGTCGAACAGTGGAGCGTATTTCTCGTTGACGACGTTGCGCTTGACCTTCAGCGTCGGCGTCAGCTCGCCGGTCTCCTGCGACAGGTCGTGGTCGAGGATCGCGAACTTCTTGACCTGCTCGACCGGCGCGTACTTGGCGTTGGCGGCGTCGAGCTCGGCCTGGATCAGCGCGCGGACCTGCTCGTTGCCGGCGAGCGCGGGGATCGATCGGTCCTCGATGCCTTGGGTCTCAGCCCATGGCACGATCTCCTCCTCGTCGAGCGTGACGAGCATCACCGGGTAGGGCCGGCGGTCGCCGTGCATGACGGCCTGGGAGACCCAGCGGGTCTGCTTGAGGTCGTTCTCCAGGTTGGCCGGCGTCAGGTTCTTGCCACCCGCCGTGATGATGATGTCCTTCTTGCGGCCGGTGATCGAGATGAAGCCGTCGGCGTCGACCGAGCCGAGGTCGCCGGTGTGCAGCCAGCCCTCCTCGACGGCACCGAACGACGCGTCGTCGTTGCGGTAGTAGCCACGGAAGATGTTCGCGCCGCGCAGCAGCAGCTCGCCGTCGTCGGCGATCTTGACCTCGACGCCGGGCAGCGGCTTGCCGACCGTGCCGAACTTGTGGTCCTCGGGCCGTGAGGCCGTGGCGACGGTCGACGTCTCGGTCATCCCATAGCCCTCCATCACGGGGATGCCACAGCCCCAGAAGAACTCGAGGATCTCCTGGGCGATCGGCGCCGCGCCCGTGACGGCCTCACGGATCCGGCCGCCGAAGAGGCCCTTGACGAACTCGGCCTTCGGCGCCACCTCGGCGAACTGCTCGCGCAGCGCGTCGGGAACGGCCGCGCCACGGACCTCGAGGTCCTGGATCTGGCCGCCGACGGTCCTGACCGTCTCCAGCTCCTCGGCGCTCAGCTGCTGCTGGGCCAAGGTGTACAGCTTCTCGAAGATGCGTGGGACCGACGGCAGGTAGGTCGGCTTGACCTCCATCAGCTCGCCGATGATCGCCTTGACGTCGCCGCCGTAGTAGGCGATCGCGGTGCCGCGATCGACCGCGCCGAGCTGGACCAGCAGCGCGAAGGCGTGCGCCAGCGGCAGGAAGAGGTAGACGAGGTCGTCGCCGGTCTCGAAGAGGCCGCGCTCGGCGACCATGTCGAGCACCGCGCGGTAGTTGCCGTGGGTCAGGACACAGCCCTTGGGGGGACCCGTCGTCCCCGAGGTGTAGATGAAGGTGAACGGATCGTCCGGGCCGACGGCGGCGGTGCGGTCGGCGAGCAGGCGGGCGTCGGTGACGTTTCCGCCGGCGCGGAGGTCGTCGAGCGAGATCGCGTCCGCGACGTCGCCCGCGGGGTCGATGACGATGATCTTGCGCAGCGCGGGCAGCCGCTCGCGCACCGCGACGATCTTGGCGACCTGCTCGGCGTCCTCGCAGACGACGAAGACCGACTCCGAGTTCCCCGCGACCCACTCGCACTCGCCCGCCGAGTTGGTGGGGTAGATCGGGACCACGACGCCGCCCGCAGAGGAGATCGCGAAGTCGGCGTAGGCCCACTCCGGGCGGGTGTTGCAGAGGATGGCGACGCGCTCGCCGGGCTCGAGCCCCAGGGCGATCAGCCCAAGGCCGACCTCAGTGACGATCTCGCCGACCTGCGCGAAGGTGACATCTCGCCACTCGCCGTCGACCTTGTGCTTGATCGCGACCTGATCGGCGAACTGCTCGGCTGCCCGGGCGCAAAGGTCAGCGATCGTCGCCGAACCGGTCCCGTGAGCGGGCGTGGTGCCAGCCTCCATGATGATGCTCCTCCTCCTGCGTTGACACCGTGTCAGCAGTGGAGTCTAAGGTCCGCGCGCCTTGCGCGCGAGTGGCATGTCGGCTCCGCGCTACGCGGTGGCCTCGGCCCTCGTGCCGTCGACCCCGGCAAGGTCCTCGAGCGAGGCGATGAACAGGGTCTTGTCGATCCGGCCTTGGAAGATCGGAACGCCCATCTCCATGCACTTGGCGATGACGTCACGCCGTTCGAAGCCGGTCTCGCGAGCCAGTTCGGTCGGCGTCAGGTGAATGGCCATCGGCATGCCTCCTATTGGGGAGTTGGTGACGAATGGAACGTAGCGCGCGGCACGGACGGGCTCAACTTCCTGCGGCGAACGCACAGATTCCGGTCTGTAAGGCGACGGGAGGTGCACCTGGCAAAGTCCTGACGATGACGTCCACCGAGCGCCTCGGCCTCGATCTGCTGGTCAGCGTCGATCGCGACGGCGACCGCTCGCTGCGCGTCCAGCTCGAGGACCAGTTGCGCGACGGCATCCGCCGCGGTGCGCTGCACGCCGACACGCCGCTGCCCTCGACGCGCGCGCTCGCCGCCGAGCTCGGGATCTCACGCGGGGTTGTCGTCGAGGCCTACGCGCAGCTCGTCGCCGAGGGCTTCCTGGTGGCGCGGGCGGGGGCGGCGACGCGGGTGGCCAGCGTCGCTCACCATGATCCCGTCGAGGCGCCCGAGGAACGGATCGCGCCCCCGGTGCGCTTCGACTTCCGGACCGAGGCCGCCGACCTCTCGGCGTTCCCGCGGCGGGCATGGCTGGCCGCGCTGCGCGAGACGCTGCGCGATGTCCCTGACGTCAGCCTCGGCTATGGCGACCGGTCGGGTGCTCCGGCGCTCCGCGCGATGCTCGCGGCCTACCTCGGCCGCGCCCGTGGCGTGGCGGCCGACCCGTCGAGCGTCGTGGTCTGCACCGGCATCACGCAGGCGATCACGCTGCTGGCGCGGGCGCTGCGCCGCGCTGGCGTCACGCGCGTGGCGGTGGAGGACCCGGGCTTCCCGGTGCACCGCATGGTCTTCGCGCGCGAGGGGCTGCGGGTCGTCCCGATCCCGGTCGATGCCGACGGCCTGGTCGTCGAGGGGCTCGACCACGCCGACGTCGGCGCGGTGCTCATCACCCCCTCGCACCAGTACCCGCTCGGGATGGCGCTGGCGCCGGATCGCCGCGCCGCGCTGGTCGACTGGGCCGCGGCGCGCGAGGCGTGGATCCTCGAAGACGACTACGACGGCGAGTACCGCTTCGATCGTGACCCGGTCGGCGCGCTGCAGGCGCTCGCGCCTGCCCGGGTGACCTACCTCGGCTCGGCGTCCAAGACGCTGGCGCCGGCGCTGCGGATGGGGTGGATGGTCGTCGCGCCCGATCTCCTGGAGGCCGTCGGCGACGCGAAGATGCTGGCGGACTCCGGCAGCCCGCAGCTCGACCAGCTCGCGCTCGCGCGCTTCATCGAGCACGGCGAGCTGGACCGCCATCTGCGCCGGATGCGCGTGAGCTTCCGCCGTCGCCGCGACCTGATGATCGCCACGCTCGCCGACGAGCTGCCCGAGTTGGAGGTCGAGGGCATCCCGGCGGGGCTGCACGTCTGCGGCCGGCTGCCGGCCGCGGTCGCGCTCGGGCCGCTGCTGGCGGCGTCGTGGCAGCGCAGCATCGGCCTCTTCGGCTTCCAGCACGGCGACGTCGCGCGCATCCTGCTCGGCTACGCCAACCTGCCCGAGCCGTCCGTGCAGCAGGCGGTGCGCGAGCTGGCCGAGCTCGTCCGCGGCTCCGACTAGATCGGGTTGGGGATGTCGATGAACTCGTGGCGCACGCCGAACTCGCGCGCCAGCAGCTCGCCCAGGCGCCGCACGCCGAAGGTCTCGGTCGCGTGATGGCCGCCGGCGAGGAAGTGGATCCCGGCATCGGTGGCGATGCTGAACGCGCGCTCGGCGGGCTCGCCGGTGATGAAGGCATCGAGGCCGAGCGCGACGGCGTCGAGCATGTTGTCGCTCGCGGCGCCGGTGACGATCCCGAGCGTCCGGATCCGCTCTGGGCCGGCGTCGACCACCAGCGGCTCACGATCGCCGAGCGCTGTGCGCAATCGTGCGGTCAGCTCGCTGATCGTCACACCGTCGCCCTCGAAGCGCACCCGGACGCCGATCTCGGCGAAGGGCTGGCGGTCGGTGCCGCCAAGTGCCTGGGCCAGCAGCGCGTTGTTGCCGTGCTCGGGGTGGGCATCCAGCGGCAGGTGGTAGGCGGCGAGCGCGATGTCGTGGGCGAAGAGGGGTTGCAGCCGGCGATGCAGGATCGGCGTGATCTGCTGGGGATCGCCGCGCCAGAAGAGGCCGTGGTGGACCAGGACCAGATCGGCGCCGGCAGCCACCGCGGCATCCAACAGTCGTCCATTCGCCGAGACGCCCGTGACGATGGTCTGAACTGGCTTATGGCCGGGTACTTGAAGGCCGTTGGGGCCATAGTCAGGGAAGTCGTCGACCGCGAGCAGCTGATCGAGGTAGGCGATGATTTGTGTGATTTGTGGCATACCGGTAAGGGAAACGCTACATTCCTGCGAGGGCGCGGCCATATGGGGAGCTGCGCACGAGGGGGAAGACAGGGAACGGGATCTTGGCAACGCTCGCCGCACCGGGCATCTCCGCCACAGCGCGGAGTCGGCCCGACGTCACCGACCACGATCTGGTGCAGGCCGTCCGGGCTGGGGACGACCACGCCTTCGAGCGGCTGTATCACCGCTACCACCGGCGCATCAGCGCCTACATCTTCGGGATGGTCCACGACCACGGCCGCGCGGAGGACCTCACCCAAGAGGTCTTCGTCTCGGCGCTGCGCCGCATGCGCCAGACCGACCGGCCGATCGTCTTCAAGCCGTGGGTCTACGAGATCGCCAAGAACGCGTGCATCGACGCGTTCCGGCGCTCCAAGCGCGCCGAGGAAGTCAGCATCGACGCCGAGGAGAGCCTGGCGCCGGCCGACCACGGCAAGCTCGCCTCCAACAGCCCGTCGCCCGACGCGGCGGTTGAAGGCAAACAGCAACTTGATGACCTTTGCGGCGCGTTCGGCGGCCTGTCGGACGCCCACCACCAGATCCTGGTGATGCGTGAGCTGGAGGGGCTCTCCTATCGCGAGATCGGCGAGCGGCTCGACATGAGCCGGCCGTCGGTGGAGTCGACGCTCTTTCGCGCCCGGCGCCGGCTGACCGAGGAGTACGAGGATCTGCGCACCGGTGCGCGGTGCCTGCGCATCCAGGAGATCATCGAGCACGCCGGCGCGACCGCGACCGCGCTCGGCACGCGCGATCAGCGGCGTGTGGGCAGCCACATCTCGCACTGCCAGCCGTGCCGCAAGCACGCGGTGATGGCGGGGATGGATGCCGCGGCTCTCGGGCGGCGCACCGTGCGGTCCAAGCTCGCCGCGTTCCTGCCGCTGCCCGCGATCCTGCGCAAGCGGTGGTTCGGCGGCGATGGCGCCGGCGATGTCGCCGCCGCGCACGCGGTCCATCACGGGCCCGCGCTGGCGCAGGTGTCGATGGCCGCCGCGCAGTACGGCGAGCCGTCGATGGCCGGGTGGATGAAGGCGACGGCCGTCGTGACCGCGGTGGCGATCGCGGGCCTCGGCGCGGGTGCGGCCGACCACGCGGTCAAGAGTGGGACGTCCAAGGATGCGCCGGCCGTGCACGCGGCGCCGGCGAGCGCGGCGAAGGCGCCGGCGGCGACCGGCCCGGCGCCGGGCGGCGCGCGGCCGACGATCGCGCGGTCGACGGGCACGACGGGTGCAGGTCACGGGTCCAGCGGGTCGCGCCGGAGCGGGACGGGAGGCTCCTCGGGCGCAGCAGGCTTCAGTGGTGGTGGCGGTGCGGCCGGCACGAACAGTGCTGGAAGCAGCGGAGGTGGGGCGCCGTCGACCTCGAATGGCGGCGCGGGCAAGGGTGAGTGCGCGTCGACGGCCTCGGCGGGCGGGAGTGGCACGACGTCGACCAAGCAGAAGCCGGCCGGCGGCGGCGCGAGCGGTGCGGTCCAGCAGGCCGCCGGTGCCGTCAGCGGCGCGGCGGGCACCGCGACCGACACGGCGACGGGCGCGACCGGCGGCGGCTCCACGGCGCCGCTCGTCGATCCCAACCTCGGCGCGCTGACGCAGCCGTCGGGCAACCCGCCGCCCGAGACCGCCGGCCAGGTCGTCTCCGGTGCCACCGACGTCGTCGGCAACACGGTCGGCGGCCAGGCGGGCGACGTGGTCAAGCAGACCGGCGCCGCGGTGGGCAGTACCGTTGACAACGTGACCCAGGGAGTTACCGGCGCGGTCGGCGGCCTGCTCGGAGGCAAGTGACCGACGGGCAGGCGAAGCGCCAGCCCACCGACGCCGACCTCCTCGGCTCGCTCACCGACACCGGCCTGTATGCGATCGGCGCGTTCTTCGCCGACCGCCACCCTGAGTTGTGCGATGACGTGATCGCCGAGGCTCAGGCCATCGAGGACGAGGGCCTCAGCCGCTGGGCTGAGCGCGAGGCCACGACCCTCGACGCGGCCTTCCAGACGCTGGTCACCGGTCTGGCGGTCCGCTACTACAAGGCCGTGGCAGGCACGTCTGAGTAGACTGGGGTTCGTACCTCGGGGCGTGGCGCAGCCTGGTAGCGCGCGCCGTTCGGGTCGGCGAGGTCCCCGGTTCGAATCCGGGCGCCCCGATACATGCAGCACGAAGGGCCGCATACCCGATGCGGCCCTTCCTCGTTGTGCGGACGTTCAGCGTGCGTGCGCGTGCGCGGCGTCCACGCCGTTGCTCGCCGCGATCGCGCAGGCGCGGCCCTCCGAGAAGCCGCCGGCGCCGATGCCCAGCGCGGCGTTCGTGCGTGCCCGGGTGTTCTCCCAGGCGATGAGGTGGGTGAGCTCCAGGACGCCGCGGTCGCCGTAGCGTGCTCGCAGCCCGGCGACGAGCTGGTCATCGACCTCGGTCGGGGTGACCGACATCGCTCGCGCGTAGTTGATGATCAACAGCTCCTCGGCGTCGAAGAGCCCCGACGCCTCGGCGTCGTGGAGCGCCAAGAGCTGCGGGTCGCTCAGCCCGCTGCGGCGCGCGTACTCCGAGCCGATGTCCATGCAGAACTCGCACCCGACGACGGTCGCGGCCTTCAGCGCGGCGAGGTCGCGCAGGCGCGCGGGCACGCGATCCTCCTTCTCGACCGCACGGTTGAAGATCGCGAACCAGTTCATCAGCCGCGGGTTCTGGGCGTAGACGCCGACCGACTCGACGATCTCCGCGCCGTACTGGCGCCGGGCGAAGAAGGTGGCGATCCGGGCCTGCATCCCGGTGGCGACGGCGACGCGCGGGGTCATGGACGGCAAGGTACTGCGGTGGTCTGGCCTCGCACAGGACCAGTTGCGCGGCCTGTCGTCGGACCGGCTCCGACGTCGGCGGTCAGCCGTGGTGAAACCACGGGTCTGCGTTGAGCGCGGCGGCCAGCACGGCGGCGCCGTCCTGCAGGATCGGCGGGCCGTGGGTGGTGAGGATGCGTTGGGCGGGGAGGTCGCGCAGCGGGTCGAGCGTTGGGGCGAAGCGGCTGCGGTAGAACGCGATCTGCTGGGCGTCGCGCGGCTTCTGGGCCCACATGCGCAGCTTGCCGGCGGGGTTGGTGACGAGCGCGTCGCCGAAGGCGAGCGCCTTGTGCGAGGGCAGCCAGAGCGGGAGCTCGGTCCGGCGTGGGCTGCCGATGGCATGGGCCACCGTGCCGGCGGGGCCGGGGACTCCGGGCTTCAGGATGGTGAAGGCCTTGGTGTCGGCGAGCCGGTTGGCGACGGTCTTCGGGCCGTAGATGTGGGCCGCGTAGCGATCGCGCAGCGGCTCGGCCGAGCGCACGTGGTAGCCGATGGTGATGAGGATGTGCGTGCTCGTGGCCGCGGCGGCGAGGGCATCGAGGCGCTCCAGGACGGCGCCGTCGCTGGCGCCGCCGTCGCTCAGCAGCGGGTCGACCAGGAGCAGCTCGTCGCTGGCGACGAGCGCGTAGCTCGCGACCTCGGCACCGAAGTCGTCGGCGGGGTGCCAGTCGGGATGGCGAGCGGTCCACCGCCACAGACCTGGCGCGAGCTCGGCGGCGCTCATGCCATCGCCTCCGGGATCCGCACGGCCTGGCCGGTGACGTGGATGCCGCCGTCGCCCGCGTCGATGTCGACGAGCAGCAGGCTGGGCCGGCCCAGGTCGTCACCCTGGTGGATGGTCACGCGAACCGGCGGCGTCACCAGATCCAGCGCGCGGAGATAGGCGCCGAACGCGGCAGCCGCGGCGCCGGTCGCCGGGTCCTCGACGACGCCCCCGACCGGGAACGGGTTGCGCGCGTGGAAGGTCGTCGCGCCGTCGCGAAAGACGAGATCGACGGTGACGAGATCGCGCTCGGCCATGTAGCTGTTGAGCGCGTCGAAGTCATAGTCCAAGTCGGCGAGGCGCTCGCGCGTGCGTGCGGGGAGGATGAGATGGCGTGCGCCGGCGTACGCGATGCGGGGTGGGAGATCTGGGTCGAGCTCGGCGGCCGACCAGCGCAACGCGGCCAGCGCGGGGGCGAGCTCGTCGTCGGTCAAGGGTGGCGCGACGTGCGGGGCGACGCTGGTGAGCGTCGCGGTGACGCCTTCGCCGTCGGCCTGCGTCCGCACCGCGACCGGCCCGGCCTTGGTGGTGAAGACGAGGTCGCCGGCGCCGTCGCGCTGGGCGAGCGCGACGGCGGTCGCGATCGTCGCGTGGCCGCAGAACGGCACTTCGGCGGCGGGGCTGAAGTAGCGCACGTCGTAGGTGCGGTCGGCGCCTGCGCTGGTGAGGAACGCGGTCTCCGAGTAGCCGACGTCGGCGGCGATGGCCTGCATCTCCGCATCGGAGAGCCCGCTCGCGTCGAGCACGACGCCGGCCGGGTTGCCTCGCTGGGGATTGTCGGTGAAGGCGGCGTAGCGCAGGATCTCGGCGGTCACGACCGCCAGTCTGGCACCGTGCTGAGCCGCCCCAGCCTCAGGCCCTGGGGGCGGCGTAGCGCGCCGTCACGCAGCACCGGTCGGGCGACGGCTCGAGGCACGCGGTCGCTGGGCAGCCCAGCCCGTCGGCCACGCCCTGCACGAACGACTCGTTCAGCCCGCACACCAGCGAGGTGTGCTTGCGGGCGAGGGAGTCGAACGGGCAGTTGGCGAGCACGACGGCTTCAGGCTCGAGCCGCGGC
>JBEVLC010000153.1:0-10107 GCA_040509415.1 Baekduia sp. | reverse complement strand
GTCGGCGTCGGTGCCGTCGCCGACCTTCAGCGCGGCGATCCGCTCCCGGATCTGGTCGATCAGCGGATCGGCGCAGTCGCCGACCGCAACGGCGACCGAGACCGCCATGCAGCGCTGGCCGGCCGAGCCGTAGCCGGCCGAGACGAGGCCATCGGCGGCGAGCTCCATGTCGGCGTCGGGCAGGATGACCGCGTGGTTCTTGGCGCCGCCGAGCGCCTGCACCCGCTTGCCGTGCGCGCTGCCCGTCTCGTGGACGTAGCGGGCGATCGGCGTCGAGCCGACGAAGGAGACCGCGTCGACGAGCGGATGGGTCAGCAGCGCGTCGACCGCCTCCTTGTCGCCGTTGAGGACCGTGAAGACCCCTGCCGGCAGGCCGGCCTGCGCCCACAGCTCGGCGACGCGCAGCGACACCGACGGATCCTGCTCGGACGGCTTGAGCACGAACGCGTTGCCGCACGCGATGGCCACCGGGTGCATCCACATCGGGACCATGATCGGGAAGTTGAAGGGCGTGATGCCGGCCATCACGCCGACGGGCTGGCGCATCGAGTAGGAGTCGACCCCGCGCGAGACGCCGGGGGTCAGCTCGCCCTTGAGGATCTCCCCCACGCCGCAGGCGAACTCGACGACCTCCAGGCCACGCTGGACCTCGCCACGGGCGTCGGCGAGCACCTTGCCGTGCTCGCGCGCGACGATCGCCGCCAGCTCGTCGCGGTGGGCGTGCACCAGCTCACGGAAGGCGAAGAGGACCTTGCTGCGCTGGCTGATCGAGCTCTGGCCCCAGGAGGCGGCCGCCGCGGCGGCCGATCGCACGGCGCGATCGACGGTCGCGGCGGTCGCGAACGGCACGCGTGCCGTGACCTGTCCGGTCGCAGACTCTGTCACCTCCCCGAACCGCTCGGTCGCCGACGCGTCCGGCGCGCCATCGATCCAGTGATGCAGCGTGGCGGTACTGACATCGATGCCCATGCTGACGATGGTCTCAGACCTGCCAAGCGGCTCTGGTGGGCGCTGAGAGACTCGAAGTCCCGATGTCCGCCACAGTCACCGAACCGGCCACCACCATCGGCGAACCCGCGCGGGGGCGACGACTGTCGCTGCTGACGTCGACCTGGTTCACGGTCGCCGGCGGCCTCACCCTGGCCGCGATCGTCATCTTCATCTGCACGTACCCGATGATCGCCGGTCGCGACGGCGAGCTCGGCGGTGGCGGCTTCGTCGGCTACGACTGGTTCGCGCACCTCTGGTACGTCTGGCATCAAGGCGAGTCGCTGAAGGCGCATCTCCTGCCGTCCTACTTCGCCCAGAACACCTCGGGCGTCTTTGACCCGCACTTCGCGTTCTACGGCGGGACGCTCTACACGCTGACGGGCATCGTCTCGATCGCGCTCGGCCACGACGCGGCCTTCGTCGCCTCCTGGATCTGGGCGTTCATGATGGCCTACGGCGGCCTGTACTGGATGGCGCGCCAGGTCGGGGCCGGGCCGTGGGCCTCGCACATCCCGAGCATCGTCTTCGTCACGTCGCCGTGGTATCTGTCCTCGATCTACGTCTGGGGCAGCTGGGGCCAGAACACGGCGTTCTCGGCGCTGCTGCTGACGCTTGCGGCGGGGTTCTCCATCATGCGCGCCGACCGGCTCAGGGCGCTCCCGGCGCTGGCACTGGCGATCGGGGTCCTGTTCTACACCGGCAGCCACAGCCTCACGCTGGCGTGGGCGAGCACGGCGATGACCGTGCTGGGCGTGGTGTTCTTCGCGCTGGTGCCGGGCTTCCGCAGGCTGTTCAACCGCCGCGGGGTGCTGCGGATCGCGGCCGTCGCGATCCCAGCGGGACTGGTCAACGCCTGGTTCATGTTCCCGGCAATCGCGTACCAGGGCCAGACGTGGATCGGCAACAACTACGACATGGCCCGGAGCTTCCTGCTCACGTCGATGCACTACGTCGAGCCCGAGCACATCCTGAGCTTCACGCGCGCACGCGCCGAGCCGTCCTCGCCGCACCTCGCGCTCCAGCTCCCCCTGCTCGCCACCGTCTGGCTCCTGGTCGGCCTGATCCTCACGCGGCCGCACTGGCGATCGCAGTGGCTCCGCACGGCGATCCTCATGCTGATCGCGGGCGTCGGCATGTGGCAGCTGATGACCCACAGCTCGTGGATCCTCGGCCTGCCCCACCCCTACGACCAGATCCAGGCGCCCTACCGCCTCGAGGCCTACATCAACATCGCGGTCGCCGGCGCGCTGATCGCCACCCTGGCGCTGATCGCCCGCGCTGGGCCCCGCGTGCGCCGCTGGACATGGGTCATGGTCCCGATCCTGGCCCTCTTCCTGGTCCAGTCGCGAGCGCAGCTCCTCGAGGTGAGGGATCCCCTCTCGGTCGGCCCGCAGTGGAGCACCGCAGCCCCGTACCTCACCAACGACGCGCGGCTGGGGATGGCCGACTACGTCAACACCGACATCGAGGAATACCAGCCGACCCGGCCCTTCGCGTTCGTCGTGTTCTCCCCCAAGCAAGCCGAGCAGGACGATCGCGCGG
The DNA here is from genome assembly GCA_040509415.1 of Baekduia sp. Classification (GTDB taxonomy): domain Bacteria; phylum Actinomycetota; class Thermoleophilia; order Solirubrobacterales; family Solirubrobacteraceae; genus Baekduia. The sequence goes on along the minus strand of JBEVLC010000153.1, from coordinate 7,575 downwards.
TCGCGACCGTCGACGCTCAGCCAGGCGAGTACGTCGCGAGCAACCTGAAGGTGTCCAACCCGCTGATCAAGGTTGAGGGCGCCAGGATCGCCGCGCGCGACCAGGCGGGCAACGCGTTCCTGGAGATCGACTCTGACGCCAAGCCGGGCGCCGCGAAGATCACCGTGACGGCCGCGCACCCATTCCCGGTCGTGGCAGGACGGCTGGTCACGGTCTTTGGCCTGCTCAGCCTTGCCACCGTGGGCATTGTGCTGTTGCGGCGATGGCGCCGGGACCGGCGCGATGTCGCCTGACCCGTCCTAAGACCATGTCTGCGACCGCCGCGCAAGCGTCTGGAGCTCTCAGCGAGAGGACGCGGCCACAGGCGTGGTGGTCATCACGGTGGCTGGCCGTCGTCGCGGGCGTCGCCCTCGCCGGACTGGTCATCGGCATCTGCCTCTGGACCATGCTCCACGAGGAGCGGTTCGTCGTCCAGGACTGGTTCTTGCACGAGTGGTACATCTGGCATCAGGAAGGGTCGCTGAGGGCTCAAGGCCTGCCATCGCTCTTCGCTCAGGACGCGGCAGGCGTCTTCGACCCGCACTACGCGTTCTACGGCGGCACCCTGTACACGATCGCCGGGATGATCGCGCTCGTGATCGGACACCACGCGGCCTACCTCGCCACGTGGGTCCTCGCGTTCGCCATGGCCTACGGCGGATGGTTCTGGCTCGCACATCAGGCCGGCCTCGGACGTTGGGCGTCCCACCTTCCCGCCGTGTTGTTCATCACGTCGACGTGGTACCTCAGCGCGGCCTACGTCATGGGCAGTTGGGCACAGACGATCTGCTTCGGCGCACTGCTGCTGGGCCTCGCCGCGGCCTTCTCGATCCTCCGCGACGACCGTCTGCGACCGCTCCCGGCGCTGGCCCTCGCGGTGGCGGTGACCCTCTACACGGGCAGCCACAACATGACGCTGATGTGGGCGACGACCGTGCTGCTCGTCGTCGTCCTCGCGGCCCTCATGGTCATCCCGTCGCTGCGCCCGCTGATCACCCGTCGGGGACTGCTGCGCCTCGCGATCGTCGCGGTTCCCGCAGTGCTGGTCAACGCCTGGTTCCTCCTTCCCGCGATCGCCTACCAATCCCACACGGTGATCGCGAGCAACGCGGACGCTGCACACAAGATGCTGCTCAACACCATCGACGGGACGACTGCGCAGCACCTGTTCAACCTGGGCCGCAAGCGCGTCGACCCGTTGCTGCCGCGCTTGGCGGTGCAGCTGCCGGTCCTCGCCACCGCCTCGATTGTCGCCGGGCTGCTGATCATGCGGCCGAGGCGCAACTCGCCATGGCTCCGGACGGCGCTGCTGCTGCTCGCCGTGGCGGTCGCAACGTGGGCGCTGATGACCCAGAGCTCGGTCATCAACGGACTTCCCCATCCCTACGACATGCTGCAGAACCCGCTCCGGCTCGAGGCCTACATCAACCTCGCGATCTGCGGCGCGCTGATCGCCACCCTGGTGCTGACGCGTCGTGCCGGGCCGCGGCGCCGATTGTGGGTCTGGGTGATCGCCGGCGTCGTCGCCTTCTCGGTCGTGCAAGCCCGGCAGCAGGTGCGGGAGCCGCTGACGCCATGGCCGCCAGAAGTGCTGTGGACGGCCATGCCTTACGACACAAGCAAGGACAGCCCCACCCGCAGCGGCCAGCCCCAGCACCCGACGGCGGACTACACCGACGCCGACGTCCCGCTGTACATCGAGAACCGCCCCTTCAAGAGCGTTCGGTTCCCGTCACCGATGGCCGAGCGCACCGATCGCACCGAGGCCACGGTCGACGCGCGACCCGGAGAGGTCGTCTCGAGCAACCTCAAGGCGTCCCCCAGGCTGATCCACGTCGACGGCGCCCGCATCGTCTCGCGCTCGGACTTCGGCGACTCCTACCTGAAGATCGACGCCGACGCCAAGCCCGGCGCCGCGCGCATCGTCGTCACCACCGCGCACCCGTGGCCGGTCACGGTCGGACGCGTCCTCACGCTGCTCGGCCTCCTCTCCCTGGCCGGTGTCGGGGTCGCGGTAGTGACGCGCGCGCGGCGAGCCCGCCTCAGCGCTGGTTGAGATCGATGCCCGCGGGCAACGTGAACGTCGGGAAGCGCTTCGGGTTCTTGCGCGTCTTGGGAACGTGGGTGGCCAGCCGGTAGACCGCGGCGGTCGCGCCCTTCGGCGCCGCGACGGTCACCTCGAAGCTGCCGTCAGACGCGGGCCGGAACGACCGGACCAACACGGTCTTATGGCAGGAGACCCGGCGCACGAGCCGGATCGTGTCGGCCGGGTGCGACAGGGGCAGCTCAACGCGGCCCGCAACCGTCACCTTCCCGTCGGCCGAGGTCAGCCGGGTGAGCGCCATCCGCCGGTGCAACTTGAGCGGCAGCGAAAGCTCCTTGCCCAGCTCGGCGCGGTAGCGCGCCGCGTTGGAGGTGCGGATCGCCCGCGGGGGCAAGGGCGCCGTGGTGGTGAAGAACCCGTCCTTGCCGACCTTGGCGCTCGCCACCACCTTGCCGGTCGCCCGCAGCCGGATCTTGACGTTACGCCCGACCAGCGCGCGGTCCGCCGCGCCCTTGATCTTCACCTTGCCCCCGCCCGGCAGGACGTCGAGCAAGATCAGCTTGCGGTCGGTGCACGCGAGCAGCTGCGCTGAGGCGCTCAGCGCCGCCGCCTTCGCGTTCGGCACCACGGGAGCGGCGGGCTCGCCCTGCGCAACCGTGGGAGCCTCGCTCGCGGGCGGCGGGCAGGCGCCGGCCCGACCGACCTTCGCCTCGCCCGCGACCGTGTCGAGGATCGGCTGCCCGGCCAACGTCAGCGTCGCATGCATCGCGCGCTGGGTCAGCACGTCGCCTTCGACGATCTGCTCCGGCGACCGGACGGTGAGCTGCGCGACCGTCGCGGGGATCTCGATCGGCGGCAGCGCGGCGAGCGCCGGGCCGATCAGCGCCTGGACGGCGGAGAGCAGCGGCGCCGTCAGGCCGTCGAGCGGCGTCAGCACCGAGACCTGCGACAGGTCGAGCGTCGAGAGGTCGATCGACGCCGTGTCCAAGAGCGTGAGCTGACGCTGCGCGACGCCGTCGACGACCGTGACGTCCTGACCGAGCGCCTGCATGCCGTTGACGGCACTAGTGCCCGTCAGCGACGGCACACCGGCGGTGCAGCCGGCGGTCGCGGTGGAGCGCAGCAGGTTGGCCCCGAGCAGGTCGCCCGTGGCGAGGCGGTCGTCGGGCAGCGCGGCGGTGACCGCGTCGCGGATGTCGACCTCGATCGCGCTGGGGAACGAGGGCACGACCAGCTGCAGTGCCGTGGCCAGCACGGGCGGAATCGGGACCGAGACCGGCGGCAGCGCGGCGATCAGCTGCTCGGTCGGGAGGTTGATGGCCGGCAGCAGGCCGGCGTCGAGCCCGAGGTGCAGACCGGTGACCGAGCCCGACGCCCCCGCCTGTAGCGTGGCCGGGTCGAACGTCGTCTCCGCGGTCAGCACCGATCCGGAGAGCAGCGAGGGCAGCGCGAGCGGCGGGAGGGCAGCGCCGGTGGCGCACGGCGCCCCACGACCCGTCGTGCTCGGCTCGATCGCCTGCTGGCCAGCGATCGTCGTGCGCAGCGCGCTGGCCTCACAGGTGAAGGACGGATCCGCCGCGCCGCTCGTCGCCGGCGCGAGTCCGAGCGTCATCGCCGCCAGAGCCCCTGCCGCGCCGGCCTTCCCGATCCTTGTCCGTAGATCCCGCATGGGTTCCCCTCCCTGATGGATGGATGGTGGTGTTGATGTCGTGCAAGCCAGGTGGACGCGCGCGGCGTCAGCGCGCCTGCGCGTGATCACGCCGGGCGACGGTGAAGCGGTCGGCCCGCTGCTGGTCAGGCGGCGCCGGGACGTTGAGCTCCGCGCGCTCGATCGCCAGCTCCTGCAGCACGTGCGTGATCCACGGCCGCGCGGCCATGCCCGGCGCGCCGGCCACGACCAGCGCCCCGGTCCGGCCGTCCTCGAAGGGCACCGCGACGCCGACGAGCGCCATGCCCTCCAGCGGTCCGCCCGTCTGGCTGGGCACGATGATCGGCACGTCGGCGTTGATCGCCATCCCCGCGACGCGCAGTGCGAGCGCCTCGCCGGAGGGTGGGAGCGTGGCCCCGCCACGGCCGGTCAATCGGAGGCCCGCATGGGCCGGCGACGAGGAGAAGACCCAGGCGCGCCGGCCGCGCAGGGCCTTACGCGCATCGAGCGCCGTGCGGTCGTCGACGAGCCCCGCTTCCTCCCCACTAGGACTCGTACGTTCGTCCACATGGTGGGTCGTGGCCATGGCATCGGCGCGACCCGCTGCGGCGCATAGCGCGATCGTCGCCAGGATCATGCACATGACCACGGCGATGCCCGTCGCATAGGCGAGTACCTGCATCACTCTTATCCCCCCTGCACTACCGCGCCGCTCCACGACACGGGATGGTCCGGTGACTCCCGTTCACCGGCTGCTTCTCTCCGTTGCTCCGTATCGCAGAGCATCGGTGGTTTTGCCGTTGTACCACTTCGCGCGGCGATGCTGCGCAAGTTCATCCCATCGGTTCAACCAATCGCGTTCTCGACTGCTAAGCCCTACCATGGCCGGGCACAAGGGGGAAGGGCATGCCTGCTGCAGGCACGAGGACGACAATCGAAGCGGGGCTCCATGCCCTGTTGGACCACGGGTCGCCTGGCGCCGCGCTGCAGGACGCCGACGGGCGCTACGTCTTCGTGACCCGCGACTTCGCGGAGGCCCACGGCCTGCCCACTGAGACGATGCTCGGCGCGACCGACGCCGAGCTGCTCGGTCCTCCGGCGGTGAGCGCGCGAGCGGCGGCCGACCGCGAGGCGCTGGCCAGCGGCCGGGCACGGTTCGAGTACACCATCGACGGCGCCCGCACCGTCTGCGGCGAAGTGCTCGACCTCGCGTCCGAGACCGGCGGCACAGCGGGCTTCGGCGTCGTGCTGCGCGCGGTCGAGCATGAGGACCTGCATCCCGCGGGCGAGCTGCGCAAGCGGCTGCACGACGCCGAGCGGCGTGGGCGCATCGGCAGCTGGGAGTGGGACCTGCGGACCGGCCTGGTGCTCTTCAGCGAGGAGCTGGCGCGGATCTACGGCCGCGACCACGACGGCCAGCCACTGACGATGGAGGAGTGCCTCGACCACCAGCACCCCGGCGACCGCGAGATGGTCGCCCGCCGGATGCGCGAGGCCGTGCACCGGGGCGAGCCGTTCGCCTTCGAGCACCGGATCATCACCTCCGGCAGCCGGCTGCGGTGGATGCACTGCCAGGGCCTGTTGGAGACCGACGCCCGGGGGCGGCCGGTCTGGGTCCGCGGCACCGACCAGGACGTGACCGAGCGACGCGTCGTCCGCGACCAGCTGACGCGCCTGCACCGTCGCAGCCAGCACATCCTCGAGTCGGTCTCCGAGGGCATCGTGGGGCTCGATCGGCTGGGGCACATCACGTTCATCAACGATGCGGCGCTGCGGATGCTCGGCCGCACCCGCGCGCAGCTGCTCGAGCTGGCGTTCGACGAGCTGGTCACGGGCGTCGCTGATCCCCCGCAGGCCGACGAGCAGCATCCGATCCTCGCGACGCTGGCCGACGGCCATGAGCGCCACATCGAGCGCGGCCACGTCCACCAGGCCGATGGCGCACTGCTGGCGGTGGACTTCACCTGCACGGCGCTGAAGCAGGGCCGGCGCATCGAGGGCGTCGTCGTCGCCCTGCGCGACCGCAGCCTGCGCGAGCGCTACGAGCTCGAGATCACCGAGGCGATGGCAGCGCTCTCGGCCTCCGACGCGCATCGCCGCCGGCTGCTGGCCGACACGGTCGCCGCCCAAGAGCACGAGCGCCGCCGCATCGCCGGTGAGATCCACGACGACGCGGTCCAGGCGATGAGCGCCGTCGCGCTGCGCGCCGAGCAGCTCGCGGGCTCGCTCGACAGCGTCGCCGCGGGCCAGCTGCACCGGCTCTTGGATGTCGTCCGCGACGCGACCGGCCGTCTGCGCCAGATGCTGGTCCAGCTGCAGCCGCCCGAGCTCGACACCGCGATCGGCCCGGCGATCGAGGCCTATGTGATCTCGTCTGCGCTGCCGTTTGACCACGTGCTGGACGACCGGCTGAGCCAAGAGCCCAGCCGTGAGACACGGGTGGTCCTCTACCGCATCGCCCAAGAGGCGCTGCGCAATGCCGCCAAGCACGCCGATGCCACCACGGTGCGCACCGAGCTCGTCGACACGGACACCGTCGTGCGGCTGACCGTCGCCGACGACGGCCGCGGTGTGACGGAGGAGGAGCTCCTGCGCGGCTCGCAGCCCGGCCACCTGGGCGTCGACACGATGCGCTACCGCGCCGAGCTGGCGGGCGGACGCTGCACCATCACCAGCGTGCCCGGCGCGGGCACCACGGTCGCCGTGGAGCTTCCACGGCGGGAGCGCGGGTGAGCGATGATCCGCGTCGTCGTCGTCGATGACCATCCGCTGTACCGCCAGGCGCTGGCCGACACGGTCGGCGCGGCGCCCGAGCTCGACCTGGTCGGCTCGGCCGGCGACGGGCCGACGGGGCTGGAGCTGATCCGCAAGCTCGATCCCGAGATCGCCATCCTCGACGTCCGGATGACGGGCTGCGACGGCCCCGAGATCGCGCGCGCGATCGAGCAGAGCGGCCTGCGCACGCGCATCCTGTTCATCTCGGCCTACGACGACGGCGCCACCGTGCACCGCGCGCTCAGCGCAGGCGGCAACGGCTTCCTCTCCAAGGACGCCGGCAGCACGGAGATCCGGCGCGCGATCGTCGGGATCATGCGCGGCGAGCTCGTCCTGGCGCCGACCGCAGGACGCCAGCTGACCGCCGAGCTGCGCCGCCAGCGGCTGCCCGAGAGCCCGCCGCTCACGGTCCGCGAGCAGCAGATGCTCGAGCGCATCGCCGAGGGCCAGTCGGTCGCCGAGATGGCCGAGGAACTGCACCTCAGTCAGGCGACGGTCAAGACCCATGTGCGCAGCCTGTACGCCAAGCTCGAGGTCTCTGAGCGGGCGGCGGCGGTCGCGGCGGCGATGCGTCGCGGGCTGTTGACCTGAGCACGGCTCAGCGCACCGCGGCGTCCGACGTGTAGGACGAGAGCGGCTCGGGCTCGTCGCCCCCGGCGCCCTCCACGTGCCCCAGCTCGGCGGCGACGGTGACGCCGTCGCCCGGGTGGGTTCCGTCGGGCGTGTTGCGCACGACGCCCAGCCCGATGAGCGTGGGCTTGCGGCTGAGCAGGATGGCGCGATGCGGTGGGCTGTTCAGCCAGGCCGAGACGAGGTGGCGCGGCGTGCTGACACCGCCGCTGCCCAGCGCGAGGATCTCCCCGGCCCACCACCCCTTATCCGCGGGTGGCCAGCCCACGTGCCGCAGCCGATCGGCCTGGTCGCGACCCGCCGGGGTCACGTGGCCGAAGTAGCTCCGCGCAACCATGTCGGTGGCGTGGCCGCGCGCGGCCTCGCTCAGCTGACCGTCGAGGCGCAGCGCCGCCCGTCCGCGCTCCTCGCGCACGGTGTCGATCAGGCAGGCGAGCGC
>JBEVLC010000152.1:0-9207 GCA_040509415.1 Baekduia sp. | reverse complement strand
GATGGCGGTGCGCGTCGCGACCGCTGCGGTCGTCGGGCTCGGTTCCGAGCGGTCGCCCAGGCCCGTCCCCCATCCCGATCTCGTCGCCCTGAAAGACGAAGGCGGCTCCGGGCAGGCTGAGCAGCAGGAGCGCGGCGGCGCGCACGTTGCGGGCGCCGACGCGCTGCGGCAGCCGCGGGAAGTCGTGGTTGGAGAGCACCCAGGCCGCGCGGTCCTCGCCGAGCGCCGTCGCGGCCTCCAGCCCGTCGCGTACGGCGCCGGCCGTCCACGGCGCTTGGAACAGCTCGAAGGAGAAGGCGGCGTCGAGGTCGGTGAGGTAGGGCGCCAGTCCCTCGCTGCGCAGGTAGACCTCCCCCACCAGGAACGCGTCGCCGACCGCCGCGCGCAGCTGCGCGATGGCGGTCTCGATGTCGGGCGCGTTGCGCGAGCGGTCGTGCTCCAGCTGCGCGTACTCCGGGTCGGTCTCCGGCAGGACCAGCGGCGAGCCGGCATGGCGCACGCGGTCGTCGCGGCGCTGAGGGTCCTTGAGCAGCCGGTCGAGCGCGTCGAGGCGGAAGCCGTCGACCCCGCGGTCCAGCCAGAAGCGCAGCGCGGCGCCGAACGCCTCGCCGACCTCGGGGTTGCGCCAGTCGAGATCGGGCTGCTCGGGATAGAAGGAGTGCAGGTACCACCCGCGGCCATGCGGATCGGGCGACCACGCCGGCCCGCCGAAGGTCGAGCGCCAGTTGTTCTGCGGGCCGTCGCGATCGGACCACACGTAGAAGTCGGGGCGATCGCGAAACCACGGGTGCGCGATCGAGGTGTGGCACGGGACCGCGTCCAACAGCACCTTCAGGCCGAGGCGATGCGCCTCGGCGATCAGCGCGTCGACATCGGCGAGCGTGCCGAACTCCGGCCGCACGCCCTCGTAGTCGGCGATGTCGTAGCCACCGTCGGCCATCGGCGACGGGTAGATCGGCGAGAGCCACACCGCGTCGGCGCCCAGCGATGCGATGTGGCCCAGCCGGGCGGTGATGCCGGGGAGGTCGCCCTCACCGTCACCGTCGGAGTCCTGAAAGGAGCGCGGGTAGACCTGGTAGATGGTGGCGTCGTGCCACCACGGCTCCCGCGCTCCGGCACTCACAAGGTGATCGCCCGACCGCCGGTGAAGCCGTCGGTGACCACCATCGCGTCGACGACCTCGCGCGGGACGGGTGCATCGGTGGTGAGCACCATGACGGCCTCGCCGTCGGCGCCGTTCTCTCGGCGGCCGACCGCAGCCGAGACGATGTTGACGCCGGCCTTGCCGAACGCCGTGCCGATGAGGCCGACGATGCCCGGACGGTCGCCGTAGCGGAAGACCGCGAGGTGCTCGTCGAGCTGGACGTCGAAGCGCTGGCCCCAGGCCTCGAGCAGGTGCGGGCGATTCTTGGTGCCGAACGTCGTGCCAACGACGCGCTCGGCGTTCTCGCCCGAGTGCACGGTGATGCGCACGAGGTTCTCGAAGTCGCGCGCGCTGGCGCTCTTGGTCTCGACGATCTCGATCCCGCGCTCCTCAGCGACCGCCGGCGCGTTGACTGCGTTGACGTCCTCCTCGGTCTTGCCGGCCAGGACGCCGAGCAGCGTGGCGGTGGCCAACGGGCGCGTGTCGCGGTCGGCGATGCGACCGAGCAGCTCGACGTCGATGCGATCGACCGACGAGCCCTCGGCGAGCGCCATGGCCAGGCGGCCGAGGTGCTGGCAGAGCGGCACGTACGGGCCGAGGACCTCCAAGTCCTCCGCCTTGATCGCCGGGACGTTGACAGCCGTGGTGACCGCGCCGCCGGTCAGCGCCGCGACGACCTGCTCGGCGGCCTGGAAGCCGGCGCGGTCGGTCGCCTCAGCGGTCGAGGCGCCAAGGTGCGGCGTCACGATGACGTTGGGGCGGCCGAAGTACGGCGACTCGGTGACGGGCTCGGAGCGGAAGACGTCCAGCGCTGCGCCGCCGACCTTGCCGCTGTCGAGCGCGGCGATCAAGTCATCGTCGTTGATCAGCGGGCCGCGGGCGACGTTGAGGACCTTGACGCCGTCCTTGCACTTGGCCAACGCCTCGGCGTCCAGCCAGCCCTCGGTGTCAGGCGTCTTGGGCAGATGCAGCGTCAGGAAGTCGGCCTCGGCGTAGACGCCGTCGGAGCTGTCGGCCTTCTCGACGCCCAGGTCCTTGTAGCGGTCGGCGGACACGAACGGGTCGAAGGCGACGATCCGCATGCCGAAGCCCTTGGCGCGCGCGGCGACCAGCTGGCCGATGCGGCCGAAGCCGAGGATGCCGAGGACCTTGCCCTCCAGCTCCACGCCCGACCACTTCGAGCGCTCCCACGCGCCGTGGCCGCTGAGCGCGGCGTGGGCCTGCGGGACGTTGCGGGCCAGGGCCAGCAGCAGCGCCATCGTGTGCTCGGCCGCGGTGACGACGTTGGACTCCGGCGCGTTGGCGACGATGATCCCGCGCTTGGTCGCGGCGGGGACGTCGACGTTGTCGACGCCGACCCCGGCGCGGCCGATGGCCGTCCGGTTGGTGGCCTTCTCGATCAGGTCGGCCGTCATCTTGGTGGCCGAGCGGATCAGGAGCCCGTCGTACTCCCCGATGCGGGCCTCGAAGTCGAAGCCGTCGTTGTCGAACGCCGTGTCGACGTCGAAGTGCGCCTTGAGGAGGTCGATGCCGCTGGCGCCGATCTTCTCGGCCACGAGGACGCGGGTCATGCCTGCGCTCCAACGATGTAGTCGATGCAGCGGGTGAGTTGCACGATGTCTTCCGGGTCGATCGCGGGGAACATGCCGATGCGCAGCTGGTTGCGGCCAAGCTTGCGGTAGGGCTCGGTGTCGACGATGCCGTTGGCGCGCAGCGTCGCGGCGATAGCGGCGGCGTCGATCTTGTCGTCGAAGTCGATCGTGCCGACGACCAGCGAGCGCTTGGCCGGATCGGCGACGAACGGCGTTGCGAACGACGAGGCCTCGGCCCAGTCATAGAGCGCGGTCGAGGACGCCGTGGTCCGGCCGACCGCGAAGTCCAGCCCGCCGTTGGCGTTCATCCACTCGACCTGCGCGTTGAGCAGGATCAGCGTGGAGAGCGCGGGCGTGTTGTAGGTCTGGTCCTTGACCGAGTTGTCCAGCGCGGTGGTCAGCGACAGGAACTCGGGGATCCAGCGGTCGGTGCGCGCGCCGACCTCGGCGATGCGCTCCTGGGCGGCGGGGCTCAGCAACGCCAGCCAGATGCCACCGTCAGCGGCGAAGCACTTCTGGGGCGCGAAGTAGTACACGTCGCTCTGACTGGCGTCGACGGGCAGGCCGCCGGCGCCGGAGGTGGCGTCGATGAGGACCAGGGCATCGTCGCTGCCGGCCGGACGCTGCACTCCGACCATGACGCCGGTCGAGGTCTCGTTGTGGGCCCAGGCGACGACATCGACGCCAGCCTCGAAGGTCGGCGCGGGCGCGTCGCCGGGATCGCTCTTGACGACGATCGGGTCCTGCAGGAACGGCGCCTTGGCGGCGACGCTCGCGAACTTGTTGGAGAACTCGCCGAAGCTCAGGTGCAGCGAGCGCTCGCGGATCAGGCCGGCTGCGGCCGCGTCCCAGAACGCGGTCGTCCCGCCATTGCCGAGCGCGACGACGTAGCCGTCGGGCAGGGTGAAGAGGTCGCTGAGCCCGGCGCGGACGCGAGCGACGAGATCCTTGACCGGCTTCTGCCGGTGCGATGTGCCCAGCAAGTGGGCGTCCTCGGTGGCCAGCTTGGCCAACTGCTCGGGTCGGACCTTCGACGGGCCGCAACCGAAGCGGCCGTCTGCGGGCTTGAGCTCTTCCGGGATGGTGAGCGTGGTCGCGCTCGTCGTCATGGGGCTCCTCGGGGTCGGTATGGGAGTGCCCAGGCGTGCGGCGGAGAGACACCGTCGCTCCCCGGTGGTAGCCCACCTCGAGACGCCAGTTGCGACGGCTCGAGGAGGGTACCGAATGAAGGACTAAAACTCCGTCTGGATCCAATCCATATGGCTGCGGAGCTCCTTGCCGACGTGCTCGACCTGCGTGTCGGCCTGCTCGGCGCGCATGCGCTTGAAGTTCTCCTGGCCGGCGCGGTTCTCGGCGATCCACTCGCGCGCGAACGTGCCGTCCTGGATCTCGCCCAGGATCTTCTTCATCTCGGCGCGGGTCTCGTCGGTGACGACGCGCGGGCCGCGGCTGTAGTCGCCGTACTCGGCCGTGTTGGAGATCGAGTAGCGCATGCCCGCCAGGCCCTTCTCGTACATGAGGTCCACGATCAGCTTGAGCTCGTGGAGGCACTCGAAGTAGGCCATCTGCGGGTCATAGCCGGCCTCGACGAGCGTGTCGAAGCCCGCCTGCACCAGCGCGGACGCGCCGCCGCAGAGGACGGCCTGCTCGCCGAAGAGATCGGTCTCGGTCTCCTCCTTGAACGTCGTGTCGAACACGCCGCCGCGGGTGCAGCCGATGCCCTTGGCGTAGGCCAGGGCCAGCGCCTTGGCGTTGCCCGTGGCGTCCTGGTGGATCGCGACGAGGCCGGGAACGCCGGAGCCCTCGGTGTACTGGCGGCGAACGAGGTGGCCCGGGCCCTTCGGAGCGGCGAGCCCGACATCGATGCCGGCCGGCGGGTCGACCTCGTTGTAGAGGACCGAGAAGCCGTGGCCGAAGAGCAGCAGGTTGCCCTCGGCGATGCCGTCACGGACATCGTTCTCCCACACGGTGCGGTGCAGCTCGTCGGGGACGAGCATCATCACGATGTCGCCCGCCGAAGCGGCATCGGCAACCGAGAGGACCTCCAGGCCCGCGTCCTTGGCCTGCTGGACCGACGCGGAGTCCTCACGCAGGCCTACGACGACCTTGACCCCGGAGTCCTTGAGGTTCTGGGCGTGGGCGTGGCCCTGCGAGCCGAAGCCGATGATGGCCACGGTCTTGCCGTCGAGGAGAGTGAGATCTGCGTCGTCGTCGTAGTACATAGTCCGCGGCAGTCTAAGGATCAGGCCTCCGCGACGACGCCCAGTGCCCGGCCCGGAATGGAGACGGCACCGTCTGCGGTGACGTAGGGCGCCCAGCGCTCCTCGGTGGCGTCGCGCAGCTTGTAGTGGTCGGCGGGCGGGAGATCATCCAGGAGCTTGCGCATCGTGGACGAGAGCGCGCGCTGCGTCTCCCAGAGGGCGTCGAGCGTCGGGGTGTGGAAGGTGAGCTCGATCGGCTCGACGGTCGGCGCGTCGAAGCCGGCGTCTTGGAGCAGCTCGGCGACTGCGCCCGGAGCGCTGAGCGAGAACGGGCCGGGTGCCTCCGGATCGGCGGGCGGCGCCAGACCGAGGTCGCGCGCCGACGCCGTGAAGGTCGTCAGCCACGGGTTGGCCTCCGGCACGTCCCAGACCGCGATGACGATCTTGCCCCCGGGACGTAGGACGCGACGGGCCTCGCGCAGCGCATGCTCGGGGTCGACGACCAACATGTAGCCAAAGCGGCAGAGGATCCCGTCGATCGTCGCGAGCTTGGCGTCGATCCACTCCAGGTCGATCGGCTTGAACTCGACGTTGTCGAGGCCGAGGTGCTGCGCACGGCGACGGGCGGCCTCGACCATCGCCTCGGCGCCGTCGGAGCTGATCAGCTTCCCGCCGGGATGCAGAAGCTCGGCGGCGAGGAAGCCGACGTCGCCACGGCCGGCGGCGAGCTCGAGGATCGTCTGGCCGGGCTGAGGCGCAAGGCGGTCGACCATCCAGTGCGAGACGGGCAGCGCGCCGTCGTAGAAGGCGTCGGCGCCCGACTCCCAGCCCGCCGCGACGCTCTCCCAGGACTCGCGGCTGGCTGCTCGCTCTGCGTCCGGATCCATGGCGGGAGCCTACGGTGCAGGCTCGGGCGTGACGTCGCCGAGCTCGCGGCGGACGAGCTTGCCGGAGGCCGTGCGCGGCAGCGGCGCGGTGATGATCTTGTAGTCCTTGGGGACTTTGAAGCGCGCGAGGTGGGTGGCGCAATGGGCGCGGAGGTCGTCGGCGCTGGGGGGTGTGGTTTGGTCGCGGGGGCGGACGAGCGCGACGACCGCCTCGCCCCATGCCCCGTCGGGGCGGCCGATCACCGCGGCTTCGAGGACGGCGGGGTGCGCCTCCAAGACCGCCTCGACCTCGGCGGGCGCGACGTTCTCGCCGCCGGTGACGATCGTGTCGGCCTTGCGCCCGACGATCTGGAGGAGGCCGTCGTCGTCGATGGCGCCGAGGTCCCCGGTGTGAATCCGTCCCCGCCCACCCTCGGCATCCGGCGAGACGGTCGGGCCGGAGACGACGATCTCGCCGTCGGGCTCCAGCTCGACACGTGTGCAGAAGAGCGGGACGCCGGCGGTCGCGACCTGCGAGCAGGCCTCGGTGAGTCCGTAGGTCGGGGCGACGGGGACGCCGGCTTGCGCGGCGCGTTGGAGCAGTGCGGGCGGCAACGGCGCGCCGCCGAGCAGGGCCCACCGCAGCGCGGGCGGGTTGGTGAGGCCCGCGTCGAGCAGCCGCGCGAGGGTCGTGGGGACCAGCGAGACGATGGTCGGGCCGTCGGGCTGTTGGAGCGCGTGCAGCACGCGGTCGGTCTCGAAGCGCTCGTGGACGACGGCCGTCGTGCCGTAGATCGCGGAGCGCAACAGGATCGACAGGCCGCCGACGTGGCTGAGCGGCAGCGTGCAGAGCCAGCGCTCGTCCGGGTCGACGCCGAGCGCGACCGCGCTGCCCAGGGCGCTCCAGAGCCAGTTGCCGTAGGTCAGGCGGATGGGCTTGGGCTTGCTGGTGGTCCCGCTGGTGTGAACGAGGATCGCGGGCGCAGCGAGATCGTGAGAACCGGCGACCTCCTGCATGCCATGCAGGCGCTCCCCGAACACCAGGTCGACCGCCGGGCGCTCGGCCTCGGTCAGCCGCAGGTCGATGGGCACGACCAGCGCGCCGGCCAGCAGGCAGGCGTGCAGGGCGACCACATAGTCCTCACCCGGTGGGAGCGCGATCCCGACACGCGCGCCGCGCGGCAAGCCGGCCGCGGCGGCGCGGGCTCGCTGATGCAGCGCCGCGTAGGTGAGCCCGTTGACGGCAGCGGTGTCCGGACGCGTGCGCGCCGCTCTCGCCAGCCAGGACTCGACCACCATGGCTCGGAAAGTAGCCTGCCGCCCATGGCAGTGACCTGGACCCCCGGTGACGGCAACTACACCGACATCCGCTACGAGCTGAGCGGCGACGGGATCGCGAAGATCACGATCGACCGCCCCGAGGTGCGCAACGCCTTTCGACCGCAGACGCTCGTCGAGGTCTCCGAGGCGCTGGAGCGCGCCCGCGAGGACGGTGACGTCGGCGTCGTGATCTTCACCGGCGAGGGACCACACGCGTTCTGCTCGGGCGGTGACCAGAACGTCCGCGGCGACACGGGGTACATCCCCGAAGGCGCCACGGTCGGCCGCTTCCACGTCACCGATCTTCAGGTCCAGATGCGGCGGCTGCCCAAGCCGTTGGTCGCGCAGGTCGCGGGCTACGCGATCGGCGGCGGCCATGTCCTGCATCTCTGCTGCGACCTGACGATCGCCGCCGACAACGCGCGCTTCGGCCAGACCGGCCCGCGCGTCGGCTCCTGGGACGGCGGGTTCGGCGCGTCGCTGCTACGCGACCTCGTCGGGACCAAGCGCGCCAAGGAGATCTGGCTGCTCTGCCGCCAGTACGACGCCCACCAGGCGTTGGAGATGGGGTTGGTCAACACGGTCGTGCCGCTGGAGCGGCTGGAGGAGGAGACGGTCTCCTGGTGTCGCGAGATGCTGGAGCTCTCCTCCTTCGCCTTGCGGCTCGTGAAGTCATCGTTTCACGCCCACGAGGACGGCTATGCGGGCATCCAGCAGCTGGCCCACGACGCCAACCTGTTGTTCTATGGGTCGGATGAGGCCAAGGAAGGGCGCGAGGCCTACAAGGACAAGCGCCGCCCGGACTTCTCGCAGTTCCCGCGGAGGGCGTGAGCGCTCATGAGCGAGTCCTCGGAGGCGATCTCGCAGCGCCCATCGCCGATCAAGATCTGGCTGCTGGCCGCGCGGCCGCGCACGCTGCCGGCCGGCGTCGCACCAGTGCTCGTCGGCACGGCGCTGGCGGCGGCTGAGACGTCCTCGCTGCGCGTGGGCGCGTTCATCGCAGCACTGCTCGGCGCGGTCTTCATCCAGGTCGGCGCGAACTTGTCCAACGACTACTCCGATGCCCGCCGCGGGGCCGACACTGAGGACCGCCTCGGGCCCGTGCGCGTCACTGCCGGCGGCCTCGTGCCGCCCAAGCAGGTCTTGACGGCGACCTACGTGTCGTTCGCGCTGGCGGTGCTGTGCGGCGTGTACCTGATCATCGTCGCCGGCTGGGTGATCCTGGCGATCGGCTCGGCGTCGATCCTCGCGGGCGTGCTGTACACGGGCGGTCCGCGGCCGTATGGCTACGAGGGGCTGGGCGATGTCTTCGTCTTCTTGTTCTTCGGGCTGGTCGCGGTGACGGGCTCGTACTACGCGCAGGTCGAGCAGCTGGAGTGGGAGGCGTTCGCGCTGGCGGTGCCGGTGGGGTTGCTCGCCGCTGCGATCTTGGCGGTCAACAACATCCGCGACGCGCCGACCGACGCGCGGGTGGGCAAGCGGACGCTCGCGGTGCGGTTGGGGCGCGGGCGGGCGCGGGACTTCTATGCGGCCGAGGTCTACGTGGCGTTCTTGTTCCCGCTGGGGGTGTGGCTGGCCGGCGGCTCGCAGGTTGGGCCGTGGGTGTTGCTGACGTGGCTGGCGCTGCCGTTGGCCGTGCCGCTGGTGCGGACGGTGCGCCAGCACGACGACGGGCCGACGCTCAATGAGGCGCTGGCGCGGACCGGGATGTTGCAACTGGCGTTCTGCGTGTTGTTGAGCGCGGGGTTGTTGTTGAGCTGAGGTCTGTCTTCCGCAGGTGCTGGCTGGCGTGGCGCACCCGTGGCGCTCAGCGCGGTTTTGTGTTGGTGGTGCGCAGCGTGGTTCGGGGCACCGAGGGGAGTGAGGAGTGGTTGGCGCCTCGGGGCGTGGGCTTGTCGTCCCTTGGCGCCTGGGCGCGGGTGGTTCGTGGCCGCAACGAGATCCGGGTCGGTTCGGACCCCATATTGGAACCCCAGGCGCCCCGGATCGACGCTTCAGGACCGAATCATCAGGTCCGTGTCGAGCAAAGGGTCCATATGACCCATAGGTCGACACGGACCGACCCGCTCGGCCGCGAACGACCC
>JBEVLC010000151.1:0-5337 GCA_040509415.1 Baekduia sp. | reverse complement strand
CTGGCGGTCGCCGATGATCAGCTCGCGCTGGCCACGGCCGATCGGGATCATCGAGTCGACGGCCTTCAGGCCCGTCTGCATCGGCTCGGTGACCGGCTGGCGCTGGACGACGCCCGGGGCCTTGAACTCGGCCGGGCGGCGCTCGGTGACCTCGATGTCGCCCTTGCCGTCGAGCGCGATGCCCAGCGGGGAGACGATGCGGCCGAGCATCTGGTCGCCGACGGGGATGTCGAGGAGGTGGCCGGTCCGCTTGACCGTGTCACCCTCGACGATCTTCTCCCACGGGCCGAACAGCACGGCGCCGACGTTGTCGGACTCGAGGTTCAGCGCCAGCGCCGTCACGTCGTGGGGCAGCTCGAGCATCTCGAACGACATGCAGTTCTCGAGCCCGTGGATGCGGGCGATGCCGTCGGCGACCGAGAGGACGGTGCCGACCTCGGTCAGCTCGGCCTGTCCCTGGTCGAGCCCCTCGATGCGGGACTTCAGGATGGAGGTGATCTCGTCGGGCTTGATCTGCATGCGATTCGGGTTCCTTGGAAGGTGTGAACTCGGGGCGTCGCGCTAGGTGTGCGCGACGCTGCGGCGGAGGTTCTCGAGGCGGTTGCGGATGGAGGCGTCGAGGATGGAGTTCCCGACACGGACGATCAGGCCACCCAGGACGTCGGGGTCGACCGTCGAGGTCAGCTCGATCTGCTGACCGGTCTGCTTGCCGATGGCGTCGCCGATGGACTTGACCGTGGCCTCGTCCAGCGCCACCGCCGAGGTGATCGTGACCGGCAGGAGCTTGTTCTCCTGCTCCCACAGCACCTCGTAGGCACGACGTACGCGGAAGATCGCCGGCATCCGGTGGTTCTCGATCAAGAGCTTCAGGAAGTTCTCGACGGCCGGATCGACGCCGTCGAGCAGCTTGCCCAGGCCCTGCTCCTTCTCCTCGGTGGAGAAGTAGGGAGCGAAGAAGAACGTGGTCAAGTCGTGGCTGCCGTCAAGCGCCTCGGCGAACTGGCCGAGCTGCTCGCGGACGACGTCGAGCTTGTCCTGCTCCTTGGCGACCTCGAAGAGGGACCGCGCGTAGACCTGGGCGATCTCCTCCATCTAGCGGCGCTCCCCCAAAGCCGAGAAGTCGAGCTCCGACAGCGCCTCTTCGACGAGCCGACGCTGGTCGTCCTCGTTGAGGGTCTTCCGGGTGACGGCCTCGGTGGCGGCGACGGTGAGGTCGGCCACCTCGCGGCGGATCTCCTGGATGGCGCGGTTGGTCTCGGCCTGGATGTCGCGGCGGGTCTGCTCCAGCAGCTCCTCACGCGTCTCCTTGGCGGCCTCGAGCGACTGGCGCTCGGTGGCCTCGCCGGCCTTGCGAGCACGGGCGACGATCTCCTCGGCCTGCACGCGAGCCTCCTTGAGGCGCTCGCGGTACTCGGCGAGGATCTCGTCGGCCTCGGCCTTGGTGCGCTGGGCCGTGTCGATCGACTCCTCGATCATGTGCTGGCGCTTCTCCAGCGCCTCGGAGATGCGCGGGAAGGCCAGCTTGCGCAGCAGCATGAACGTCACGAAGAAGGCGAGCAGCGTCCAGATCATCAGCCCCACATCGGGGCTGACGAGGAAGTTGCTGTTCTCCTCCGCGGCGCCTTCGGCCGCTGCGGTGATGAAGCCGGTCAGCATCCGTGCCTAGCCGAGGAAGAAGGCGATGAGGCCGAAGATGAACGCGTAGAAGACGATCGCCTCGGTCAGTGCGAAGCCCAGCCACTGGATCGACGTGATCTCGTCGCGCATCTCGGGCTGGCGGGTCACGGACTCGATGACCTTGCCGAAGATGAAGCCGACGCCCACGCCCGGGCCGATGGTGCCGAGGCCGGCGCCGCTGCCCAGCGCGATCGCCTTGCCGGCCTTGCGGCCGTACTCCTGCGCGGTCTCCGCGTCAGCGGCCTGAGCCAGGGTGGTGACCTGGTTGATGACGGACAGATCCACGGTGTGTCTCCTTGGTTAGTGCTCGGCGGCGACGGCGCCGCCGAGGTAGATCGCGGTAAGGGTGGCGAAGATGAAGGCCTGCAACGTGGCGACCAGCGCCACCTCGAAGATGAAGAAGGCGACGGCCATGACGCCGGTGATGGCGCCCAAAAAGACCGAGCCGAAGATCGAGAGGTTCAGCAGGACGACGAGCCCGCCGCCCATGAACAGGATCAACAGGTGGCCGGCCAGGATGTTCGCGAAGAGACGAACAGAGAGGCTGACAAGGCGGACGAAGTGCGAGATGACCTCGATCAGGAAGATCGGGCCGGCCGCGGGGCCCTCGACGCCGGCGGGGACCCAGGACTTCAGGTAGCCGACGGGGCCCTTGGCCCGGATGCCCTCGACGTGGTAGCTGATCCAGACGACGAGCGTCAGCACCAGCGGCACGGAGATGTTGGCCGTCGCGGCGTAGAGCGCGAAGGTCGGGACGTGGACGCCGAAGATGTCGACCTTGTGCTCGGTGTTGGTCGGCAGCGGCAGGTAGCCGAGCATGTTCGAGAACCAGATGAACAGGAACAGCGCGCCGATGAAGGGGAACCACTTCGCCGCCATCTTGTCGTCCATGTTGCCGCGCGTAATGTTGTCGCGCATGAGCGTGAACGCGGCCTCGACGGCGGCCTGGACCTTGTTGGGCCGGTCGGTCATCCGCTTGGCGACGTAGATCATCGTGATGCAGGTCAAGGCCGTCGCCATCAGGATGTAGAGGACGGCCTTGTTGATGCTGAAGACGCCGAGGTCGATCCACGGATCGAGCTTGAACTCGTTCTGCGGCTTGTAGTCCTCGTTGATGTTCAACGCGAACGCGCCGGCGGGCGACGCCAGCAAGGCGATGAGCGGAGCGACGGCGATGGTGATGCGCTTGGTCACGAAGGCAGCTCTCGATGGTTCTCGAACGGGCGAAGGATCAGGGAGACGGTGAAGTACGCCGTGAAGAGGATGACGACGAGGACGGCGGCAGACAGGCCAACTGCGTCATCGCTCCCGGCGATCAGGTAGGCGCCGAAGATCGTAAGGGCTACGAGCCATCCGCGTCCGATCATCGATCCCGCGATCAGCCCAGCGACCGTCTTGGGGTCGTCGGAAGCGGCCGCGCGGCGCGACAGGCGGTCGTTGATCACGCGCTGCACGAGCCATGCGAAGGCCGCCGCGGCATAGCCGAACAGCGGCCAGCCGGCGATCACGAAGATCGGTAGGGCGATCGCGAGGATCACGAGATCGAGGTACTTGACGACGATCATCGGCACACCCGCCAGCCGCAACGCTGGGCGTTGTCGGCGAAGGGGTCGTGGGTGAGATGCGCGGAGGGCACGGTCATAGCGTCAGGGCGCGCGAGGCGGGACCTGCTCGAAGATTGGAACGCCTCGCGAACACTGCTGCGAGAGCGACCCTTCCGGAAGCGGGGACGTGTGCTTCCTTGGCGGCAAGCGGGAGCCTAGCGGAGTTTCGGACTTTGTAACAACTTCGTGACAGTCGGCGCGAACTGTCTGACGCGCGCACGGGTAATGGAGCAGCCGCCGAACTGTAGGGAACCCTTCCAGCGGCTGCGTTGTGATGGCTCGTCATCAGTCTGACGGACGATCGAGCATGGCCGACGGCTGGGTTTTGGTAACCCCCCGGGGGTATATGATACGGTGGAGCACATGGCCCCTCTCCCCCTCCCCGACAGGAACGCCGCCGTCCGCCCCGCCGCCTACCTGACCGCGCTGGTCGCCATCTTCGGCGGCGCGCTCGCGGTCGGCAGCGCAATTGGCGATGGCGGTGACGACAAGAGCCCCGCCGACCACTCAGCCGCCGGCAACGGCATGGCCGGGATGGCCGACGAAGGCCACAACGAGCACGCCGCGCCCGGGTCGACCGGGGCAGACGCTCCCGCCGCCCACGGCCTCGGCGTCGCCGAGAACGGCCTGCGGCTCGTCGCGCCCGCCACGGCGCGAGCGGGCGTGCGCGAGCGCTTCGCGTTCCGCGTGGTCGACGAGCATGGCGCAACCGTGCGCGACTTCGCGACCGAGCACACCAAGCGCCTGCACCTGATCGCCGTGCGTCGCGACCTGACCGGCTTCCAGCACCTGCACCCGCGCCAGGACGCCGACGGCACGTGGAGCACCGACCTCGAGCTCCCCGACGCGGGCGCCTACCGCGTCTTCGCCGACTTCCGCCCCGCCGGCGCAGCGGCGACGACGCTGGCCTCTGACGTCCTGGTCGGGGGCGCCTTCGCACCGCGCGCGCTGCCGGCACCCGCAACCACCACGCGCGTCGACGGCTACGACGTCACGCTGCGCGCCGATGACGCCAAGGCTGGCCACGAGGCGACGCTCACCTACACCGTCGGCCGCGACGGCCGGCCCGTCGCCGTGGAGCCCTACCTCGGCGCCTCCGGCCACCTCGTCGCGCTGCGCGCCGGCGATCTCGCCTACCTCCACGTCCATCCGCTGAAGGGTGGCGCGGAGGACGGGCGCATCGCGTTCGCCGCGACCTACCCGTCGGCCGGCCGCTACCGCCTCTTCCTGCAATTCCGCCACGCCGGCCGCGTGCACACCGCCGCGCTGACCCAGGAGGTCGCGACCGCATGAGCACCGTCATCGACCACGTCGAACTGCCGATCACCGGCATGACCTGCGCCTCGTGCGCCAACCGCGTCGAGCGCGGGCTCAACAAGCTCGACGGCGTGACCGCGACGGTCAACTACGCCACCGAGAAGGCGACGGTCAACTTCGATCCCGCCAGCGTGGAGCCCGAGCAGCTGATCGCCGCCGTGCAGGCGGCGGGCTATGAGGCGTCGCTGCCGGCGACCGATGGTGTCCGTCACGAGGACGGCGCGGACGCCCGAGCCGACGAGCTCGCGCCGCTGCGCACGCGGCTGATCCTCTCCACGTTGTTGGGCCTCCCCGTCCTGGCGCTGTCAATGATCCCGCCGCTGCAGTTCGACAACTGGCAGTGGCTGGCGCTCCAGCTCGCCACGCCCGTCGCGCTCTGGGGCGCGTGGCCGTTTCACCGCGCCGCGTGGACCAACGCGCGCCATGGCGCGGCGACGATGGACACGCTCGTCAGCATCGGCGTCCTGGCCGCCTACGGGTGGTCGCTCTACGCGCTGTTCCTCGGCGACGCCGGGATGACCGGCATGACGATGAAGCTCTCCTTCACCGGCTCGGGCGGCGACGAGCTGTACCTGGAGACCGCCTCGGCGGTGACGGTCTTCTTGCTCGCCGGCCGCTACTTCGAGGCGCGCGCCAAGCGCCGCGCCGGTGCCGCGCTGACGGCGCTGCTCGAGCTGGGCGCCAAGGATGTCGAGCTGGCCGACGGCCGCCGCGTCCCGATCGACGAGCTCGCAATCGG
>JBEVLC010000150.1:0-14570 GCA_040509415.1 Baekduia sp. | reverse complement strand
CTCGGCTGTGAGCCGCTGGTGGTGCAGGCCGGGCCGTCCCTGGCCGGCGACCTCCAGGCCGCCGGCCCCCAGGCCGCAATCATGGCCGTGCTCGACGAGCGACTGGCTGACGGCGCCGTGCAGGACGTCTGCGCCGAGCTGGAAATTGCCTGCGTCGGCGCGACGGCGCCCGCGCTCCGGGCCTGCGCCGACCGGGTCGTCGCCGCCGAGCGCCTGGCCGGCCACGGCGTGCCGGTGCCCGACCAGCGCCTGTTCACCCGCGCGGCGATCCACGCCGTCGGCCTCGGTGCGGTGCTGCCGCGCACGGCGCAGGCGCTGGGCGCCGACGTGATGATCAAGCCGCGCTTCGGCACGGGCGGGCTCGGGGTCAAGCGCGTGCGCGGCGGCGACCTGGCAGGTGCCGTGCTCAACACCTTCAACTACGGCGACGCGGTCGTCGTCGAGCGCGTCGTGCCGGGGCGGGAGCTGACGGTCTTGATGACCGGAGCTGTCGACGAGCCGATGGCGGTGGGCGTCGCCCAGGTCAGGTACAAGAGCGAGGACTCGCTCGCTGCCGCCTGGGCGCGGGAGTTCCAGCCGGCCGACGATGTCGACCGGAGCTCGCTCGGCGTCGCCGTCAACGCGGCCCGCGGCGCGGCCTGGGCGCTCGGCCTCAGCGGCCTGAGCACCGTGGACGTGATCGTCGACGACGACGGCAAGGCGTGGGTCATCGACGTCGACGGCATGCTCGACTGGCGCTCAACGGGCGTGCTTTCCGCGTGCCTCGCCCACGGCGACTGCACTGCGCCGCAGCTGGTGGCGAGCCTGCTGCGCGACGTCGGCGCGGCGATGCGCCTGGCGGCGTGATGTCAGGCCAGGGCCAGGACGGCTGCGTGCAACGCCTCGGCGGCGTTGGTGGCCCGGCGTCGGGCGGCGACGTCGAGCGCGCGCTCCGCATCGGAGCCGCGAGCCAGTTGCACGAGCGCGCTACCGGCGGGCGTGCGCATGACGGTGACGGCCTCGATCGCCTCGACGGCCACGCCGGCCTGAGCGGCGATCGCGGCTCGCACGCACGACGCCGGGTCATCACCGAGCCACTCGGCCGCTTCGGGCACCAGCTCGATCACCGTGGTGACCGGCCAGATGGAGGTCGGGTCGGCGAGCGACGCGCCGAGGCCGAGCGCGACGACCTTGGTGGTCACGGGCGCGGGTGGATCGACATGAGCTGCAGCGTAGGGCGCTGCAGTCCGCGCGTGAAGGGCTGGTCGGCGGATGTCGGCCAGTACAGATTGTCCCTAATGAAGATGGAGGTGTCCTGATGTCTGTACCGGCCATCGTGTCCGGGCTCGCCGGCGGCGAGCGCGAAGTGGACGCCGAGCGGCGCCGTCGCCGTGAGGCATGCCGCGTCAGAGGGAGCGTGCGGGTGGCAGTCGTGGGCGGTGGCGTGGCCGGCCTGAGCGCCGCTTGCGATCTGCGCGCGCTCGGCGCGAAGGTGGTGATCATCGAGGATCGCGACGTCCGCGAGACGCCGAGCTGGGTGGCCGCCGGGCTCATTGAGCCGGTCGCTGGCACGCAGGATCGCGCCGGCATGCAGCGCGAGCTCGCCGCCTTCGAGCGCTCGATGCAGGTCTGGCGTGCCGTGGCCGCCAGCGGCTCGCCGTTGATCAGCCGCCGCCGCGTGCTCACGGTGTGCGCGACGAGCCGCCCGCCGCTGCCGTGGGCCGACGCGGTCGAGGGGTTCCGGCCGGTGGCGCGAGGCGAGGTTCCCGCACGCTACGTCGACGGTGACGCCGCGAGCTTCTCCACCTACGTCGTGGAGACGAGCCGGTGGCTGATGGCCACGCGCGCGCGGCTGGCTCGCGACGGGGTGCGCTTCGTCCGTGCGCGCGTCGAGACGCTCGACCAGGTGACCGAGCGCGTCGGGCCGGTCGACGGGATCGTCAACGCCAGCGGACTCGGAGCTGCGCGGCTGGCGCAGGACCCAACGCTCTTCCGGGGCGACGGACACATCGTGCGGGTACGTCCGACGGCGGGCGTGCACGACGTCTTCATGGACGAGACGCGCGCCCCGGAAGACGTGGCCGCCGACCCCTACGCGGTCAACATGCTCTACATCATCCCTCGCCGCCACGACATCGTCATCGGCGGCACGCTGTGGGACAGCCCCAACGTCGACGGCGTCCCGCAGCGCCTCCCTGGCATGGGCGAGCACCTGCGCGCCTTGGCCGCCGAGGTCGAGCCGCGTCTGGCTCGCGCGCCCATACTCGAGTACCTGGTCGGCGCGCGCCCGCGTCGTCGCGCGGGCGTGCGCGTTGAGCTACAGGCCGACGGCGCGGTGCCCGTGGCGCACCTCTACGGCCAGGGCGGGTCGGGCTGGACGCTGGCGCCGGGGCTGGCCGAGCAGGCGGTCGGACTGCTGGCCGACGCCACCTGGGCGCGCCGCGTCGCCTAGCCGAGGTACGTAAGCCGGTCAGCGTGGGTGTGGTGGCACGCCCGCGCAGACCGACCTTGGCTCCTACCCTTGACACATGGTGGAGCAGGATGCGAAGGCGGCTGCGGCTCGTCTTGAGACAAGCGGCGACGAGCCGCAGGGGCCGCTGGTCTGGCGCAACTGGCAGGCACTTCTCATTGGTCAGCCAGCGCGGATCAACTCGCACTCGTCCAGTGGGGCGATCGTGCCCTCCTGGGAGGAGTGGGGCCTGTACTCCGACGCGCGCCTGATCGGCGAGCTAGGGCTCGGACCTTATGAGCTCATGCTCGCGTTCCCGCCGCTGGATCCCCGCCTGGGCTTCGCGCAGCTCACCGTGGTGGCACGGTCGGTCAATCATCTGCTCGACGCCGACGGCCACCTGCGCGAGCTGGAGGAGGTCGACATCGAATCCTACGCCGGCGGCGACCTGGGCGATCAACTCGCCGCGTTGCTCTCGCTGGCGCTCGACCGGCGGGTGCGCTGCGGCGGCGTGCTCCGCTACGCGCTGGACGGCGACCTGGCCGGTCGGCCTATGCTCGCCTCGCATCACCCTCCCGCGCTCGGACCGCCCAGCCGACGACCGGTGCTGCCCAGCGTGGCCGGCGAGGCCAAGCTCGAAGATGCGGCGCCCTACCTGCGCGCCTACGCGGCGCTGAGCGCCTCGCAGGCCGTAGTGCTGCAGCGCGCGGCCAACCTGTTCGCCGACGCGCTGTGGTGGGCCGACGCCGATCCGCGCGTGGCCTGGATCAAGCTATTCGGTGCGGTGGAGACGGCTGCGAACCTGTGGGCGGGCGACCGCTCGGTCGACCCGGTCCAGATTCTCAAGCGCCGGCGCGGACGCTTGTACGGGGAGCTGAAGAAGACTGCGCCCGATGCGCTGGAGATCGTCGCCCGCCACCTGTCCTTCACTCTCGGCGCGCAGGCCAAGATGGTCGAGTTCCTGCTGGCCCACCATCCCGGCTCACCGCCGATCCGGCCGCAGTTCGGCTGGGCGCCCTGGGACGAACTCGAGCAGGCGCTCGACGTGCTCTACGACCATCGATCGCGCGACCTGCACGACGGCATCCCGTTTCCGGCCCCACTCTGCGAAGGGCCGATCAGCGACAGCGAGGGCGTCGCCGCCGAGCGGTTCCCAGGGCTGGGCGCCGAGCAGGCCGGGGGGCGCTGGACGGCGAAGAGCCTGCCTATGTACCTGCACACCTTCGCGTACCTCACGGGCGGCGCCCTCCGCCGCTGGTGGCTGGAGCTGGCCGACGCGGCCCCAGGGCACGCCCCCGATTCCGACCCGGCCGATGCGCGCTCCGAGCCCGTTCCGGGTAGGCAGATCGGCGCATGAGCGCCTCGGAGCTTCGATACGACCCCGAGGCAGTCGCGCTGTTCATCGGCGCCGAGCAGGTAGTCGACATCGCGCGCGACGATGCGGTCGTCGCCTCGGTGGAAGCGGTGTCGAAGGCGTCAGTCCCCTCGATGGAGCGCGCGCTGAGCAAGTACGAGGAGGCCGACGGCGCCACCGTCTCGGCGGTGTACCTCTCCGACGTCCCGGCGAACGAGTTCGACGGCGACCAGTCGCCGCGTGACCTCCCACTGAGCTTCATCGGCGGCAGGCTCATGGCCGAGATCGGACGGGGCCTGGACCGCGAGGACGGGCTGCCGGTTGACGTCGCCGGCCTGCTCGCGCCGCTGCTGGAGCGCTACGGCGGCAGCTACGTCGACAGCTTCCGCGACGAGCAGGAGGGCCACTGGTTCGAGCTCCACTCCCTGGCGCTCGCAGGCGACGAGCGGACAATGGGCGAGCTGTTCGAGATGGCGACGAACGCCCAAGCCCTGCTCGACGCCGCGTCGGGCAACGGGGCGCTGACCGCGCGGACGGTCCGCGACCTGCTGGCTGGCGGCCACGCCCAAGCGCTCGTCGGCCAGCCCGAGTCGTCCTGGATCGACGCCAAGGCGATCCCGCACAAGCTCGACGGCGAGGGCGCGAGCTTTGAGCTGGGCAAGGACGTGGCCGCGTTCGCCAACCTCGGCCAGGACGCCATCATCGTCTTCGGCCTGGTCACCGAGCCCGGCGCCAGCGGTGGCGATGTCATCGACCGCGTCCATCCGTTCAAGCTCAGCTCGGTCAATGTGCCGGCGCTGGCCAACGCGCTCGCCGATCGCCTGGTGCCGCTGCTGACCGACCTGGACATCGGGCTGGTTGAGTCGCGCGCCGGCAGCGGCTACGGCTACGGCTGGCTATTCATCCCACAGCAGCCCCCTCACGTGCGACCAGTGCTGGTACGGGGCGCCTTGGCCGGCGATAAGGTGCTCGGCGCCCACATCAGCATCCCGTGGCGTGTTGGCGAGGACACCCGCCACTGGGACGCGTCCACCGTCCATGCGCTGATCCAGGCCGGTCGCGTCGCGCTGGAGCAGGCTGAGCAACGCGAAGCTGACCGCGCGCGACCGCCGGACGGACGCTGATCGCACGCGTGGCACGCGTGCCCGATGCTAAGCCTGCGATGGAGTTGTCCCGACCTCAACGAACTGGGCGCGCCGCCCCTCGACGTGTACGGCACGCCGTGGGGCGAGTGTTTGGCGGCGTCGACCCTGACGTCCTCACCGTCTCCGGCACGGCGACCGTACGCATTCCGGCCGAGGTCCAGACGTGGAGTGAGGTTCAACGGTCAGCGTGATCGCAGAGGAGCGGGCCGTCCTGTTCGCATGCCGCTTAGGCGGGCGCGCTGACTGACGTGGACTTCCTGCCTCGTAGCTATTACTGTCACGCATATGGCCAACTTAGTTGGCGATACTTCTGACATCGGTGCTGTGGATCGTTTGTATGCGCTGGCTGAACCGCAGAGCGGTTACTTCACAGCGCAGCAGGCGATCGGCGTGGGCGTGCCGCGGGCGACGTTGACCTATCACGCCCGAGGGGGCGGAATGCTGCAGCGCGCCGGTCGAGGCGTTTATCGCTTGCGTCGCTTCCCCGGCTCGTCGCATGAGCATGTCGTCCACGCCTGGCTGAGGCTGTCGCGCGCGGCCGCTGTCGTATCGCACATCAGCGCGATGGAGCTGCTGGACCTCACCGACGTGATCGCTGATGAGGTCCACGTGACCATGCCTCGCTCCAAGCGCGGTACGACGATCCCTGATGGGGTTCGCGCGCACTTCACCGATCGGCCGATCGAGGGACGTGACCGGCGTCAGGTCTCGGGGGTTCCGGTCACGGGCGTGGAGCGCACGATCACCGATGTCGTGCGCGGTGACGGCTGGACCGAGCAGGTCGATCTCGCGGTTCGTCAGTCGTTGAGCCGCGGCATGACGACGTTGCCGCGCTTGAGCGAGCGGCTGCCTAAGTCCTGGCAGGCACGACTGCGCGCCGCGGCCGGCGGCATCGGTTCGTGAGGTACGCGACCGCCTTCCGGGCGCGTTGCGCTCGTCGGGCGGACAGCGGCCTCGTCCGCCGCTGATCCGGGCTCAGCCTGTCGTCGTGCTCAGATAGTCGGCAAGCTCGTCGAGGCTTGTCAGCAGGGTCATTCCGTAACGGCTCGGCGCGTCGGCTTGTCGCAGGACATGGGCCGAGTGGCGTTCGGTGACCACTACATCGCAGTACGGAGCGACGACAGAGAGCGCGTCGATGTCGAAGATGTCATTCGGCTTCCAAGCCGAGTCGGGGTTGCGGTGCTTGGCGGTTCGCAGGGTGATCCAGGTGTCTGCCGCCGGCATGGCGTCGGTGAACTCCCGGGCGGCTTCGACGCTGGTGAACACCTCTGAGAGGCGCACCCCGTGCGCCCGGAGCGCGTCCTCACGGATGGACTCGATCTCGAGCGCGAGGTATCGCGCAGCTATGACGTCGCGCAGGCGGCCGCGCCGCCACCGCGGATCTTCGGCTAACTGGAGGGCGAAGTCCTGCTCCTGCTGCGCTCGCCGCTCGGCGCCCCGGCGTGCCCCAGACGGATCCCAGCCCTCGCGGCGCAGCTCTGTCTCGACCTCGTCGTCGGCAGGCCCGCGGATCACCGAGCGATCGAGGTCCCGCTCGGCCTCTTCGATGCGCTGGTCGAAGTAGGCTGCGCCGCCGGGCGCTTCCCGTCGGGCCTGGTCGGTGACGTCGTTGCCGTCACGGTCCCGGACACGCATTCCGCCCCGCAGACCGAGCGCTTGCAACACGCCGCGACCGAGGAGCGGCACTGCCTCGAAGCGCTCCGCGGTGCCCGTCGCGCGGCACAACGCCGTTTCGAGTTCGAGCGTCGCGATGGTGGTGAGCGGCATGACGCAGGAGTAGCCGGTGAGCTCTTCGATGATCTCTCCGAGATCCTGTCGTTGCTGACGGCGGAGGATGCCGGTCAACTCCATCATCAACGGGCCGCCGATGACGTAGGTCCACCCGTCGCGGTGAGCAAGGACTGCTTCCAGCGCGGTGGAGAACCGCTTGCCGTCCCGGTGACCAACTGCGGCTTTCGCCAGGCCGATCCATTGGTTGAGGTCGAGGTAGACCAGTCGTGTGTGCTGGGGGCGCAGCAGCCGCGAGGGCCAGGCGACGGCGACGTCGGTGCGCTCTGCTCCCGTGCGGGCCATTGACTCAGTGTGAGACGCGGGACGGACATCGACGGCGAGGGGTAGTCGGCGGGCTCGTCGACTAAGAGACGTGGGTCCGCACGAGACAGATCCCGTCGTCGATCCGTTGCTCACCGCCGATGAGGTCGCCGCCTTCATGCGCGTGACGCGGTCGTGGGTGTACGCGGAGACCCGTCGGAACGCACTTCCTCATCTGCGGCTGGGCCGCTACGTGCGCTACCGCCGTTCGGCCATCGAGCAATGGCTTGAGGGCGCTGAGCGCGGGCCGGGACGTCGGTGACAGGGTGGGGGAGAGAAGTGCGAGCTGAGAGCTACTGGGGACGTGGCTAAGCGCGACTACGGCACCGGGCAGTTGTACGTCGAGTTCGGCTCGTACTACGGGCGGTGGCGAACGGCAGACGGCCGCAAGCTGAACCGCAAGCTCGGCAAGGCGCGGTCAAGGGCACGTCGGAGGGGCTGACGCGGGCCGAGGCCGAGCGGCGGTTTCGCAAGATGCAGGACGAGGAGGAGCGGACGCCGACGCGTTCGGTCTCCGAGCGCCGGACGGTCGATGACGCGACGGACTCGTTGCGGCGCAAGCTGAAGATCGAGGGCTGCCGGACCTCGTACCTGCAGGGGTGCGAGTCGATGCAGCGCGTGCACATCTCGCCCCGGCTGGGATCGAAGCCGGTCGACCGCGTGACGCAGACCCAAGTCGAGGATCTCGCGGAGGAGATGCTGGCGCAGGGCAAGTCGCCCAAGACCGTCCGCAACGTCATCACGTTCTTGCACTCGGTCTTTGAGCACGCGATCGACAAGCGGTGGGCCACCGAGAACCCCGTGCGGCGCGCCACCCGTCCCAAGCGCCGGCGCGCGGGCGACGCCGATCCCGACTTGTTGTTCCTGTCGGTCTCCGAACTGCATCGGGTCGTTGGTGCGATCCCCGACGAGGTGGTTTTGCGCGAGCCTGCCCCGACGCGGCGCGGCCGGCGCGGTCCGGCGCCGCCGCCGCCTCCCGATGTCCTGGGGCCGGTGCTGCGGATCATCATCTTGGTCGCCGCGCTGACCGGACTGCGGCAGTCGGAGCTGTTGGGCTTGCGTTGGCGCGACGTCGACTGGCAGGCCCAGCGAATCCGCGTGCGCAACACGTTCGTTCGCGGCGAGCACTCGGGCGAGGGCAAGTCCGACCTCTCGACGCGGCGCTCGGTCCCGATGGCCGACGTCGTCGCCGAGGCGTTGCGCCACTGGCTCGAGCGCACCAACTACTCCGCCCCCGACGATCTCGTCTTCGCCCACCCGCAGACCGGGCGACCGGTCGACCGCAGCAAGGTCAGCCGACGCTTCAAGCGCGCCTGCAACGACGCCGGGGTCCGCGTCATCCCCTTCAAGAACCTCCGCCACACGTTCGCGACGCGGCTCGCCGCCTCCGGTGAGCCGCTGCGATCCATCCAGGAGTTCCTCGGACATGCCGATTCCAAGACCACGCAGATCTACGCCCACTACGCGCCTTCCGAACACGAAGTGGCGATGGTCAACCGCGCGTTCGCGCAGGACCCCGATGCGTAGCCGCCGGCGGATCGTCGCGGTAGCCTTCACGGCGATGGCACGCCGTGCTGACAGCCCCGCGACCGAAGTGCCCGGCCTGGCCGAGCTGGTCGACCGCGGCATCGTCGTGCCCGCCACGCGCCGGCTCTCCGACGTGCTCGCCGAGCACCCGCCGGTCAAGCTCGACGACGCGCAGGCGACCGCCCGCGCGCTGGACGAGCAGCGCAGCGACCGTGCTTGATCTCGCCCGCGACGGGCTGCTGTACCTCGACACCTCGGCGCTGATGAAGCTCGTCGTCGACGAAGCCGAGACGCCGGCGCTGCGGGAGGAGCTGGCGCGATGGGGCGAGGGGCGGCTTGTCACCAGCGCGCTGACGAAGGTGGAGCTGCCTCGCGCGGTCACCCGTGCCGTGGCTCCCGTTGTCCTCGGTGACCGCCTTCAAGCGGTCACGCAGGTCCTTGAGGCCATCAACATCATCCCGTTGAACGACAACATCATTGTGGTTGCGGCGCAGCTCCAGCCACCGATGCTCCGCTCGCTTGACGCCATTCATCTGGCCAGCGCACGAGCCGTTCGTCTCGGCGCGCGGTCGACCGTCGTCTGCGGATATGACCGACGGCTGCAAGACGCCGCAGCTGCGCACGACTTGCTGACCATCAGCCCCGCGTAGCGGACGGGTCTGGCGTCCGGCGGCCGACGGCTGAAAGGATCGCGCTCGTGGATTTCGAACTCGCCTCGCCGATCCTCAAGGAGGTCGGACTAGCCGCAGCAGCGGGCCAACCGCTGGACCCCATCGAGATTGCGAACGAGGTAGGCCTAGAACTCGAAGGTGTCATCGAGGTGCTGCAACGACTCGAAGACCTCGGCCTGATCTTGCGCGGCGGCGACGGGTACGGGCATGTCCCGATCCTTCTGCACGCCGGAACTCAGTACCTGGCGGCGCGCGGAAACGTCCCGCTCGCCGACGTCGCGTTTCTCAGCGACGTCATCGACGACCTCGACGCGCGTGCGGCACTCCGCATCGGTGCGACGGTTCTCGTCGACCAGTTTCGCGGCGCCGCGGTCGGCGGCGAGCTCGTCGATCACGCGCGTCAGGTCGTGCCGCCTGCGTTCGCCACCGCTGTCGACCTGCCGATCGCGACGAACCTCTTCGCCGCAGCGGTCGCCCTCACCGTCCGGCTAGGGCTCGGCCACCCGGCCGGAAGCTTGGCCGAAGAGATCCTCTCGGTCGAGATCCTCGACATCGCCGCCGGCCACCTCGAAGCCCAACACCTGGCCGGCGAGCTGAGCGCCGACGAGGCAGAACACGCGCGGCAAGAGCTGCGGGGGATCTTCGAGCTGTTCGAGGACGACGACGTGCTCGACCTGTTCGACATGGCCGAGCCAGCCGACGCGGCCGTCGCCGGCCATAGTGGACGAGCCAGCAGATGGGCAAGGTGGACCAGCGCCTCGAGAGCTGGTTCCGCCCCTTCGGGTACGTGAGCCCGTCGGGCTACTACTCGCCGCACCCGGACGACGACGTAGACGAGGACGACGAGGATCGGCCCGGTCCAATTCCCGGTCCAAATTGAGCGCAACTCAGAGGCACTCGGAGACCACAAACCCTTGAAAACAAAGGGGATACGCCTCAGCGAAACCCCCTAGATCGGGCTGGGGGCCGGGCGGTCGCAGGTTCAAATCCTGTCTCCCCGATGTAGGTGGAAAGGCCCGCTTTGCGGGCCCTTTGCGTCTGGGTCGGTGCTCCAACCAGCGACCGCATAGGTTTAACACCGTTCGGGACGGGACCGGGCGGCGTGGTACCGCGTGGCAAACGCCGGTCGCGACCGCATCTCGGAACTGCGCTCGCGGAACAATTTGCGGAACAAATCGTGCGCCCAGATGCTACGCGTCGGCTAGCGCACGAGGTGCTACTTGGCGTCACCGGCAGCCAGAGCCCGACCGGAGCGCGCTGCGACCCGCACGTGCGCTGGCAGCCGGCCAGAGTCGGAGCGGCGTCTCCCAATTACCGGCGCTCTAGACCTTTTGAGCGTTGCCGGGCCGCGGTAGCGCGCGTAAGGTCCCGCACCAGCTTTGCCCGCTGATCCCAACAGCCGCCTCTCTCGCCAGCTGAGGCAGCTTCGCGCGCTCATGGCGCCGCTGGCCGCGCGGCGGGACTCGGTCGTCGCTGACGAGCAGATGCTGCTCATCGCTCGCCAGCTGTGCGATGCGCTGCTGGACGAGGAGGTCGAGCGCGGGCTGACGCACTCCCAGTTGCTTGCCGTTGTCGACGAGGAGCTGCGCGAGCTGGCCGGCGCGCGGATCGATGTCTTCGTCGAACTCGGCCTGCTCCAGACCTACACGCCCAAGAACCATCAGCAGCGCTACGTGCTGAACATGGCCGGCTACATCGGCCTGATGGTCGCCGAGCGCATCTCCCAGCACGGCGGCGTCGAAGAGCTGCTGCACCTGCTGTCGGACACCGCGCAGCGCATCCGCGACGGCGAGATCTCCCCGGAACTCGTAGCGGAGCAACTGCAGGAGGCGCGGCGCACGCTGGTCGGTCTGGCCAACGAGCTGCATCGCCGCCGCCACACCGACACGCTGCGAGAGCTTGCGGCCCACGCGCGCGACCACAACGCCGAGCAGATCACCGCCCAGGTCTCCTCGCTCAATGTGTTGGTCGCCAAGCACTTCCCGACGCTGTCGGAACGCGGCGCCGCCCTCATCCGCGCCGCGCAGTCCTACACGGCTGAGCTGGAGGCGGTCACCGTCAAGCTCGTCGCTGAGGGCGCCGCCTCGCGCGACTTCTCCTACCTCGACGTGGCCGACTACGACCAGGCCGCACGGACCGCCAGCGCCGATGCACTTGCCGCCGTCGGGGAGTCGCTGCTGTTCGATCTCGGCACCGTCCCGGTCAGAGCGGTCGAGATCGCTGATGCGCTGGACGAGTACCGCCCGCGCCAGCAGACACGGATCCCGCCGCCGATCCCGCCCGCCTCCACCGATCCCGACCCGGTCGGCCGTTGGGAACAGCAGCGCCTGAGGCATGTCGAACGGCTGAAGCGCAGCGCCGAGCTGCACCTGCAAGGCAAGGACGAGGTGTCGGTCACCGATGCGCTGCGCGCCGGCGAGTGGAGCGGCACGGTGCAGGCGCTGGCCACGCTGCTGTTCGCCCACCAGCTCACGGGCGGGCGCTACCGCTTGGACTTGGGCGACAGCCTTCTGGTCGACCTCGACGCAGGCGCGACCTACTTTTCACCGGCGACGCTGCGCCGCGGCCTGCTGACGCTCCCTGAGGAGACGACGCACGAGCCGGCGGATGTCGGCGCGTCTACGCGGCGCCTCGCGGAGTCCGATGCCGACGCGGACGAGGCCGCAGCATGAGACCGGCAGTTGCCATCGCGGCGGCGCGAGCGGCAGGCTCGGTCGACCTCGGCCCTGCCGAGCGCGGCGCGCTGACCGGCGTCGCGGAGCGAATCGGCCGACAGGTCGTCTCTATCGGTGGTCGCGCCACCGCCGTCTCTTGGCAGGAGGGCTACGGTCCGAACCTCGACGAGGGGGCGCTGGCCATTTACGCGCTCCCGCAGACGACGCTCGTCGCGCTCGGGCTGGCACTGGGCCTATGCGTCGAGCCGCATCGCCGCCTGCCCGGGCAGGTCGTCTCGATCGCCGACTTCGACGCCGCCGTCGAGCGGCTACTCGACCAGCGCTCCAGCCGGGAGCGCTCGTCTGGCGGCGGGACCGGGTCGTTCATCAAGGGCGCGCTGGTGCTGCTGCACGAGATCGGGCTGCTGCGCGTCGATGAGCAGTCGCTGACGCTCGGACCGGCGCTGGCCGAGTGGGGCGAAGCCGACTGGAACGCCGCACACACGCTCGCCGCCCGCCTGCGGGAGACGGTGCAGTGACCGACCTGCGCGCCTATCCCGAGCACATCCGCTCCGAGGTCATGGCCGCGGTCAGCGCAATCGAGACCAGCGATGAGCCGGTCCGAGTCGCGGACTTTCAGGCGCTGCGCGACGGAGCGATGCGCCAGATCGTCAGCGGCGTGCTGGCCGAATACGGGCGCTGTCTGCTCGCCGTCGACGACGGGCTGTGGACGTCCGGCTACGACGACGATGTCGCCGACGAGATACTCCGCGCCAGCATCGGCACGCTGGAGCCCAACGATCGCGCGGTCCTCGCCCTCGTGCTCCTGCACTGCGTGGCTATGCCGCGCGCCGCAGGACGAATCACCAGCCCCGACTGGACCGTCGCCGAAGGCGTGGATCGCAAGGTCCTGAAGTTCAACCGCAGCCTGTCGGGTCAGGACATCGACCGCTCGCTGCGCCGCCTGCAGGCGCGTGGCATCCTGCGCCGCGGCCACCGCGCCGAGATCCGACCGGGCCCGCAGTTCCTGCGCCTGACCGAGGCCCGCTCGCGCGCCCTGTGGGAGGACCTCGTCCTCCTCTGCCGCCCTGAAGGCCACCAGGCCGCGCACATCCGCCGACGCCGAGCCAGCACGGAGGCTGCCGCATGACCCAGACCACGATGGCCACCGCGACCGCCGGTCGCCAGGACCTTGGCCTCATCGGCTCGCGCCGGCTGCACGCCGTGCAGCTGATCTCCATCGGACGTCTGACGCCGCACGTCATCCCGTTCGTGCCCGGCACGTTCGTCGCCGTCTCGGGCCGCGGGCCGAAGGGCGATTCCAACGAGTCCTCCAAGACGACCGCGCTGGCCGCAACCGCACTGCTGCTCGGCGACAGCGAGTGGAAGCTGCGCGGCGCCGGCGGCCAGCACGCGACCGGCCTGCTCTACAACCCGCCCGGCCTGGAGCACCTCGCGCACGCCGTCGACCACGGGTTCGTCATCGGCCTTTTCGCGCAGCCCGGCGAGCCGCCGACCGACGTGGTGACGGCCTGGCTCCGCATCAACCGCCGCTCGCCGTACATCGAGGTCAAGGTCCAGGGCGGCGCCGGCCTGCTGACGTTCGAGGACGGCCAACTGGTGCCGGCGCTCGCCGACGAGCAGTGGCGGACGATCGCCCATATCGGCACCGGGTCGAACCTCGGCGCGCGGTTCGCCGAGACGCTCTACGGGACATCGCCGCGGTGCATCGCGCACCTCACCAAGCGCGGTGATCTGAAGACGCGGAACGCGTCGCTGCTCAACGCGGCCGCCGGCGGATTCGGCCCGGAGGAGATCGGCGACGAGTTGGTCCGGCTCGCCGGCCGCCAGGACATTCTCGAAGACGACCTCGCGCAGCGCTCGCAGCTGGATGAGGTCAGCCGCCAGCTCGACGGGCGCCAGCGCGAAGCGGTCGAACGTGAGCGTGACTACGAGCGTCAGCTTGCCGAGCTCGACGACCGCGACAGCGCTCGGCGGTTGCTCCAGAGCGCCCAGTTCGAATGGGCGAGCCACGACGCTCGCCGGCTCGTCGACCTGCTCGACGCCCGCGCGGAGAAGCAGACCGCCGGCGACACCGAGCTCGAGCGGCGGCCATCGCTCGACGAACGACTGGTCGCCGCGCAGCAGGCGATGGCCGGACTGGCCGACGACACCGCACTGCGCACCCGGCACGGCAGAGCGGTCCAGGTGCTCAGCCTTGCCGAGACCGCGCACGAGACGGCCAAGGATGCACTGCGCGCCGCGCGCGCCGACGTCGAGACGCATCGCGAACGCCTGCTGGAGCTTCGCGCCGAGGCCGACGGCTGGACCGGCGACCTCAGCGCGGCCGAGCAGGCCGCGGAGGCGGCCGTGACCGAACTGGCCGAGCGTGAGCGCGCGTTGGCCGTCGCCGAGGCCGATCTGGAGCGCGCGCAAGACGCACTGCGCCAGGCCGAAGCGGGCCGCGGCGACGCGGCCGACACGCTGGACCTGCTCGACGCGGCCGGGGTACCGGCGGTCGGGCTGCTCGACGCTGTCGAGCTGGACTTCGTCGGTCGCCGCGAGCTTGAACCACTGCTGTGGCCGTACCGCGACGCGGTCGTCGTCGAGCCGGACGCAGCGCCGAATGCGCTCGCGGCGCTGGCCGACGCGCCATGGGCGGTCGTGATCTCCGGCAGCGCTGACATCGCCGCGCCGAAT
>JBEVLC010000149.1:0-23187 GCA_040509415.1 Baekduia sp. | reverse complement strand
GGGATCGCCGAGCTGCTCCGCGGGCGCTCCCGCCGGCGCCTGCTCCGCTTCGCGGCTCACCGCGGCGCGCAGTCGCGCGGCCTGTCCGGCGGCGGGCGGCGCGCCGGAGGCGGCCAGGAACAGCGCCGCCGAGCACGCGGCCTCCAGCGCGCTGAGCTCCGGACGCAGCGCTTCGGCTCCCGGGCCGGCGGCCCCCAGCGTCGTCCGGGCATCGCGGGTCGCCATGACGGCGGTGCGCCCCTGCGCGTCGGTGGCCTCCGGCAGCGCGTCGAGGAGGTCGGCGATCGCCGACGCGCACGCTGCCAGCGCGTGGTGCTCCGGGCGGCGCGGATGGCGCCAGCAGCCAGCCATCCCGATCGCGAACGCCGCGGCCGCGCCTCCGAACGCCTCCAGCGCCCGCTCCGGCGCGGCGCTTGGATCGGCCGGCAGCCCGGTGGCCATCAGGCAGGCCAGCACCAACGGGTACTCGCGAGGCGGTGGTAGCGCGAACGCGCGAAACACGAACGCCGCGACCGCGGCCACCGCTCCCGGGACCAGCGACGCGGCGATCGCCGATGGCGCCGCCAGGGTGCCGAGGGCGACCGCCAGCGGGAAGGCGATCGTGAGGCTCGCGAGCAGGTGTGCCCGGCGCCGGTAGGGCTCGACGCCAGCCAAGAGGCCGGCGAAGCCGCCGGTGGCGCCCACCATCCCCGCGCGCGCATCGCCGGCCAGCACGCCGACGAGCATCGGCAGCGCCAGCGACGCTGAGGCACGGGCGGCACGATCCTGGAAGGCCGGGTTGTGGGCGGCGCGGGCGAGCTTCGTCCAGTGAGGCCCGGACACCTCGCACCGGCGCGGGTCAGGCCACCAGCGCCTCGGCGCCGGAGGCGATGCGCCACGGGGTCGAAGGCGCCTCGAAGGCCTCGACCTCCGCAGGCGTGGCCCGCGTCAAGGTGAAGGTCACGGGCGGGCGGCCGCGCCCGGAGACGACGGCCGTCGCGCGGTCGCCGACGATCGTGGCGCGGATCTTGAGCCGGTCCACGTCGGCCTCGTCCTGCACGCCGTCGAGCGATGGCGAGGTGCCGGTGAGCGCCAGGCGGCAGGACGTCGCGCCGGCCTGGCGGGCGAGCGTCGCCTGCTGGTCGGTCGTCAGGTACTGACACGACGGGAACGCGTCGTCCTCGACAATCGCCAGCAGCAGGAACTGGCGCAGCGTCTCCTCGGCCGACCCCGCGGTCGCCGTCGTGCCGGCGCTGGACTCCTTGGCCTCGTGCTCGGGCACGACGAGCGCCAGCACGATCAGGACGGCGGCAACGGCCCCGAGCGCGACGCTGGCGGTCCGGCCCGCATCCTGCTCTGGCTCGGCATCGCCTTCGTCGGCCAGTAGGGCGAAGGCCACCATCGCTACGCCGCAGGCCCCGACTGCCACGCCGGCGGCGGCGAGCAACGACGTCCACCACGCATCGGCGCGGATCACGACGATGACCGCGGCGATGACGATCACCATGAACAGCACCGCGCGCAGCAGGAGCTCCGGCGTCCCGCCCCGCGCGCGCCGCGGCCCGGACCGATCGTTGAGGGACATGCTGCTGAGGGAAATGGGCCGCCCGGGGGGCGAGGCAACCCATCGGCGCGCTAGCGGGCGCTACGTCGCGGGCCCGGGGCGCTTCTCCAGCAGGAACCACGTGATGTCGTCCTGCGGAAACTTGGGATCGCGCCGGTAGGCGAAGCCGTAGTCGACGAGCTCGAGGTCGGCGTGGCGATCGAGGATCTCGCCGCAGAAGTCGCGCTTGAACAGGCGGTCGGCGTGGCCGCGGTAAGGGATCGCCACCGGTGTCGGGTTGTAGTACTCGCCGATCAGGAGGTAGCGGCCGGCGGCGCGATGCAGGGCGTCGTAGACGTGCGGCAGGCTTGCCGGGTCGATGTGGATCAGCACGCCCTTGATCAGCGCGAGGTCCCAGGTGCGCTGGGGTGCGAAGTCGAGGATCGAGGCGGCGTGGACGTGCTCGGCGGGAAGGAACGAGCCGAGCGCTCGTGTGGCCTCGGGGTTGATCTCGATGGCGTGCTGCTCCTGGCCGGGGTAGAGGAGCTGGAGTGCTCGGAGGTTCATCCCCACGTTGGCGCCGAACTCGATGCAACTCGCCGGCGGCTGGGCGTTGCGCAGCGCGTTGGCGAAGAAGCCGAGGATCGGCGCGAGCATGCTGTCGTCGGAGCTGCGTGCGACGTACGCGTCGCCGAACTCGCCGGCCCAGAAGGTCTCTTGGTCGGTGGGGTAAGTCATATGGTCACCAATACCCGGTGGCACGGACGTCGCGGCTTGACACGTGGCCGATCCGCGACGCTTCCCGTTTGCAAGCGCTTCGAGCCGGTCTAGACTCCGCACCAGCCGTCTTGCTGGAGCCCCACATTGGATTGGAACGCGACCCCACCATCTGCCCTCGTGACCGCTTTGGCGCTCGCGCAAGAGCACGGCGACGCTCTGGCGGCGCTGCGGATGATGGGGCTCGACCTCGATGGCCTCGAGCGCTTCGACGGCGTGTCGGAGGACCTTCTGCAGTTGATGGAGGGGCTGACGCCGGCCGAGGCACTGAACCAGATGCTCGCGCTCGGCTTCCTGGGCGGGCGCGTCGCCTACCGGCCACGCCCGCGCAGATCGCATGACCCGACGACGTTCCTCATGGATCGGGAGCTGCTGATCCGGGGCGCCGAGGGTGAGTCGATCCTGAGACTGCCCTGGGTCGAGGAGGCGCTGTTCGTCGGGCGCAACGTGCCGATGCTCTCCGAGTGCCCGAAGCATGTGCTGCGCCTCAGCGTCGATCACTACCGCGCGGCGCTCGCGGGTGAGCGCGGTGAGTTCTGCTTCAGCAGCTATGGCCACACCTACACCGTCGAGGCGGTGCCGGTGCGCAACGACGAGCGCGACATCATCGGCGTGCTCGCCATCGCGGCGCCCGCCGCGCCGCCCGCCGGCCGGTTGCGGAACGCCTCCGAGCTGGAGCGAGCCGCTGACGCCCTCGAGGAGTCCGCCCGACTCGCCGAGGAACGCGCCGACCTCTACGGGGCCGCGGGCGACTACGAGGCCGAGGCGGCCCAGCGCGAGGCGGCCGACGAGGCCCGGGAGGCCGCTCGCACGGCACGAGCGCAGGGGTTCCGGTACCGGTCCCCGGGGCCGTGGCACCAGGCGGAGTAGCGCGCGGCTCCGTTAGCGGCTACCAGGCCACCACGAGCATCGCGGCGACCGCGATCGCTATCAGCAGGCCGACCCCGAGCAAGACGAAGCTCCCCGTGTGCACGGTCTCCCGAACCTGCCGCGCGGCCACCCGCGCCTCCAGCTCGTCGTCGTTGAAGCTCACAGTGTTTGCGGTAGGCCGCGCTCGGCCGCAGGCAAGGCCGGTGCGCTCGCGCCGCTGACGCCGCCGTCTTCCGAGAGCCAGTCCAGCAGCTCGTCGAGAACCGCCTCCTGGCCGGCGGGCGCTCCGTCGGTCGCGGCCCGCACCAGCTCACGCTTGCGATCGATCACGGCCGCGATCCGCTCGTCGATCGTGTCGGCCGCGAGCAGGTACCAGGCGGTGACGGCCTCCTCCTGACCAATGCGATGCACGCGGTCTTCGGCCTGATCGTGGGCGGCCGGCGTCCAGCCCAGCTCCACGAAGGCGACGTTTGACGCCGCGGTCATCGTCAGCCCGACGCCCGCGGCGTCCAGCGAGCAGACGATGAGCCGGCAGGCATCGTCTGACTGGAAGCGCTGCACCTCGGCGGCGCGGCCGTCGGCGTCGAGGCGGCCCGTCGCGCACGCGGCGCCAGGGAAGGCCTCCAGCAGCGCGTCGCCGATCTCGCGGTGGCGGGTGAAGACGACCAGCTTCTCGCCCGTCTCGAGGAAGTTGGTGATCCACTCCTTGGCGCCGTCGAGCTTGCCGCGCGCGGCGATCAGCGCTAGCTGCGTGATCCGGACCAGCGCCTGGGCGCGGCGGGCGCGCTGCTCGGCGTCGCGGCCGCGCTCGCGGATCGCGGCGGTGCGGGCGTCGTCGTCCAGGCCCGCGATCTCGCGCGTGAAGGCCTCGTCGGCCTCGGCCTGGGCCCGGACCCACTGGGCGACGTCGGACTGGGCGGCGCGGTACTCGCCGCCGTTGGCGATCGCGACCGGGACGATCACGCGCTGCTTGGCCGGGAGGTGGCGCAGGACGTCGGCCTTGCGGCGGCGGACGAAGCAGGTCCGGCGCAGGCGGCGGTTGAGCGTGGGGAGCTCCTGGCCGCGCGCGTAGACGCGGGCGAAGCGCCGCGCGCCGCCGATCGCGTCGAGGCGGCCGAGGATCTTCAGCTGCGCGGCCAGCTCCTCGGGGCGGTTGAGGACGGGCGTGCCGGACAGCAGCAGGACGATCGCGTCCTCGGGCAGCGCGGCGGCGATCGCGGTGACGGCCTGCGTGCGGCGCGCCGTCGGGTTCTTGCAGAAGTGCGACTCGTCGAGGACGAGCGCCCGGGGCGGGCCGGCGACGGCGCCGTCGACCAGGGTGTGGGCGATCTCGTAGCTGGCCACGGAGATGTCGTGCGCGCTCGCGACGTCGCCGCCGGAGAGTCCCGCGCGCGTGCGGTGCGGCAGCCAGCGCTCGGCCTCGCGCAGCCAGTTGATGCGCAGCGAGGCGGGCGCGACGACGAGCGCCGGGTAGGCGTCGGCGGCTTCGAGCGTCGCGAGCGCCTGGATCGTCTTGCCCAGGCCGGGCTCGTCGGAGAGGAACGTGCGCCGGGCGCGCAGCGCGTAGTCGACGGCCGCGCCCTGAAACGGGCGCAGCGGCGCGGTCAGGCCGTGCACTGCTGTTCGACCCTCCTCGGCCTTGGAGAGCGCTTCCAGCGCGTCTGCGGTGCCCGCCTGGACGGCGGCTGCGTCGAGCGCGGGGAGGATGTCGTGGCCGCCCTGGAGCTCGGGGCGGGCTTCGAGCAGCGTGCGGAGCGCACCGTCGCCATGGATCGAGACCCACCACGAGTCGAAGGTGCGCGTGACGAGGCCGAGCGGGGCGAGCTCGGGCTCGAGGCCGGGATGGCAGCGGCGGCAGAGGCGCAGGCCCACCTCGCCCGCAGGGCTCTCCACGACCGCTACGTCGCAGCGGT
This sequence comes from Baekduia sp., assembly GCA_040509415.1. GTDB lineage: Bacteria > Actinomycetota > Thermoleophilia > Solirubrobacterales > Solirubrobacteraceae > Baekduia. Next base: position 18,105 of record JBEVLC010000149.1, on the reverse strand, counting down.
GGGCGACGTCGACGATCGCGGCTCGCGAGAGCGATGGCTGCTCGTAGCGGCCGAGGCGCTTGCGGACCTCGGGCGTGGCGGTCAGCGACTCGATGCGGTCGAGCTCATCGCCGAGCGCCTCCAGCGGGGCCTCGCGCGCGGGGATCCAGAAGCGGTCGAGCACCGGGTCGTGGCGGCGCTCGGGCAGTTGGGTGAAGGCGGCGCGCAGCTCGCGGTCGGGCTCCATCGCGATGACGACGCCGGGCACCCCGGGCTTGTGCTCGCAGAAGTGCGCGACGGCGGTCGCGTCCTCGGGCAACTGCTCGACGGCGGCCAGCAGCTGCTCGGCGGGCGGCTCGACCTCGATCCACGGATGCATCGCGACGAGCGACCGCACGGCGCGCGCCACGACCGGCACCGCCGGCGCGCTCCAGCGGTGCGGCTCACGGATGGGATCGCGCAGGACATGGGGCAGCACCGTCAGCGCGCCGGCAAGGCCGTCGCCCGGCACCGTCGTGACGACGAAGTGCGACCCCATCGGCTCGATCCCGACCGTGGCGTTCGGTGGGGAGGGCGGGACCATCGGTGCCGGAGGGTAGTGGGCGTGGGGGGCGGGCCCGTGTGCGGCGTTGCTACCCTGATGGGAGTGGCTGCCGACCGCGGTCACCCGGACGAGAGTTCGCGCCGTACCCGGTCTGACGACGGCGCGCTTGGAAGGTCGTCATGGCCCAGCTCGTTCAGATCTTCGGATCGCTCTTGGTGCTCGTTGCCTTCGTGTCCGCACAGCGCGGCGCGCTCTCGGCACGGTCGCTTGCGTACCTGCTCTTGAACCTCACGGGCTCGACGGTGCTCACCGTCCTGGCCGTCCGCGAGCGACAGTACGGATTTCTGCTCCTGGAGTTCTCCTGGGCAGTGGTGTCGGCGTGGGGTCTGGTGCAGATGCTCCGCGAGCGGCGGAGCCATTGCGCTCGACCTCGATTGCAACGGGGGTGAGAGACGGCGGAGCAGCCCGCGACGTCCTATACGGTGCCTGCCGCGTGGCTGCCCTGACGCTCGACGAGATCTTCCTGGGGATGACGCCGGTCCAAGAGCTCATCGCTCCTCCTGCGCCGGTGGAAGACCCCGTGGAGCCTGTCTCGCCCGAGGAGCGCTAGCTGACCGCTTCAGAACGTCCCAGGGGTCGGACCGGCCGCGAGCGAGGCGCTACGGTCACGGGTCCGCCGGCGCCGGCGACCTGGCGCGGCTGAGCGGAGCGCTCTGATTGTCGCCTAAGGCACAACAGCGATCTCGATTAGTCGTTGCTCTTGGCGGGCGGCGGCCGCCAAACCTCGGTCAACGGTGAGGAGTTGGGCGTTGATGTTCCGGGCGACGGCGAGGTAGGCGGCGTCGTAGGCGGTGAGCGTGTCGCGCATCGACCAGATGCTGCGGGTGAGCGGCTCGACGGGGTGCCGGACGACGCGCAGCTCGGGGAGGAGTTGGAGTGCTCGTTCGGCGTGGTCGGCGGCGATGTCGCCACGGAGCAGCATGCCGCGAAGCGCGGAGAGCGCTTCGACGTGGAAGTGCTCGGGGACATCGATCTCGGGAAAGGGCGCTAGGGCTGCGGCGATCGCACCGGCGTTGGGGGCGCCGGCGAGGAGATCGACGATCGCGCTCGCGTCGGCGACCAGGCGCGTCAACGACGCCGCTCGTCAGCCAGGACGTCAGCTGCCGGCGTGGGTTTGTCCAGCGGTGCCGGCAGCGCTTCGACGGCGGCGAGCCATTCGCCCATCGTTGGGCGGTTGGCCGCGACGCGCAGCTCATCGAGCACATAGTCAGAGAGTGACCGTCCCTGACCCGCGGCGCGCGCCTTGAGCTGGCGGTGGAGATCCTCGGGGACGTTACGAACCTGGATCGTCGACATGCACCTCATCCTAGCTGCATGCAGATCACATGTCTAATCGGGTCGATGTCCGCTAGGCAGCGTCGATGACGTCCCATTGGGTCGACGAAAATACATTGACCTGAAACCCTGATCGATCACGCTCTCCGTGGCCTTGACGCGCCTCAGTGGCTGCGCGTAGGCTAGACCAGCGTTCAGCACTTGTGAACGTAAAGGCTCGGAGCGGTGCATTGGTCCTAGAGACGGTGCACAGGCACAAGGGCGTATCGCTGTAGGTCGAACAGTCGAACCACAATCGAGGGAAGCCTGATGAGGATGCAACTGCGTGGGCTCTGCGCTCGTGGGTCGTTGGCCGCCTGCGCGGTTGCCGTGTGTTGGGCGCTCCCCGGCACCGCCAATGCCACCACGTGTACGACCACCGTGTCGACCGTCACTGCCGCGCAGAGCGCCGTCTCGTCGGCGACTGCCGGCGACACTGTCTGTCTCGCCGATGGCACGTACGGGCGGATCACGCTCAATGCCACACCGTCGTCGCCTGGCGTGACGCTCACGGCACAGCATTCCGGGGCGGCATCGGTCGGCGGCATCGACCTGTACGGCAGTCGCCTCACCGTGTCGAACCTGGAGCTCACCAACTCCATCGACATCAAGACCGGCGCGGTGGGCATGAAGGTCGAGCACAACTTGATCGTCGGCTCGCGCACTGGCTACGGGGTCGTGGCCTGCCCCGCCACGCCTCCGAACCACTGCGATGACCTCTCCATCACCGGCAACAAGTTCGACGGCTCGTTCGACGAGGACGCGATCCGGGCGAACGTCTACCACGACGGAGACAGCGACGGGACTGGGCTGCTCATCGCTGACAACGAGTTCGCCGGCAACGAGGAGTGGGGCGGGCACAACGACGTCTTTCAGACGGTGTGGGTTGGCGACCACCTCGTGTTCCGCGGGAACTACCTCCACGACTTCGGTGGCCAGGGCATCCTGGTTAAGGATCAGGCGACCGCGATCGACGGCCTCGTGGTTTCGGACAACCTGATCGTTCGTCAGGGCCTGCCGTGCGACCCTGACTCGCTCTGTCCTTCGTGGCAGCTCTCGCCGTTTCAGATCTTCGGTCCGATCTCCAACGGCACCATCTCGCACAACACGATCTGGCCTACCGATACTGGCCAGGTCAAGGCCGGCGGGGCGTCCCTGCTACGGGATCCGGGCTGGTCGAGCGTGACCGTCTCAGACAACGTGATCGACAACGGCGGGTCCGACGTGCCCTCTGGGCTCTCGGGGTCGAACAACACGTACTGCACCGACAACGGCTGGGCGGGATGGCCCAGCGCGACTACTGACTGCTCACCGGCCTTCCTCGACCAGGCCCATGGCGACTACCGCCAGTCCAACGGGCGCGGGGTCGACTGGGTGCCGTCAGACAAGGTCTTCGGGCCGGTTCCGGACGACCATCAGCCGGTGGCGGCGTTCACGTTCTCGCCAGCGGCGCCGCAGACCGGCGACACGATCGCCTTTGACGCCACCACCTCGACCTGCCAGGACACCCCGTGCACGTATGCGTGGACGAACGAGCCGCCGGGCGGCGGGGTCACGTCGCTGGGCTCGGGCAGCACGTTGTCCTATGCCTTCTCCACGACGGGCACCAAGTACGTGACGTTGAAGGTCACCGACGCCGACGGCGACATCGCGACGGTCGAGCACGACGTCGTGGTCTCCGCGCACACCACGCTGTTGGGTTCGACGTCCAACAACACCGCCAACGACTACAACCCGGACGGGCAGGCTGAGGCATTCCAGTTCGCGGCCTCGACCACGGGCACCGTGCGCCACCTGTGGCTGAAGGTCAACACGGGCTTCACGTCGCCGACGGTAAAGCTCGGGCTCTACACCAACTCGTCCAACCATCCCGCGACGCTGCTGACCAGCGGCTCGGCGACGCCGCTCGCCGGCTGGGTAGACATCCCGGTCAACGCCGCCTCGGTGACCTCGGGCACCAAGTACTGGATCGCCGTACTGGGGGTCGGCGGCGTGATCCGGTTCCGGGACGGCACCGGAAGCGCTGGCTGGCACGTGGAGGGCTCGTCCCAGACGAACCTCACGGCGCTGCCGTCGACCTGGAGCACAGGGCCCAATTGGGACGGGTCCTGGCCGCTGTCGGGCTACGCGACGACATAGGACGCGACGCGAGGGCTCGTCGTTGCTGCGGACGAAGGGCTCAAGCGGCGTGGACGAAATGGCCGGTCAGGGCTGCGCCCCTAGAGCGCGCGTTCGAGCAAGCGAAGGGGCGGGCGCCAGAACGCAGAAAGACCCGCCTAAGCGGGTCTTTCGTACCGATGGAGCCAGGGGGGCTCGAACCCCCGACCTCCTGCATGCCATGCAGGCGCTCTCCCAGCTGAGCTATGGCCCCAGGTCGTCGGTCATCTTAACAGCCGCGGCGGCCCCGCGGCGATTCGTGTCGCGGCGCACCCGCCTCCGGGACCCTAAGGACAGCGTCGCCAATCGTCCGCAACCCGCTTCGCCACGCCGGCGAGCCGCCTCGCACGAACCGGCAGGAAGAGGTCGGGCTGTCCGCCAGGCATGCGGCGGTGGGCGCGGAACGTGACGGCGGGGTCTTGGCTGGAAGGCAATGTGCTTGGGCAGCGCTGAAGGGCGGAGACCTGTGCGTCGACCTCGCGCCGGGTGAGCGCGATACCCCACGCGGGCGGCGAGAGCGGTCGCAGGAACACCACGCCACCGCTACGCGGGTCGGCCAGCAGCGAGATCGATTGGGCGAGCAGGAACGCCACCACCCCCGCGGCTGCCAGCCCCCGGCGGAGCGTCCCGCCTTTGAGCCACGCCGCGACCCCGGTCATCGCCACCGGCAACAGCAGGGCCTCAACCGGAGGCATCACCGAGAGTGAGGTTCCGACCTTGGTGATGGAGGCGAGCGTCAGCATGGTTCCTGCCCCAAGCGCCACGGCCACGCGCCACTGCTGCGGATCGCGGGGACGCCAGCCTCGCCGCCAGGCCACGGCCGCGGCGAGGCACCCAAGCGCGAGGGGCGTCAGGTTCCAAGCCGCCTGGACTCCCACTCCCGCCATCGGGCGCACAGCGTGGCGCCCGACCTCGAGTTGCGCGAGGACGGTGTGGTTCATGACGCCATCGCCGAAGACCGCGAGCGAGACGGCCCCGAGCACCACGAGCGTCGCCGCGAAGCCCGCAGCAGCGGCGCGACGGTCCGCGGCCGCCCACACGCCGAACAGCGCAGGTATCGCCATCGGCAGCTTGATCCCGACCGCGATCGCCAGGAACGCTCCTGCCCACCCGGAACCGCGTTGTCGCGCCGCCAGGACGAGCGCCCCGGCCAAGCATGGGAGCGCGAGCGCCTCAGGTTGGAAGCTGCCCTGCTGGTGGACCGTCCACGGGAGCACCACCCCGAGCGGCAGCGTGAGAGCCATTGCCCACTGCGAGCGGCTCATGCGCCAGACCGCGGTGGCCAGGAGCGCGAGCGCGAGAAGCTGGAGCGCCACCATCACCGCCCGCAGTACCTCAAGCGAGTCGCCGATCGCGAGGACTCCGGCGCCGGCAACGAAGAGCACCGGCGGCTGGGCGACGACAACCTCGCCGTAGAGGTCGCCACCGTTCAGCAAGCTCCGAGCGGTCAGGGCATAGGTGCCTTCTGAGTCGCCCCAGTCCTGGTGCCAGCGCGTGGTCATTACCAGTGCGCTGAGGACGATCGCCAGCGCAAGCCCGGCCAGGGCAAGGCGTTTCGACCATGCGCAAGATAGCCCATAACTGAGCAAAGACATACAGAGGCCTCCCGGAGTAGCCGGACCGGACGTGGACGTGACGCTCCAGTCCTGTGGCCTCCGTGGCCCGACCGCGTCGGCTATCTCAACGGGCGGCAGTCCCGAAGGTCGCGCAAACGATCAGAAGCCGGCGACGAGGGTCGCCGCAGTGGTCGGGGCGCTTACCGCCCCAGTCGCCCGTCGCTGGGCCTGTCGTTAGCGGCGGCCGGGCAGGAACTCAGGGATCTCGAAGTCGTCGTCGCCGCCCTTGCGGCCGATCACCGGCGACGGCTTCGAGGCGAACCCGGGGGAGACCGACGACGAGCCATCCCCGCGTGACGCTCGCGGCGCCGAGTCGATCCCGCCTGCCGGCGCCGCCTGATCCAAGTCCGCGGTCAACCGCGCGTGCGCGAGCTTGACGTCGTTGAGCAGCCGCTCCGCGTTGCGGTGCAGCGAGTCGCTCAGCTCCTGCAGATGTCCCGACAGCGTCGTGCCGTCGTGCAGCACATCACGCGCCGCGCCATGGGCCTCGGCGATGATCTCGCGCGCCGCGCGCTTGGCGTCCTGCTGGGTCTCCTCGGCATACGCGTCCGCGGCGGCGCGCACGCGCAATGCCTCCTCACCAGCCTCCGCGACCGCCGCGGCCTTGCGCGCCTCGGCCTCAGCCCGCGCCTGCGCCGCACGCTCATGGATCAGCCGCACGCCCTCACGCGCCTCGGCCTCGAGCGCAGCCGCCTCACGCCGCGCCGCATCCACCAGCTCCCGTGCCTCGGCCTCCGCGGCCTCGACCCGCAGATCAGCCGCCCGGTCGGCCTCGGCAATGCGTTCGCGGACCTTCTCCTCGGTCTTTAGCCGCAGATCCTCGGCGGCGCGCTCGGCGGACTCGACGATCGCGGCAACCTTCGACGAGGCGACGGAGATCTCGCTGAGCGGGCGCGCCGTGCCCAGCGACGTGAGCAGTTCGTCGAGCTCGGTTCGCTCGGGATCTTCGCGCTGATCCTCCATCCGCATCATGGTAGGTCCGTCACTCGCGCGCGTACGCAAGATGCCCGTCAGGTGTTAGGCCCCGGCGACCTCGACCCGCAGCCGCGGCTCGCCGACATCCTCGGGCCAGACGTCGTGGCCCTCCAGATCACGCAGGTTGCGCAGCGCCTCGTCGAGCGTGTGGCCTAGCTCCTCCTCGGCGACCTCGCGCGCATCCCGGCCCGGCTCACGCCAGACCAGCGAGTGCACGAACTCGTGGTCGTGCTCGTCGCCGATCGCGATCCGGACCTCGAACCACAGCGGCTGCCAGCCGCGGTCGGCCAGCCGCCGCGATCCCGGATTGCGCTCCAGGCCTTCGGTGACTTCCACGGTGGTCGGGTCGCGCAGCAGCGCGTCGACGGTGACGGTCTCGCCCACGGGCGGGATCGTAGAAGCTTGCCCGCAGATCGGCGGCCGCGACCGTCGCTGTAGCCTGCGGCCCGTGGCCGAGCATCGTTACGACCCGTTGGAGATCGAGCCCCGCTGGCAGCGGGTCTGGGCTGACGAGCGCACGTGGGAGGTCTCCAATGAAGAGGCCCTCGACGCGGGCGAGAAGTCCTATGTCTTGGAGATGCTCCCGTATCCCAGCGGCGAGCCGCACATCGGCCACCTCAAGGTCTACTCGGTGGGCGACGCGGTCGCGCACTTCCATCGCCGCACCGGCCGCCGCGTCCTGCATCCGATGGGCTACGACGCCTTCGGCCTGCCGGCCGAGAACCACGCGATCCGCACGGGGCAGCACCCACGCGTCTCGACCGAGGAGGCGATCAAGTCCTTCCAGAAGCAGTTCCGGGAATGGGGGATCTCGATCGACTGGTCGCGCGAGCTCGCGACCCACGAGCCGTCTTACTACCGCTGGACGCAGTGGATCTTCCTGCAGCTCTTCGAGCGCGGGCTGGCCTACCGCAAGGACGCCGCGGTCAAGTGGTGTCCGAACGATGCGACCGTCCTGGCCAACGAGCAGGTCGTCGACGGGCGCTGCGAGCGCTGCGGCCACGAGGTCGAGGTGCGCCAGCTCGAGCAGTGGTTCTTCCGGATCACCGACTACGCCGACCAGCTTGTTGATGACCTCGACAACATCGCCTGGCCCGAACACGTCAAGACCATGCAGCGCAACTGGATCGGGCGCTCCGAGGGCGCCGAGGTCACGTTCCGCTGCGAGGAGCTGAACATCGACTACCCCGTCTTCACGACGCGGCCCGACACGCTCTTCGGCGCGACGTTCTTCGTGATGGCGCCCGAGCATTCCGACATCGAGCGGCTGATCGCGGGAACGGGGCGCGAGGACGAGGTGCGCGCGTATGTCAACCACGCGGCTGGCGAGTCGATCGAGGAGCGCGGCGACGCCGAGAAGCCCAAGACGGGCGTCTTCCTGGGGCGACATGTCGTCAATCCCGTCAACGGCGAGCTGCTGCCGATGTACGTCGCCGACTACGTGTTGATGGAGTACGGCACCGGTGCGATCATGGCGGTGCCGGGCCATGACGACCGGGACTTCGCGTTTGCGAAGGCCTATGACTTGCCGGTCAAGCGCGTGGTCGCCGACCCCGAAGGCGGCGACGAGCTGCCGTTCACCGGCGACGGCCCGCTGGTCAACTCGCATCCGGACTTCGACGGCCTCTCCAAGGTCGAGGCGGTCGAGCGCATCGTCGACTGGCTCGATCGCGAAGGCAAGGGCAACAAGTCGGTCAACTACCGGCTGCGCGACTGGCTGCTGTCGCGCCAGCGCTACTGGGGCTGCCCGATCCCGATCATCCACTGTGACAAGTGCGGGATGGTCCCGGTGCCCGACACCGACCTCCCGGTCGTGCTGCCCGACATCACCGACTACAAGCCCAAGGGCAAGTCACCGTTGGCGGCGGCCGAGGATTGGGTCAATGTCCCGTGCCCGTCGTGTGGCGCGCCGGCCCGGCGCGAGACCGACACGATGGACACCTTCGTCGACTCCTCGTGGTACTTCCTGCGCTACACGGACTCGCACAACGACGCGGCCGCGTGGGATCCGGCGGTGCTGGATCACTGGATGCCGGTCGACCAGTACATCGGCGGCGTCGAGCACGCGATCCTGCACCTGCTCTACGCGCGATTCTTCATCAAGGCCCTGCGCGACATGGGGCACTTGAAGGCCGACGAGCCGTTCGCCCGGCTGTTCACGCAGGGGATGATCACCAAGGACGGGGCGAAGATGTCCAAGTCCCGGGGCAACGTCGTCTCGCCGGCGTCGATCGTCGACCGCTTCGGGTCCGACACGGCCAGGGCCTACATCCTGTTCATCGGCCCGCCCGATCAGGACGCGGACTGGTCGGAGAGCGGCGTCGAGGGCATGTACCGGTTCCTGGGAAGGTTGTGGCGGACGTCGGCGCTGGCCGCCGAGGAGCTGCCGGACAACCCGCTGCCCGATGAGTTGAACGGCGATGCCGCGCGGATCGTCCGCAAGGCGCACTGGGCGATCGACAAGGTCACCAACGACATGGACCAGCGCTTCTCGTTCAACACCGCCATCGCCGCGGTGCGCGAGCTGTTCAACGAGGTGACGGCGGAGAAGCGCGGCGAGGCGGACCCCGGATCCGTGCGCTTCGCGCTGGCGACCGCGTCGTCGCTGCTGTTCCCGTTTGCCCCGCACGTGACGGCCGATGCCTACATGTTGCTCACGGGCCGGCGGGTGTGGGAGGAGCCGTGGCCGGCGGCGGATTCCGCGTACCTGGAGGCCGACACGTTCGAGCTGGTCGTGCAAGTCAACGGCAAGGTGCGCGATCGCGTCGAGGCGCCGACGGGCGCGTCGAAGGACGCGCTGCTGGAGCTGGCGCGCGCGCTGCCCAACGTCCTCGCGCACGTCGACGGCAAGGACGTCGTCAAGGAGATCGTCGTGCCGGGCAAGTTGGTCAACGTGGTGGTGCGGGGCTGAGGCCCGCGCAGCCGCTGCACGAAGTCGTCGCAGGACGTGCGTCTCGCGTGTGAGGGTCCGGCCTAGGTTGGCCGGATGCCCGATCTCAGCCGCTCCGAGCTCGCCGCGTACGCGGCGTGCGTCGTGTTGGTGGTGTTGCTCGGCTGGCGGGTGCTGCGGGCAGATGGGGATGCGGCGACGGCGCCGGTGCAGCGCCGCGGTGGCGCTGCGACGACGACGGGCGCTTCTGGTGTGCCGTCCGTGTCGGTTGCGCCCGCGCGCGACGGCAGCGCGACCGTGCATGTCGTGGGCGCGGTGCGCCGGCCGGGCGTCTACCGGCTGCGGCTGGGACAGCGGGTCGAGGATGCGATCCGGCGCGCGGGCGGTGCGAGCGGCGCCACGGATCTGCAGGCCATCAACTTGGCGGCGAAGATCGCCGACGGGCAGCAGGTGGTGGTGCCGCGACGTGCGGCGGCGGGAGGGAGTGGAACGGCTGTGGGTGGCGGCACGGCTGCCGGCGGTGGTGCTGCGGGCGGTAGCGCTGGGGGTAGTGCTGCGTCGGCGCCCATCAACCTCAACTCCGCCACCGCCGAGCAGCTCGACACGCTCGACGGCGTCGGGCCTGCCACGGCGCAGAAGATCCTCGAGTACCGCACGCAGCACGGCGGCTTCGCCTCCGTCGACGATCTCGCCCAGGTATCCGGGATCGGGCCGAAGAAGTTGGAGGCATTGAAGGCTCAGGTGACGGTATGAGCGCCGTTGGCCGGTCGTGGACGGCGCGGGTGTCGGGAACTGCGGATCGCACGCGCCTGCGCTTGGCGTTCTGGCGGCACATCGCGGCCGACCAGGGGACGCGCCATCCGCGGCATCTGGTGCTGGCGACCATCGTCGTCGGCCTGGTGCTCGGGACGCGGGCGCCCGCGTCGGTCGTCGCAGTAGCGGCGTTGGCCGTCGCCTTCGGGGCGCTGACGCTGCCGGTCGTGCGGCGTCCCGCGGCAGCGCTGGCGCTGGCCGTCGCGCTGCTCGGCGCCGCGTGGGCCGCGCAGGCGCGGACGGCATCGCTGGAGCGGACGCGGCTGGCGGCGAGCTTCGGGCAGTCCGTCACGGGCGAGGCGACGGTGCTGGCACCGCTGCGCGCCGATGCCCATGGCGGCCGGCGCGCGCTGGTGCGCTGGCGCGGCGAGCCGGTGCTGCTGCGGGTGCCGAGCTGGATGGCGTCGGGCGCGCGGGGCCCGGGAGGGATCTCATCGAGCGAGGGTGCGTCGGGAGGGACGGCGTCGGGCGGTGACGTTGACATCGACGGCCTGCGCGTCGGCGACATCGTCGCGGTACGAGGGCGCCTCCGGCCGCCCGATCTCGCCGGCCAGGCGGTGCACGCCCATGCGACGCTGCGCGCCACCGAGCTCCGGGCGACCGGTCACCGGCGCGGCGGAGCCCTAGGTGTCGTGGACGGCGTGCGCCGGCGCGCCGAGCACGTTCTTGATGGACATCTCCCACAGGCCGAAGCGGCGCTGCTGCGCGGGATGGTCCTCGGCGACGACGCCGCGATGCCCGAGGAGCTGCGCGATGCGTTCAAGGCAGCGAGCCTCACGCACCTCACCGCCGCGTCGGGGCAGAACATTGCGCTGCTCGCCGCGCTCGCGTTTGGGCTGTGCGTGGTCGCAGGTGTCGGGATCCGCGCGCGCTGGACGGTCGTCCTGGCGTTGATCGCGCTCTATGTCCCGCTGGCGGGCGGCGGGCCGTCGATCCAGCGTGCGGGCGTGATGGGCGCTGCGACGATCGCGGCAGCGCTCGCCGGGCGGCCGGCATCGCGCTGGTACGCGCTGCTGCTCGCCGGGGCCGCGACGCTCGTTCTCGATCCGCGCGCCCTCAGCGACCCCGGCTGGCAGCTGAGCTTCGCGGCGGTGATCGGGATCGCGACGATCGCGCGCCCCGCACGTGAGCGGCTGCAGCGCGGTGGGCTCGCTGCGCCGGTCGCGGAGGCTGTCGCGGTGACGGTCGCCGCGACGCTCTCGACCGCGCCGCTGATCGCCATCCACTTCGATCGCGTCTCGCTCGTCGCGCTGCCGGCCAACGTCCTCGCGACGCTCGCCGTCGCGCCGATCATGTGGCTCGGCCTGGCCGCGGCGGCGCTGGGCCAGCTCGCGCCGGTGCTCGCCCAGCCGCTGGTCGCCGTCACCGGTCCGCTGCTCGGATATCTCGTCGGCCTCGCGCGGCTGGCGGCGGGATTGCCCGGTGCGCAGATGGCGTTGCCGCTCCCGGCGCTCGTCGTGCTCTGCGCGCTTGCCGCCGTGCTCGTGACAGCGCCGGTTGTCGAGGGCCTGGCCGGCGGCCTGCACCGTGGTCACCGCCGCGTCCTGCTCACGGCCGCGATCCTTGTCGCCGTCACGGCCGCGCTCGGCCCCACGCTCATCCCGCCGCGCGCGCTGGCGCCACCGCCCGACGGCGCCCTCCGCGTGACGGCGCTCGACATCGGCCAGGGGGACGCGACGCTGCTGCAGGCCGGCGGCCACGCAATCCTCGTCGACGCCGGGCCTGCCGGCGCCGGCATCGTCGGCAAGCTCAAGGCCGCTGGCATCCGCCGGCTCGACGCGCTCGTCGTCACCCATCCGCAAGCAGACCACGACGGCGGCGCACCCGCGGTACTCGCGGCGCTGCCGGTGACCCTGCTCCTCGACGGTCGCGGCGACGACCGCTCGCCGACCTCCACCGCGATCGACGCACCTGTGCGGCGTGCTGGCGTTCGCGTCATCGCGGCGCAGGCCGGCCAAGTCGTGCGTGCCGGCCCGCTCACGCTGCGCATCCTCTGGCCACCCGCCGGCCCCGCCACGCCCGGCACCGATCCCAACGACCGCGCGGTCGTCGCCGTCGCCGAGGCCTTCGGCGCGACCGCGCTGCTGACCGCCGACGCGGAGTCGCCGGTGCTCGCGCCGCTCGATCTCCCACCGGTCGACGTCCTCAAGGTCAGCCATCACGGCAGTGCCGACCCGGGGCTTCCGGCGCTGCTGCAGCGTCTGCGCCCGCGCGTCGCGCTCCTCGAGGTCGGCGCCCTTAACACCTACGGTCACCCAACGCCTGCGACCCTCAGCGCGCTCGCAACCGCCGTGCCGGTCGTCAAGCGCACCGACCACGACGGCGCCGTCCGCGTCGACCTCCACTCCGGCCGAGCGACGGTGACCAGCGGATGACGATGGCTTGTCGTTCTCGCCCGGGAGCGGATCGCGGCGCGACCGGGCCCATGCCTACACTGGCCGCGATGGCGACCTGGAAGCCCGCGTACCTCATCCACGGCGACGATCACGGGCGCATCGCCGAGCGCCGCGCCGGCCTGCGCGCTCGGGCCGAGGGAGAGAGCGGCGCCGGTGGGCTGGAGGTCATCGAGGGCGACGCCTCGACGCCCGAGGCGGTCGGGCTCGCGCTCAGCGCCATGACCTTCGCCATGGGTCGGCGGTTCGTCGTCGTCGACGGTGCCGAGCGCTGGAAGCCCGCCGAGGTCGACACCCACGTCATCCCGGCGCTGGCCAACCTCGCGCCCGACACGACCGTCGCGTTCTTCGCTCGCGAGGACGGTCGCGCGAAGGTGCCGCCGGCGCTCGCCAAGGCGGTGACCAAGGCCGGCGGGGACGTCATCGAGCAGGCCACGGTCAAGCTGCGCGAGCTGCCCAAGTGGGTGCTGGCCGAGGCCAAGCGCTTGGGCATCGACCTGGAACCGGCCGCGGCGCAGGTGCTTGTCGCGCAGGTCGGCGAGCGTCAGCAGCGGCTGCTGCGCGAGCTGGAGAAGCTCGCGCTCGAACACGGGCCAGGGGCGCGCCTGACGGCCGAGGACGTCACCGACGCCGCCGCCGACTCCGCCGAGATCCAGGTCTGGGGCCTTGTCGATTCACTCGTCGCGCGCGACCGCCACGCCGTCTTCCGCTCCTTTCTGGAGCTGCGCGAGCAGGGCGAGGCCGTCGGGCGCTTGATCCCGCTGATGGCCCGTCGCCTGCGTGAGGTGCTCGCGATCGCCGACCGGCTGGAAGCGGGAGAGTCTCCCGCGCAGGTGAAGTCCTCCACCAAGGGCAGTCCCTGGGCGCTGGACCGCCGCATCAAGGAAGCCCGCGCCACCGACCCCGAGGCACTTCGCCGCGCAATCGAGACCCTCGCCGACCTGGAGCTCCAGACCCGCGGGATGAGCGACCTCGACGACGACACCACGTCGATTCGGGCGCTCGGCCGCATGGCTGCCTCGCGCTAGGAGTCGCTCCCAGAACGCAGAAACGGCCCCCGAAATCGGAGGCCGTCAAGGCACAACGAGCGGCGTGAGCGCCGCTTCCGTCGAAGCTAGGCCGCAGGGGCGCCGTTGCGCACGCGAGCCGCGCGCGCCTTCTTGCGGCTGCCCGTGTTGCGATGCAAGGCGCCGCGCTTGACGGCCTTGTCGATCGTCTGCACGAGGTCGCGATGCTCGGCGTCGGCCTTCGCATCGTCCCCTTCGGCAACCGTGGCCTCGAGGCGACGGAAGTAGGTCTTGATGGTGGACGTGTAGCGGCGATTCTCCAGGCGCTCACGCTCGGCCCGGAGGATGCGCTTCTTCTGCGAGTGAATGTTCGCCATGAGCGACGGACGATTCTAGCGGGCCAGGACGTGCGGCGCGGCGCGGGCCGACGCGCCCGCCCCGAGCCGTAGCATCCGCGCCCAGTGACGAGCGAGGCACCACCCGCGGGCGACCGCTCCGAGGCGTCTGGCCGCCCACCGCGACGCTCCTTCGCGCGCAACACGGCGATCTTCTCGATCCTCACCGGCCTCAGCCGGGTCGCCGGCCTCCTGCGCGAGGTCCTCGCCTCCGCGTTCTTTGGCCTGACGCCCGCCTTCAGCGCGTTCACCTTCGCGTTTGCGATCCCGAACGTGGTCCGCTCGCTCTTTGCCGACTCGGCCCTCAGCGCCGCGTTCGTCCCGATCTTCACCGAGCTCCAAGAAGAGGGCGAGAAGCGCGAGGCGTTCCGTCTGGCCTCGACGCTGCTCATGATCATCTTGGTCGTCCTGACGGCCATCACGATCCTGTTCATCCTCACCGCGGGGTGGGTCGTGCCGGCGATCGCGCCGGGCAAGTTCTCTGACGCAGCCAACCAGCTCGCGGTCGGCTTCAGCCGCGTGCTGTTCCCGATCGTGCTGATCCTCGGGCTCAACGGCCTCGTCGTCGGCATCCTGCAGGCCTACGACCACTTCACGATCCCGGCGCTCTCGGCGCTGGTTTGGAACATCGTGATCATGGTGTTCATGGTCGGCGCCCGGCCGTTCTTCACGGGCGACGAGCAGTTGTACGCCTACGCCATCGGCATCCTGGTCGGCACCGCGGTGCAGTTCGCCATGGCGCTCCCGGTGCTCAAGACCGTCGGCTTCCACTTCGAGTGGTCGTTTGACTGGCGCGACCCGCGCGTCAAACGCGTCTTCGTACTGATGCTCCCGGTGACGCTCGGCCTCGGGCTCATCAACTTCAACGCGTTGGTCAACTACTACCTCGCGGGCTTCGTCTCCGAAGAAGGGCCGCGCGCGATCGAGGCCGCGTTCCGCTTGTACATGCTCCCGCAGGGGATGTTCAGCGTGGCGATCGCGACCGTGCTGTTCCCGCAGCTGAGCCGCCTCGCCGCGCGCCGCGACCTCGCTGGCCTGCGGGCCACAGTCGGCAATGGCCTGCGCCTGATCTTCCTGATGCTCTTGCCGGCCGCGGCGGCGACAGCTGTCCTCGCCGTCCCGATGATCCGCCTCGTCTATCAGCGTGGTGAGTTCACCGCCGCCGACACGGAGCTCGTCGCTACCGCGCTCTTCTGGTTCTCCTTCAGCCTGCCGTTCAGCGGCGTCAACCTGCTGCTCACGCGCTCGTTCTTCAGCTTGCAGAAGCCGTGGACGGTGACCTACCTGTCGGTGGCCAACCTGGTGGTCAACGTCGGTGTCTCGATCCTGCTCGTCGTTCTCGGCGCCGGCATCGGCGGCGTCGTCGCGGGCACCGCGATCGCCGACCTCGCGCTCGCTGGTGCGCAGTACGTCTACCTCAAGCGCGAGCTCGACAACCAGCTCGAGCTGCGCGACACGATGGAGGCGGTGATGGGGATGGTGATCGCGGCCGTCTGGTTCGGCATCGCCGCGTGGGTCGTTTGGGCCGGCTTGGACTGGGTCTTCGGCCGCAGCCTGATCGGGCAGCTGATCTCCGTCGGCGGCGGCCTGGCCGCCGGCACCGCGGTCTACGCGTACGTCGTGCTGGCGATGCGGCTGCCCGAGGCCGAGCAGCTCCGGCGTCTCATCGCCGGCCGCCTCGGCCGCACGAGGGCCTGAGACCAGGTCGACACCACGTCGAGACCGCAGAGCGGTGAAACAAGCGTCCAACGGACCGCACCGACCGGCGTGGCGACGATACTCGCCGCCACATGCGCCTCCCGCTCGTTCTGGTCCTCGCCCTCGCGCTCATCGCACCGACCGGCGCGGAGGCCGCCGCGAAGAAGGCCACCAAGAAGGGCTGCCCGCCCGGCCTGCTGCCGGTCCTCAAGGGCAAGAAGGCGCAGCGCGACCGCAAGGGCCGCCTGAAGTGCGCCGTCCCGACGCGGCCCACGGCCAAGGCGATCCCGCGCCCACTAGCCCCAACGCCTGTCGCGCAGCTCGGCGTCGTCGCCGATCAGTTGGACGATGTCCTGGCGGTTCAGCCCGGCGCGCTCAAGGCGATCGAGCGCAAGATCGGCGCCAAGCGGGCCAAGAGGCTGCTCGCCATCGCGACCGACTCGTGGCGCAAGCGCGCGGTCGTGGCGCGGGCTCGTGCCGCGCAGAGCAAGAGCGAGACCTATGCGCCGGTCGAAGGGGCGGAGGTCAAGTTCAACGGCGACTTCACGGCGGTCGAAGACGGCACGGTCTCCGGCTACAACGGCAAGGCGAGCGTCGAGGGCTCCTTCGACCGCTCCGCGCTCGACGCGCTGGCCGGGAAGGTCGACGTCAAGCTGCCGCCCGAGATCGACAAGGGCAGCTTCAAGCTCGAGCTCGAGTTCGCCGACCTGCCGTTGGCCTGCCCGGACAGCACGGGCAAGGTCAAGGGGACGTTGAAGGCCGGCGGGCGGCTGACGCTGACGGTCGGCGGCACGTCGCTGACACTCGCGGCCAAGCTCGACGTGACCTACGCGCTGCAAGTTGGCGACGATGCGCGGTGGAAGACCATCGACAACGTCGACGTCAAGACCGAGCTCTCGGTCGGCGGCACCGGGCGCAGTACCGAGACCTGGCGCGGGCGCCGCGTCGGTTCCGGCTTCGGGCAGGAGGGCATCTTCGGGGCAAGAGACGTCGGCGCCGCCGTCGTGCGCGACTGGGGCCACATCGATCCCGACCAGGGCGGCGTCTTCGGCCCGCGTGGCGGCGTCAACCTCGCCACCGGCAAGGGCAACCTGCTCGACGTCCACTCGATCGACAACCTCAAGAAGATGATGGCCACCAACTACGCGACGATGCTCGCGACGCTGGCGGCCGTCGAGTACGTCCGCAAGGTCGCGGCCGATCGCGTCCAGCAACGTTGGTACGACGAAGAGAAGTGCCTCAAGCTCGACGGTGCGGCGGCCGCGGCCAGGCTGCGCGCCAACGCGACCACGACCGTGACCACGAGGAACGCGCGCGCAGCCGATGGCGCGCCCGTCGCGACCAACCTCACCGCTTCCGGCACCAAGTCGCTGGAGCCCGGATCGGCGCAGATGCCTGCGGGTGCGTCCAAGGACTTCACCTTGACGGCGCCCGGCACGAACCCGGCCAAGTCCTCGTGGAGGGTCGTCGCACTCAGCAAGGCGGGGAAGAAGACGGTCTCTGGTGACCTCGACGGCGAGATGGGGCCCTACATGGTCACGCTCGACGACCACGAGTCCGGCCATTTCGCCACCCACGACGCCACCGGGCACCTCACGGGCACGCTGGCGCCCGTGGCGGTCGAGGGGAGCGATCCGCAGCGGTGGACCGCCAGCGCGCCCGTGAGCTGGACCGATCTGACGGCGACCTCCAAGATCGGGGAGTGCTCCTACGGCACCCCGCTGTCCGGGGGCGACTGGACGGTGACGATCACCGCGCAGGCCAACGACCAGATCCACGTCGAGCTGATGTTCACCGCCGAGACGCTCGTGACGTGGACGGTGACCTGCGAGACCGCGTCGATCCCCGGGCAGGCCGGGGTGAGCCCCATGGGCATGGGC
Organism: Baekduia sp.; assembly: GCA_040509415.1. GTDB lineage: Bacteria > Actinomycetota > Thermoleophilia > Solirubrobacterales > Solirubrobacteraceae > Baekduia. Next base: position 384 of record JBEVLC010000149.1, on the reverse strand, counting down.
CCTCGGGGCTTCGATCTGCCGGCCGGCGGCGGCACGCAGCCGCTGAGCGGCTCGATCCAGGACGGCGGTGACGGCTTCGTCACCGAGGGCATGCTCACGGTCACGCCCATCAGCCCCTGAGCGGCGCGAAGACCCCGGCCGCCGATCTCTATCCTGGGCGGCCGCTTGTCTGACCAGAGCCTCATCCGCAACTTCTCGATCATCGCCCACATCGACCACGGGAAATCGACCCTGGCCGATCGCATCCTGGAGATGACCCAGACCGTGGCCTCGCGCGACATGCGTGAGCAGCTGCTGGACTCGATGGACCTGGAGCGCGAGCGCGGGATCACCATCAAGTCCCAGGCCGTTCGCGTCTATTACGAGGCCAAGGACGGCAAGACC
>JBEVLC010000148.1:0-3399 GCA_040509415.1 Baekduia sp. | reverse complement strand
CGTGCGCAGCGTGGATGCTGGGCGCCGCACGATTCCGCAGGCGATCCTGGTTGGATCGTCAAGGGATCGGGTGGCGATCCAGCGCCACGCGGCGTGCGAACACGGCCGCGCGAATTTCGCATCAACCATCTAGATGAGATGCTCGCGCCGATGAGCCTGCACCGCGACGTCGCGCCCGGCGTCCACCGCATCCAGGATGGCCCGGTCAACTGGTATCTCGTGGAGGCCGACGACGGCGTGCTAGTCGTCGACGCGGGCCTGCCGTCGTCGTGGACGTCCCTGCGCCACGCCCTGGGGGCGATCGGCCGGCCCTACGCGGATCTGCGCGCGCTCGTGCTCACCCACGCGCACTTCGACCACGTCGGCTTCGCGCGCCGCGCCCTGGCCGAGCTGGAGCTGCCGGTCTTCTGCGGCGGCGCCGACCATCCGCTCGCCGCACGCCCGCTGAAGGGCAAGTCGGAGCGTCCGTGGCTCGTGTACGTGTGGCGGCCGGCTGCGGCCGCGCTGGTCGCGCGCGTGATTGGCTCCGGCATCCTCTGGGCGCGAGGTCTGGAGGGGCTCCACGCGCTGGAGCCCGGCGAGGTGCTCGACGGACTGCCGGGCCGCCCGCGCACCATCGCCGTCCCCGGCCACACGCTTGGCAGCGTCGCCTTCCACCTCCAGGATCGCGACACGGTGATCACCGGCGACGCGCTGGTGACGCGGGATCCGTACACCGGCGCCATCGGCCCGCGGCTGGTCGCCCGCGCCGCGACGGGCGATGTCGCGCTGGCCCGCGCGTCGCTGGACGCGATCGCGGCGACGCACGCGCAAGTCGTGCTTCCGGGCCACGGCGAGCCCTGGCGCGAGGGCGCCGCGCGGGCCGCGGAGCTGGCGCGGATGGCCCGAGTCGGGTGAGGAAGCCCCAAGTTGCGGGCATGATGGGCGCGTGGATGCCCGCACCGTGCGCCGGCGGCGACTCACCGCCCTTGGCGCGGTGGCGCTGGTGGCCGTCGTCGGCGGGATCGCCGCGGGCGCCGGTGGCGGCGCGGACGACGGCGGCTCGGGGGACGGCGCGAGCGCCAAGACGACGGCGACCGCCGCGGCAGCGCCCAAGCCCGCTCAACTGCCGGGCGGCGGCCGGCGGCTGTTCCCCGACCGGCGCGTCGTCGCCTTCTACGGCAACCCGCGCGACGACGAGCTCGGCGCGCTGGGCATCGGCACGCCCGCCCAGGCGGCCAAGCGCCTGCTCAAGCAGGCCAAGCCCTACACCCTGAAGACGCGCCCCGTGCTGCCCGCGATGGAGTTGGTCTCCACCGTGGCGACCGCCGCGCCCGGCGACGCCGGCCTCTACCGCGACCACATCTCCTTCGCGAAGATCCGCAGCTACCTCGCCGCCGCGCGCAAGATCAATGCGCTGCTGATCCTCGACATCCAGCCCGGTCGCGGTGAGTTCGGCCCGGAGATCACGCGGCTGGCGCCGTTCCTGCGCGAGCCGGACGTCGGCCTCGCGCTCGATCCCGAGTGGCATGTCGCGCCCGATGCGCTGCCGGGCAAGGTGATCGGGTCGACCGACGCCGACGTCGTCAACGCCGCCGCGACCTACCTCGCCAAGATCGTGCACGAGCGCAACTTGCCCGAGAAGCTGCTGATCGTCCATCGCTTTACCGACAACATGATCGCCCGCGCCGAGCGCCTGCGGCAGGTCCGCGGCGTGCAGACCGTCGTCAACGTCGATGGCTTCGGCTCGACCAGCGTGAAGGTCGCCAAGTACCAGTCCTTCGTCCACACGACGCCGGCGATGCGCCGCGGCTTCAAGCTGTTCTACAAGGAGGACGTCCAGACCATGTCCCCCAAGTCGGTCATGGCGCTCTCGCCGCGACCCGACGTGGTGGTCTACGAGTAGCTACCGCCGGGCGCGGTCCGAGACCGGGCCGAGGTGGGCGAGCTTGTCGGGGTTGACGATCGAGCGGATCGCGGTGACGTGGCCATTGGCGATGTCGAGCGCCATGACGACGATGACGGCGCCGTCGCCGTCGTGGGCGATCCAGCCCGGCTGGCCGTTGACCACGGTCGGCGTGACCGTGACGGCGCCGTCGCCACGAGCGGCTTGGCGGAAGATCGCGCGGATGGCATGGGCGACGCGCTGCGCGCCGACCAGCGGCTGCGGGAACGCCGTCGCCTTGCCGCCGCCGTCGCCGGTGAAGACCGCGTCCTCGGCGAGCAGCTCGATGAGGCCGTCGAGGTCATCGCCCTGCGCGGCGGCGAGGAAGCGCGCCGCAAGCTCCTCGCGCGTGGCGCGTGAGGGCTCGAAGCGCGGGCGCTCGGTGAGGACGTGGCGGCGTGCCCGCGCACCGATCTGCCGGCAATTAACCGGGCTCTTGCCGACGATCTCGGCGATCTCGGCGAACTTGTAGTCGAAGGCCTCGCGCAGCAGGAAGACCGCGCGCTCGTCGGGGGTAAGCCGCTCCAGCACCACCAGGAACGCGAGCGAGAGGTCGTCGGCCAGTTCGGCGTCGGCGGCAACGTCCACGGTGGGGTCGGCGCCGCCGCCGGTCAGCAGTGGCTCGGGCAGCCACGGGCCGACGTACGCCTCGCGGCGCACGCGCGCCGAGCGCAGATGGTCGATCGACAGGCGCGTCGCGATCGCGGTCATGTAGGCCTTGGGCGACGCGATCTCGGTGCCGTCGCGCAGCTCGCGGTGGGCGCGCAGCAGCGTCTCCTGCGCGATGTCCTCGGCCTCGGCAACCGAGCCGAGCATCCGGTAGGCGATGGAGAACACCAGCGGGCGCAGCTCGGTCAGCTCGGTCGAACTCGTCATGTCCACGGAGACGATCTTGCCCCGTCATCCGTGACATGTCACACCCGCGGGGCCCGTCTCGTCAGAGGGCCCATGAGAATCTTGGTGGCAGGTGCGACGGGTGCGGTGGGGCAGCGGCTGGTGCCGATGCTCCTGGACGACGGCCATGAGGTCGTGGCGATGACGCGGACGGCGGCCAAGGCCGACGCGCTGCGGGCGGCCGGCGCGCTGCCGGTGGTGGCCGACGCGCTGGACCGCGACGCGGTGATGGGCGCGGTGCTCGGCGCCGAGCCCGAGGTGATCGTCCACCAGATGACGGCGCTGACGGGCGCGACCGACCTCAAGCGCTTCGATCGCGTCTTCGCGACGACCAACCGGCTGCGGACCGAGGGCACGGACCACCTGCTCGCGGCCGCCGAGGCTGCGGGGGCACGGGTGGTGGCGCAGAGCTACGGATCCTGGAACGGGATCCGTCAGGGCGGCTGGATCAAGACCGAGGGCGACCCGCTGGACCCGGGCGTCGCCAGCGTGCAGCCGAACTTCGACGCGATCCTCCACCTCGAGAGGGCCGTGGGTGCGGCGGGCGGCGCGGTCCTGCGCTACGGCTCGCTCTACGGGCC
>JBEVLC010000147.1:0-4113 GCA_040509415.1 Baekduia sp. | reverse complement strand
CGTGCGCAGCGTGGATGCTGGGCGCCGCACGATTCCGCAGGCGATCCTGGTTGGATCGTCAAGGGATCGGGTGGCGATCCAGCGCCACGCGGCGTGCGAACACGGCCGCGCGAATTTCGCATCAACCATCTAGGCTTCCGACCGTGAGCCTGAAGCAGCGCTACCGCATGCGCACCCCCTCCACGGGGCGCGAGATCTTCCTCGAGGCCGAGCCCGGCAAGATCTACCGCGACCGCGACACCGGTGAGACCCTCGAGGTCGTCGGCAAGGTCGTCCCGCTGGCGCCCAGCCCGTCGCGGCTGCCGTTCGCGGTCGAGAACCTCCGCTTCTGCAACTGGTGCGACCAGCTGGCCCAGAAGGACCTCAACGACTGCCCCACCTGCGGGCGCCGTATGGGTCCCCTGGGCGTTCCCGTCCCGGCGACCGACTAACTTCTCCCTATGCGCCGTCGTGCCACGGCAGTCGCCCTGATGCTCCTCGCCACCGTCGGCCTGTCGGCCTGCGGCGGCGCCAGCGTGACGCACGACGAGGCGCCGAAGAAGCCGCAGGCGCTGGTCGCGCCCGCGAGCACGTCGATCGGCGGCGCCGCCGCGGCGTCCACCGACGGCAGCACGTCAACGACCTCCGACGAGGCCTCCAGCAGCACGCCGTCATCAACGACGCCGAGCAGCTCGTCCTCTTCTTCCTCCTCGTCGAGCAGCGGCACCGGCGCTGCCGCCACCCCGACGGCGCCCAGCACCGGCGCGGCGACCGGGGGCACCAGCCCCAGTCAGACCGGAACCGGCACGGCGACCGGCGGCACCGGCTCGACCGGGACCTCGACGGGCACCAGCACCACCAACTCCGGCGGCTTCAGCGACTTCTGCTCGCAGAACCCCGGCGCCTGCCCGGGCTGACCTTCAGGGCCCAGCGCCGCCGCGTCACCCGTCCCACGCTCACGGCGCAGGCGGTGAGCAGCAGCACGGCGCTGAGCAGGGTGATCAGCCGCCCGACCCGCAGCTGCCATCCGCTCCCCGCGGTCGACAGGCAGAGCGCGCATTGCGCTTGGACGGTGGCGGTGAAAGCGCCGTTGGCGTCGGTCCGGGTGACCTCAAGCAACGTCAGGCCTTTGTCGGTGCGCCCGGCGACCCGTACGTCGCCGGCGATGCGCACCAGCGGCGAGGCGACGATGTCGGTCGCGATCCGATCGCCGACCCTGGCCCGGCCTTGCAGCGTCCCCGCGTCGGAGGTGAGCCGGGAGTCCAGGTCGGTGGCGACTGTGGCAACAACCCGCTGGTCGCCCTGCGGCTTGTGGAGCACCCGGAACTGCGCCGGCACGATTTCCCCCGGCCCCGAGAACGGCGACGGCTCCTCGGAGACCTTGACGGCAGCGTGGCGCACCGGCGTGGCCGTGAGCGTGACGCCAGGCTGCCCCGAGGTCACGACGTAGATCGCGATGAGCGCTTGCGCGGCGACCGCGGCGACCAGGCCAGCCATCAGCGGCCCACGCGCCCGTTGCTGTGCGATCCCCACCATCAGCACCGAGACCGCGACCGCCGTGATGATCGCCACGAAGGGCAGCAGCCGCATCGGCATCTGCACGGTCTGCACGAGCCGCGGAAGGCTCGGCCACCACGTCGGGTGGGTGATGAGCACCAGCAGGGCGACGCCCAGCACCACAAGCGCCACCGACGACGCCACGATGCCACGCGAAACGCCACCGCGGCGCGAAGCGACCAGCGTGACCGCGAGCGCGACGAGCACCCAGGCGATCGCCAACACCGGCCCCTGCGCATAGATCCACATGGCGCCCTTGAACTCCGAGGGCACGACCGGCCATGGCGACAGGATGTTGGTGATGCGCACGAACGGGGCCGTCGCGACGAGCCCTTCCTGGCTCAGCGTGATCTGAGAGATGTAGGTCTTGGGTCCCAACCAGAGGTTCGGCACCAGCCACGCGCCTGTCAGGCCAGCCCCGAGCACCGCCGCGATGGTGCCGCGACCCAGGCGCGCAAGCACCGCGCCGCGGTCCATGCCTCCCACGGTGAAGGGCAACATCGCCAGCACGATGAGCGGCAGGACCGCCGCCGTCATCAGCAGCGTCAGGTTGTGCGTCCCGGCAAGCACCGCTCCTGACCCGACCAGCGCAGCCAGCGCGAGCTTCGGAGAGCGCGCCTCTGAGCGCAGCAGCGCCGTCCAACCGCCGAGCATGACCGCGACTGCGTTCACGCCAACCAGCTCCGCCCAGGCGCCGCGGCCATAGGCATCGCTGAGGACATAGGGCGTGGTCGCGTAGATCAACGCCGGCAGGACGGCCAGGCGCCGCGACAGGCCAAGGCTCAGCGCCGCCCACCAGATGCCGAGGTAGCCGCCGATGACCGCCGCCACCATGCTCGCCAGGAAGACCGGCCACGCGCCGAGCAGCGCCGCCGGATAGGCGAGCAGCCCGATCGTGAACCCGCCGTAGTACAGAAAGAACGGGTAGAACGAGCCGTCTTTGGTGTGGAGGAAGAGGGTCGGAACGCCGTGGGCCGAGACATACTCGGCCTGGCGCTGCAGGAACCAATAGGCGTTCTCCCACTCGTACCACGCGTTCTGGCGCACGGCGAATGGGATCAACAACGCCGCGACCAACAGCGGCGGTAGGAACGTGACGATGCGCCGCTCGGTGACGGGCGAGAGTGCCATGCAGCCTGGACTCTCGGGACCGCCTCCGGCTCATGCCAGAGCCAACTGGCGTTGGCCGGCGCCTACGGCGTCGAGATGACCCGCGCCGAGTACATGATGCGCGCGGTGCGGTAGAGGCAGTAGTAGCGGCCGATCTGGTTGACGGCCTGCGCGGTCTGCGCCTGGCTGTCGTCGCAGGTGCCCTTGGCGCGGCTCGCACGCCAGGAGGTGTCGCCGCCGAGGCCCGCGGCCAGCGCGGGCGCCCACGTCGGCACCGTCAGCGCCAGGACCCAGCCCTTCTTGACCGGGATCGTCTTCTCCAACGCGAACTCGACGGTCTGGCCGAAGTACGGCGCGAGCTTCTTGACCTCGCCCTGGGCGACCAGGCGCGCGTGGAGCTTGGTGCCCATGCGCATGACCGAGATCGCCGCCTGGGACTCGCCGCCCAGGCTCTTGTCGAAGAAGTCGATCTGCTTGTCGCTCGGCTTGGAGAGCTTGATCGTCCACGAGACGAGCACACCGTCCTTCTGGACGGTGTAGAGACCGCGGTTGGTACCGACCTTGGCCTGGTAGCCCGTGGTGCGTCCGAGGGCGTAGCAGGGCTTGTCCGGGCAGCTCGGGACGGCATCGCCGGGATCGACGGCCGGAACGGGGTCCAGCGTGGCGGGCGCGACGGCCGGCAGGGCGAGACCGGCGCCGATCAGCGCCGCCAGCAAGGTGCGGAAACGAGGCATCAGGGCAATTCAACACGACGCGGCGGCGAAGTTGCGGGCGCGAACGCCCACGGCGGCCGCCCGAACGGCGTTCGGGCGCCTAGGTCGTGGCCTTGCGCAGCACCAGCTTCAGCGTCTTGGGCGCGTCGGGCGCGAGGTCGATGCAGCTGCCGCGCGGGCAGCCAGGACGGACCGTCTCGCCGGCCACGTAGAGCGTCGCGGGCTTGCCGATCGCGGTCTGCGAGAAGCGCAACGTCACGGTGCGCGCGCTCGGCCGCGAGACGTCCGCCCCACCGGTGCGCTCCGGCAGCTTGTTGGCGCGCTGCTTGAGGATCGAGCCGCGCAGCGCCCCGTCGGCGTTGGCGGTCGTGCAGATCAGGTAGTCGGGTGTCGTATCGGGCGGCACGGTCGTCGTCCAGGCCTTCACGCAAAGCGAGCCCGGCCCACCGGTGTCGCTCAGCAAGTCGCTGCCGGTCCAGGCCGCCGCGACGGTCAGCGAGGCGCGCAGGCGGCCGTCGGCGGCGCGCGAGACCGCGACGCGCGTGAGGTCCAGCGTGCTGCGGACGTCGCCCTTCGGGTCGGTCGCCGCCTGCGTCTCGGGCGCGGTGGCCGCGGGCGCGATCGTCGATCCCACCGACCATGCCGTCACCGTCAGGAGGCCGAGTGTCACGGCGAGTTTCGCCCTCCGGGCGAACACTCGCGACCGAACCTCGCCCTCTGGGCGAGCGTTCGGCGTACGGGCCGCGTGCCGCAT
>JBEVLC010000146.1:0-17082 GCA_040509415.1 Baekduia sp. | reverse complement strand
CGCTGTTCACCCTGATCGCGCTGGTGCCGCTCGCGCTCGTCGTCTACTACCTGCTGTACAAGGGCCTGTCGGCCTGGAGCTGGGACTTCTTCAGCACCGATCCGACCGGCAACTTCCTCGGCGACCCGGGCGGGATCAAGAGCGCGATCTTCGGCACGCTCGAGATGGTCGCCCTCGCGACCGTCATCGCGGTGCCGATCGGCATCGGCGTGGCGATCTACCTGGTCGAGTTCGGCCAGAAGTCGAAGTTCGCGTCGGTCGTCCGCTACTTCGTGGACGTCATGACCGGCGTGCCGTCGATCGTCTTCGGCCTCTTCATCTACGTGACGCTCGTGCTCGGCGGCTGGGGTGGAAGCTCGTTCGCGGGCTGGAAGGGCTCGATCGCCCTGGCGCTGCTGATGCTCCCGGTGGTCACCCGCTCGGCCGAGGTCGTGCTGCTGCTCGTGCCCGACGGGCTGCGCGAGGCGGCGCTGGCGCTCGGCACGCCGCGCTGGCGCGTGACGATGCGCGTCGTGCTGCCGACGGCGCTGCCGGGCCTGATCACCGGCTCGCTGCTGGCCGTTGCCCGCGCTGCGGGCGAGACCGCGCCGCTGCTGTTCACCGCGACGATCGTCAACGGCACCACCTTCAACCTCGGGGAGCGCATGAACTCGCTGCCCGTGCAGATCTACACGGACGTCGGTTCGCCCAACGACGCCCTCGTCGAACGCGCGTGGGGCTCGGCCCTGGCGCTCGTGACCCTCATCCTCCTCACCACACTCGTCGCGCGACTCGCTTCGCGCAGGAGCCGACTCTCGTGACCGATTCGGACACCAAGACCATGACGGACGACCCGCGCACCACCCCGAACACCGGCGACGCGGCTACTCCCGCTTCGCGTGCTCCCCTGCCGACCCGCTCCGCGGTCTCCGGTGCGACCACGGCGTCAGAGCGCGAGGTGCTGCAGGCGGCGCCGGGCATCTCGGTGACGGCGCTGGACGCCTTCTACGGAAGCGGCCACGCGATCAAGGACGTGTCCATCGACTACGCCCCCAACAAGGTCACCGCGATGATCGGGCCGTCGGGCTCGGGCAAGTCCACCGTGTTGCGGTGCCTCAACCGCATGCACGAGGAGATCCCGGGCGCGCGAGCGACCGGCACCGTCCTGCTCGACAGCGATGACATCTACGGCTCGTCCGTGGACGTCGTCGCGGTGCGCCGCGCGATCGGCATGGTCTTCCAGAAGCCCAACCCGTTTCCCACCATGTCGATCTTCGACAACGTGGCGGCGGGGTTGAAGCTCAACGGCGTCAAGGGCGTCGATCTCAAGGAGCGCGTCGAGCAGTCGCTGCGCGGCGCCTCGCTGTGGGAAGAGGTCAAGGACCGGCTGAACGAGCCCGGCATCGGCTTGAGTGGCGGCCAGCAACAGCGCCTTTGCATCGCGCGCACGATCGCGGTGCAGCCGCAGGTGATCCTGATGGACGAGCCGTGCTCGGCCCTGGACCCGATCGCCACGCTGAAGATCGAGGAGCTGATCGCCGATCTCAAGCAGCGCTTCACGATCGTCATCGTCACGCACAACATGCAGCAGGCGGCGCGCGTCGCCGACACGACGGCGTTCTTCCTCGCCGGCGAGCTGATCGAGCACGCGCCGACGGCCGACGTCTTCACCAACCCGTCCGACAGCCGCACGGAGGAGTACGTCACCGGGAAGTTCGGCTGATGGCGGAACGCACCCGGCAGCACTTCGCCGAGGAGCTGCGGCGCGTCGAGGAGCAGGGGCTCGGCGGGCTGGACCTCGTCGCTCAGCAACTCGACCGCGTCCTGGAGGCGCTGGAGCACCAGGACGTCGAGCTCGCGGCGATGGTGATCGGCAACGACGATCTCATCGACGGGCGCTACCTGGAGGTCCATCAAGGGCTGTTGTCGCTGTTCGCGCTGCAGGCGCCGGTGGCTGGTGACCTGCGGATCGTCGCGGCGATGCTGCACGTGATGAAGAACATCGAGCGCATGGGTGACCAGTGCGTGAACATCGCCAAGACGATCCCGCTGACCGGCCACGAGCCGCCGGTGCGCGAGGAGGTCTTGGAGCGGATCTTGCGGATGGGGCGCGCGGCGCGGACCGAGGTGACGCAGGCCAAGACGGCCTTCGCGACCCGTGACGTCGCGCTGGCCGAGGACCTGGTGCGCCAGGACCAGTGCATCAACCTGCTCAACCGCGAGATCTTCCAGCTGGCGATCGACGTGGGGACCGATCCCGACACGCGCGAGTGGGCCATGCACATGGTCATGGTCGCGCGCGCGATCGAGCGGATCGGCGACAACGCGGTCGACGTCGGCGAGCAGACGGCGTTCGTCGTCACCGGGCTGTTTCGCGAGTTTTCGGACTCTTCGCACCCCGCGCCGCGCGTTTGACCCGCTCTGTGCGGCATTCCGCTTGTGAAAATGTCGTGACCGTGGACGGGTTTTCTGGGTCTTACGTCGAGCAGTCTGCGTAGACTGCCGTTCCGAGATGACCACGGAACGCGGTACATCGGCGCAGGCCCTGCGGCTCGCCGTGATCGACACGGATTCGGGGTTCCTCCAGGTGCTGGACAAGCGTCTGGAGCGCCTTGGCTGGGAGCACCGGACGATGGCCTCCGCGGTGCCGGTCGAAACGATCGTTGCCATGCGGTTGAGCGCCTTGGTTGTGGACCTCGCCATCCTTGGCCCGTCGGGCTGGGACTACCTGCATCGCGTGTGCTCGGAGCTGCCGGGGCTCGGCGTCATCGTCTGCACTGGCCAGTCCACGGTCGCCCAGCGCGTCCGTGGACTGCGTCTCGGGGCTGACGACTGGCTGACGAAGCCCTGCCATCCAGAGGAGCTCATCGCCCGCGTCGAGGCCGTGGTCCGGCGCCGCCGTCGCTCTGATGCGCGTGCCGAACGGGGTCCGGTCGCCGCGGGTGACCTTGAGATCCGCTCCGATCGCTTCCAGGCGTTCGTCGACCGGCGCTCGGTCGACCTGACCCGCCGGGAGTTCGAGCTGATCGAGCTGCTCGCGGGATCGGAAGGCCGGGTCCTCGAGCGCGAAGAGATCTACCAGCGGGTGTGGGGCTACGCGATGGCGCGCGGCGACCGCTCGGTGGACGTCTTCGTGCGCAAGCTGCGTCAGAAGCTGGAGAAGGCGTCACCGGACTGGCGCTACATCCACACGCACTTCGGTGTCGGGTACCGCTTCGCGGCCGAGCCGGTCGATGGCAGCGAGCCCGCCGAGCGCATGGCCGAGGCCGCGGTGGCCGAGCCCGCCGACGGGCCGGCGCCTGCGACGCTGCGCTTGGAGGACGGCGCGGGCATCGACCGCGCCGCCGCCGAGCTCGCGCACTGAGCGCCCGCACGCGCGTGCTGCGCGCGCCCGGTGCGCTGGCTGTGCCGGTACCCTTGGCATCGTCGTGAACAAGACCGCTCGCAACGTCCTGATCGTGGTGGTGGTCGCCGCCGCCGTCGCGTTCCTCCCGGGCGGGGGAGCGACGGCCGACGTGATCTGGGCGCTGCTGAGCATCGCGCTGACGGTGACGTTCGTCCTCCTCGGTGTGCGGTTCTACCGCGAGAACCGCGTGGCGATCTTTTCGCTGGGCGATAAGCACCGGGCGCTGGCCTACGGGGCGATCGCGGCGATTGTTCTCGCCTTGGCGGGGCGCCGGGAGCTGACCCAGACCGGCCTTGGCTCGCTGGTCTTCGTGGTGCTCATCGCGGGTGCGCTGGGCGCGGGCTACGCGGTCTTCAAACACCACCGCGCGTACGGGTACTGAGCCGCCGCTGATTCGGCACATTCCTGCGTAGAGCCGTCACCCGCGCGGCGGCAATCTGGCCGCCATGTGGAAGCTGCGCGCGGGAGGTGGGGAGGAGGGGCAGGCGTCCGTCGAGCTGGTGGCGGTCTTGCCGGTGCTCGGGTTGGTGGCGCTGCTCGCGTGGCAGGCGGTGATGGCAGGGCAGACGTGGTGGCTGGCGAGCGTTGCTGCGCGCGAAGGGGCGAGGGCGGCTGCGCTGGGTGGTGATCCGGTGGTTGCGGCACGGCGCGTGCTGCCGGAGGCGCGGCTGGTGGGCGGTGGGGCGGACGGCGTGCGGGTCCGCGCAGCGGTGCCGCCGGTCTTCGCCGGCCTGCGCTTCGGCTCGGTCACCGTGCGCGCGCGGATGGAGCCGCAGCGGTGAGCAGCTCGGCGTGGGCGCTGGTAGGGCGGTCGGTCGTCATGCCGCGGCGCTGCCGGGCTGCGCGGTCGCGGCGGTCGCGTCGCTTCGTGGGTCGCTGTGACGGCCAGTCGTCGGTGGAGCTGCTCGGCGCGATCCCCTTGCTGCTCGTCGTCGTGCTTGCTGCCGCCGAGCTGCTGGCCGCGGGCGCTGCGCGCGTGTCAGCCTCGTCGGCGGCGGACGCGGCGGCGATGGCCCTGCTCCAAGGCGGTGATCCTGCGGCAGCCGCGCGCTCCGCAGCGCCTGGCTGGGCCCGTCCGCGCATCGCGGTCCATGTGTCGGGCCGTCACGCGCGTGTCCGCCTCACGCCGCCGAGCTTGGTGCCGGGCCTGTCGGGGCTGCTGTCGACGACGGCCGAGGCCGATGCCGGGCCAAGGTCGCAAGCGAGCGCTTCGTCGTGAACACCGTCGTGTTGGAGCGTCTCCGCGACCTCTTCCTGGCCGGCGAGGCGGCGGCTGGGGCAGGGCCTGTGTGCCGGGTCGCCGAGCGTGTGGCGCCGGCGACGCTCGGCGTCCTCGTCACGTCCGGCGACGCGCCGGCGGCTGGCGCGGCCTTGGGCCTGGCCGCGGCCGCGGCGCATCGCGCCCCGTGTGCCGTGGTCTGCCGGTGGACGGGTGCCGAACCCGTCGAACCGCCGCGCTCTGGCATGGCGGGCAGCGCCGCGCGCAGGTTGGCGCAGCGACTTGCCGCGCGCAGCCTCGCCGCGGGCGCCTGCGGCCGGATCGTGACCGTGGCGCTTCCGGCATCCGGCACCGAGGCTCGCGCAGCCACCGAGCGCGCGCTGGCCGCCGGCGGCGATATCCCGCTCATCCTCACGGTCGCCGGCGCGCGACCAAGCGCGTTCGACCCGTTACTCGCGACGCTCGATCGCCTGATCGTGGTGCCGCCGTCGGGCGCGCCCGAAGGCCTGGAGCATCTGGCGATCGATGCCGCCGCGCGGCTGGGTCGTGGCGCCGGCTGCCTCCACCTTCCCGCGACCGGTGCTGTCAGTGGCCGCCTGCTCGCTGCAACTGGTCTCCCGATCTCTCTGGCCTGGCGGAAGGCCGCGGCGACGGCCGTGCGAGGTGGTGATGGCTGACGAGCGCGGCCAAGCGCTGATGCTCGTGCTCGGCTTGATGCTCGCGGTCGTCGCGGGCGCGGCGCTGCTCGGCGCGATCGCCTCCGGGCTCGGGGCCCAGCAGGAGCATCGCGGCGCTGCCGACCTGGCCGCGCTGGCGGGTGCGGAGACGATGCGTATCGCGCAGCCACGGCTGTTCGAGCCCGCGGAGCTGGACGAGGGCATCGCCAATCCGCGGCATCTCGAGCGCTCGGACTACCTCGCGCTGGCGCGGCGGGCGGCGATCGTCACCGCCCAGCGCAATGGCGTGCGCCACATCGCCGTCGCGTTCCCTGACGCCTCGGCGCTGGCGCCGACACGCATCGCCGTGACCATCACCGACCCGGTCTCCGTCGCGGGTCGGCGCGTGTCCGGCTCGGTGCGTGCCGTCGCCGAGGTGGCGCCCGTCACGCTGCCGTCGTCCGGCGGCGATCTGTCGGGCGAGTACCACGGCCCGCTTGCGCGGCGCCAGGGCAAGCCCATGCGTCCCGACGTCGCGCTCGCCTTCGACCGCATGAGCGCGGCGGCGCGCAGGGTTGGGGTCGCCTTGATCATCACCAGTGCCTTTCGCACCAACGCCGAGCAGGCCGCGCTCTTCGCGGCCCATCCCGACCCGAAATGGGTCGCACCGCCTGGGCAGTCGCTGCACCGACTCGGCACCGAGCTCGACCTCGGTCCCGCCTCGGCGTACGGCTGGCTGGCGGCTAACGCCAAGCGCTTCGGCTTCGTCCAGAGGTACTCGTGGGAGGCGTGGCACTTCGGCCTGACTCGCGCTGCCGGCTCGCGCAGCGTCGGCTTCGGTCCCGGCGACGGTCGCAGCGGACTGCCCTCCTTCGTCCCGGAGCGCTGGGCTCCCGCGATCTCTCGCGCCGCGCAGCACTGGAACGTCGGCGCCGCCTTGCTCGCCGCGCAGCTCTGGCAGGAGTCGCGCTTCAACCCGTTCGCGCAGTCGAGCGCCGGGGCCCAGGGCATCGCCCAGTTCATGCCCGGCACCGCCAAGGCCTACAACCTGGCCGATCCGTTCGACGGCGAGGCGGCGATCCTTGCCCAAGCCCACCTCATGCACGATCTCCTCGCCCGGTTCGGCTCGGTCCCCCTCGCCCTTGCCGCCTACAACGCCGGGGAGGGCGTCGTCTCGGCCTGCGGCTGCATTCCCCGCATCCCCGAGACCATCACCTACGTCGCCACCATTCTCGGCCTCCTCGGCGGTTCCGGCGACTCGGCAGCGCTCGCCACCGGCCTCAAGGTGCGGCTGGTGGCCTGACTCGTCCTCATGGATCGTCAACAGCGCAGACTTGCAATATCAAGGCCATATTCTTCGTTGAAGTAGCAGAATTGCAACATCTCGCCCAGGGCGTCTCCTGCGTTAGCAATGTCGCTAACCTGCAACAGCAAGCCGTCTTCGGGCGTCTACGTTGCAGAACTGATGCATCTTCCTGATCTTCACACCGACGAAGCCGTTCTCCGTGAGCTGGGCCAGCGCCTGGAGCGCCTGCGGCTCGCGCGCAACATCAGCCAAGAGGAGTTGGGGCGTCTCGCGGGCGTGAGTCGGGCGACCGTCATCCGTGTCGAGCGGGGCGAGTCGGTCCAGATGTCGACGATGGTCAAGCTCTGGCGGGCGCTCGACCTGCTGCCCGAGATCGACACCGCCGTACCCGAGCGCATCGACTCACCGATCGCCGACGTGGAACGCGAGAGCCGGCGCCGGGAGCGCCGGCGCGCGACCGCCCAGCGCCTCCGGGTGCGCCCGGCTGCGGAGCACGATACCGCCAGGCCGATGACGTGGGGCGATGAGACATGACGCTGGCCACCGTGACGCTCTGGGGCACGCGCGTGGCGGCGGTCTCGATCGAGGAGGGCGACCAGTACGCGACGTTCCAATACGACCCTGCCTTCGCCGAGTCGGGCATCGAGCTCTCACCGGTCCAGATGCCCGCCCGCGTGGCGCCGTACCGGTTCACACGGCTCCCGCTCGACGCGTTCAGCGGCCTTCCCGGGCTCTTGGCCGACGCGCTGCCCGACAGCTGGGGGCACGCCCTCGTCGACGCGTGGCTCGCCTCGCAAGGCCGCACGCCCGAGTCCTTCGACGTCGTCGAACGCCTCTGCTACGTCGGCTCGCGCGGCATGGGTGGGCTGGAGTTCCAGCCGTCGATCGCCCCCACCAACGCCACCGGCCGTGACCTGCACGTCGACCGGCTGGTCGTGCTGGCCAGCGAGGTGCTGGCCCGGCGCGACGCCTTCGTCGCCGACCTGACCGAGCATCCCGACGAAGAGGAGATGCGCGCGATCCTTGCGATCGGCACCTCCGCCGGTGGGGCGCGGCCGAAGGCGATCATCGCCTTCAACGAGAAGACCGGGCAGGTGCGCTCTGGCCAGCTCGACGCCGAGCCGGGCTTCGAGCACTGGCTGCTGAAGTTCGACGGCGTCGCCAAGGCCGGTGACCACGGCCTCGCCGACCCGGAGGGCTGGGGTGCCGTCGAGTACGCCTACTGGCGGATGGCTCGTGCGGCAGGTGTCGAGATGACCGAGAGCCGCCTGTTGCAGGAGAACGGCCGCCGCCACTTCCTCACCCGCCGGTTCGATCGGCCCGTCGGCGACAAGCTGCACGTGCAGACGCTCGGGGCGCTCGATCACATCAGCTACAAGATGCCTGGCGTCTACGGCTATGACCAGGCGATGCTGCTGATGCGTCGCATCGGCATCGAGCTGCCGCAGATCGAGCAGCTCTTTCGCCGGATGGTGTTCAACATCGTCGCGCGCAACCAGGACGATCACGTCAAGAACATCGCCTTCCTGATGGACCGTGTCGGCCGCTGGTCACTGGCGCCCGCCTACGACGTGACCTGGGCCTGCGATCCCACCAACCGCTGGCTGCAGGCCCATCAGATGACGATCAACGGCAAGCGTGAGCGGATCACCGTCGAGGACCTCGTCGCGATCGAGAAGCGCCTCGGCCTCAAGCGCGGCACGGCCAAGCGCGTCCTGCGGGAGGTCACCGACGTCGTTGCCACCTGGCCGCAGATCGCCGAGGACGTCGCGGTGCAACCGACCATGGCCGGCGCCATCGAGCGGTCGCTGCTGCTCGCGCTGCCGCTGCGGTAGTTCTGCAGGCGGTGCCTAGGCTGAGCTGCGAAGCTGCATGAACATGCTCGAAAGGGTTTAGAGTAGACCGGTGACGACGATCTCGGCCGAGCAAGCGCTTCTGGCTTCTCCTGATCAGGTCGGGCCGGGGCTTCTGCAGCTTGTGGAAGATCAGTGGCTCGAACGCAAGTCCTTTCGAGTAACGCCCCTCCAGCTTGCTGACACGCTGATCGGGTTCGGCAATGCCGAAGGGGGCACGGTCGTCGTAGGGCTTTGGAACGGGATCGTGGAAGGAACGGACTCCGACGTGCAGGCTCGGAACGCGCTCATGCAGGCGGCGATGGACTTCACGCATCCGCCGGTACGTGTGCGGAACCGACTCGTCGAGTGCGTCGACAGCGACGGGCGCAGCGATCATCTCCTTGTGCTCGACGTCGAGTCGTCCGAGAGCGTCGTGCACGCGAACCGCAAAGACGCGGCCTTTCTCAGGGTCGGCGATGAGAATCGACGTCTCACCTTCGCCCAGCGTCAAGAGCTTGTCTTTGACAAAGGTCAGGGAACCTACGAGTACCGAGAGCTGGATGTCCGGATCGACTCGGTCGACAAGGGTCTCTTGGACGAGTACACGGCTGCTGTGGGGGCGGCCGACCCGTGGAAGCTGTTAGTGGCCCGCGGGCTCGCGCGAGGCGATCGTCTGACGATAGCCGGGTGCCTCCTCTTTGGTGAGCATCCCCAAAGCCAGCTTCCCGAGGCATATGTCCGTGTCTTGAGGTACCGGGGTCGTGAGCGCGGCACCGGCTCACGCCAGCAGCTCGTTGAGGACGTTCGTCTAGAAGGTCCGCTTCCATCTCAGATCCTCGGTGCGCGGAAACTCGTTGAGCGAATGCAACCTAAGCGGCGGGCCCTCGGGGCAGACGGACGTTTCGCAGACCAAGCTCTGGTACCTGATGATGCGTGGCTGGAGGCGATCGTGAACGCTGTGGTCCATCGCAGCTACAGCCTGGCCGGCGATCACAGCCGGGTTGAGATCTTTGACGACCGGATCGAGGTCACCAGCCCGGGGCGCTTTCCGGGCATCGTCGCCATGTCGGCGCCCGACGAAGCTCCGCGCTACGCGCGAAACCCACGCATCGCTCGCGTGCTGGCTGATCTCAACTTCGGCCAGGAGCTAGGAGAGGGCATCAAGCGCATGTATGAGGAGATGAGGCTTGCGGGCTTGCAGCCCCCTCTCTACCGGCAGTCATCGGGGGCCGTGCACGTCGAACTGTCTGGCGAGGCTGTCGATCAGCGGCTCGACGCCATGCTGCCCGGCGAGACGCGAGAGGTTGTGGCGGCTCTGCGTGCCGCAGAGCGTTTGAGCACCAGCGAACTCAGCAGGGTCATGGGGCTCTCACGACCGGCGGCTCTCCGCCGACTGAACGCGCTTCGCGATCTTGACGTGATCCAGTGGGTCGGCAAATCGCCCAAAGACCCCCGCGCGTACTGGAGCCTGACCCCGTACTCGAACGACTCTAACGAAGGGCGTTAGAGCAGCCGTTAGAGCTTTCGTGCAGGCTCAGCGCCCAGGGAACTCCCTGATGTGGCACGTCGGCGTTGCGGATACGGTGCGCCGCATGATCGGCCGACTGCTGCCCGTGACGCTCACTGCCATGCTCGTCTTCGGCGTTGGATCCGCGTGCGCGCAGGAGCCTGCGCCGCCCGCCACGACGACCTTCGGCGACGAGCCTGGCGCGCTGCGGCTGCCCGAGGCGCTGGCGATCACGCCTGGGGGCGACCTGCTCGTCGGCGACCACTTCAGCGGGCGAGTGCAGCGCTTTCGCGACGGCAAGTACGTGTCGTCCTTCGGATTGAGCGGGCAGGGGTGCGGGCGGCTTGGGGCGATCGGTGGGATCGCGGTCGACAAGCAGGGCAACAGCTATGTGTTGGACACCGACCAGCAACTGGTGCAGGTCTTCGACGCCGCCGGCGTGTCGGTCCGCTGCTTCGGTGGCCGCGGCCCTGGGCTCGGCAAGCTCCATACGAGCTCGGGCAGCTACGCGGCGTCATCGGCGAGCGGCGGGATCGCGGTCGCGGGGGACTTCGTCTACGTCGCCGATGCCTCCAACAACCGCGTGCAGCGCTTCACGCTCACCGGCAAGAACCCCAAGATCTTCGGCAAGGGCAAGCTGAAGATGCCCCAAGGGCTGGCCGTCAAGGGCTCGCGGATCCTGGTGGCCGATGACGGCAACCACCGCGTCGTGGAGCTGACGACCTCCGGGCGCTTCGTCCGGGCGACCTCGGCCAAGACGGGCGTCCGCCTGCGCTTCCCCTACGACGTGGCCTTCGCCGCCGACGGTGGCGCGTACGTCGCCGACAACAACCTGCACCGCATCGTCGCGCTCGACCGCCACCTGCGCCGCGTGCGCGCCTGGGGCACGCAGGGCCACGGCAACGGCAAGTTCGTCTTCCCGCGCGCGCTCGCGATCGGACCCAATGGCCATGTGCTGGTCGCCGACGCCGGCAACGACCGGGTCCAGGAGTTCACGAGGACCGGCGGCTTCGTGCGCAGCATCGGGATCAACGGCCGCGCCCGGCCACACATCACCGCGCCGGCCGACGTCGCCGCCAACGCGTTCGGCGAGGTCGCGGTGGCCGACGGCAACGGGCGCATCTCGTGGTTCGACCTCGCCGGCAAGGCCACCGGCGCCTGGGCGCAGAGCAAGTCGTTCCAGAGCTCGACGGCGGTGGTCTCCCAGCCGCAGGGCATCGACTTCGCCACCGACCGCTCGGTGCTCGTCGCCGAGAACGGCGCCGTGCGCTCGTTTGCCGACCAGGCGGTGACCGACCTGCTCACGTTCGCCGACCGCGGGCCTGCCGTGTCCGGCCTCGACGTGGGGCCGACCGGCGCCACCTGGGCGGTGGCCGGTACGGGCGAGTTCGCCCGTACCCCGGACACCCCGAAGACCAAGCCGACCTGGCTCGGCAACCGCCAGAAGCCCGGCCGCAGCACGACCGCGATCGCCGAGCTGGCCGACGGCACGCTCGCCGTCTCCGAGGGCACGTCGCCCAACCAGACCCGGCCCGCTGACGGCACCGTCGCCCACTACGACGCGACCGGCAAGCTGCTGGCGACCTGGCCGATCCCACGGCCAGCGGGCGGCGAGCCGTCGATCCCGGCCGGTCTGGCGGCGACGAGCGATGGCGGGGCCTGGGTCGCCGATGCCAACAACGGGCGCCTGCTGCGTTTGGCCGCCGATGGCGCCATCGTCCAGACGCTCGGCACGCCGGGCACCGGCGCCGGCCAGCTCGCCGTCCCGCGAGGGCTGGAGATCGACTGTGCCGGCGGCCTGCTGGTCGCCGACAGCGGCAACAACCGCATCGTGCGCTTCGCCGCTGTCGCGCCCGCGCGCGGCTGCGCTACGACCGCCGCATCCACCGCTGCCGGCCGCCCTCCCGCACCCGTCGGCCTGCGCGCCAAGACCAAGGACCGCGCCAAGCGCCCGGCCACCCGGCTCGGCACGATCTCCGCGACCTGCCGCCGGACCTGCGCCCTCGCGACGGCGCGCGCCGCTGTGGGCGTCATCGCTGGTCGCCAGCTCAAGAGCCTCCCGCTCGACGTCACGATCACCGGCAGCACCATCGTCCTGAAGGCGTCGCCCACCGCCGTGAAGGCGATGCGGGCCGCGCTGAAGCAGGGCGGCTACGTCACCGCGGGCGTCACGATCACCGCCACCGCGAAAGATGGGGTTGTCGATACGGCAGGGATGACCTGGCAGTACCGCTAGCACCGGCGGCTAGGGTGTAAGCGAGGCGTCGCCGGGTAGGGGTACCACCGGCGGCGCAGGAGCCCGACGACGCTCGGCGTCTGCCCGCAGCGTTCTTCGCCGCCTCTCAGCTTCGTGACCGACCGTCAGCACATGCCCACGGCCGAGCCGCCACCAGTCCGCGCGTCGCGCGGTCGCCTCGATGCGCTCGACGGCCTGCGTGGTCTCGCCGCCACCGGTGTCCTCGTGCTGCACGTGTGGATGTTCAGCTACGGCGACAGCCACCGTCCGCCGAAAGAGTTCCTCGACTTCACGATCGGTGAGCTGCGCCTCGGCGTCCAGCTGTTCTTCGTGCTCTCGGGCTTCCTGATCTTCCGGCCGTTCGTCGCCGCCGCGCTCGACGGCGCGCGCCGCGGCCCGTCGCTGGCCCGCTACGCGATCCGCCGCGCCGCCCGCATCCTGCCCGGCTATTGGCTCGCGGTGGCCGCGTCGTTCCTGCTGCTGCGCCATCTCGACCATCCGACCCAGGTCGACGCCGACCAGCTGCCGATCTTCTTGCTCTTCGCGCAGAACCACTTCGAGGAGACCATCAAGCACCTCGACCCACCGATGTGGACGCTCGGGATCGAGATGTCGTTCTACGCGACGCTGCCGATCGTCGGCCTGCTCGCGCTGCGGCTCGGCCCGCACCGCGGCCGTCTGGTTGTGCTCACGCTGACCGTCGTCGCCGCCGGCCTGCTCAGCACTGTCCTGGCCTACACGCACCACTGGCCGCAGACCCTCAGCACCTCGCTGCTGCCGCATCTCGCGGAGTTCGGCGCCGGCATGACCGCCGCGGTGCTCCTGCATCGCCGGACGCTGCGGGCGACCCCGGCCGCCGCCATCGCCGCGGCGGGGATCGTGCTGGTCGTCGCCAACTCGTGGTGGCACGCCACCGGCGCCGGATCGGTGGACACGCGCAACCTCATCGGCGACGCGCCCGGCGTCGCGGGTCTCGCGCTCATCCTCGCCACGCTCGTCGCCGGACCGTGGCGCGCCGTGCTGCTGTCGCGCGGCCCGGCGAAGTGGCTGGGGACGATCTCCTACGGCGTCTACCTCTTCCACTTCCCCGTGATCGTCGGCCTGCGCATGACCGGTCACTGGCCGCAGGACTCGCTCACGCGCGAGCTGCTCGCCGTCCTGGCGATCACGCTGCCGGCAGCGACGCTCAGCTGGTTCTTGGTTGAGCGTCCTGCGATTCGGTGGGCCCAGCGCCGGACCAGCACCAGCCGGACCACCGCCAAGCCGCCAGAAGTCTCGCCCGAGCCGCGTCGCCAGCGCACCGGCGAGCGGCCCGTGCTCCGCCCGCAACCCGCGGGTGCGGGCGCGAGCGGCGACCGCTGATCAGCGCTCGACGATCGCCACGACGCCCTGGCCGCCCGCGGCGCAGACCGAGATCAGCGCGCGCCCCGAGCCCTTCTCGGCGAGCATCTTGGCGGCCGTCGCCAGGATGCGGCCGCCGGTCGCGGCGAACGGATGGCCCGCGGCCAGCGACGAGCCGTTGACGTTCAGCTTGGTGCGGTCGATCGCGCCCAGCGGCCCGTCGAGGCCGAGGTGCGTCTTGCAGAACTCCCCGTCTTCCCAGGCGGCGAGCGTCGCGAGCACCTGCGAGGCGAACGCCTCGTGGATCTCGAAGAAGTCGAAGTCGTCGAAGGTCAGGCCCGCGCGGGCGAGCATCTTCGGGACGGCGTAGACCGGGGCCATCAACAACCCCTCGTCGCCGTGGACGTAGGGCACGGCCGAGGTCTGGGAGTGCGTGAGGTAGGCGAGCACCGGCAGGCGCCGCTCGGCGGCCCACTCGTCGGTCGCCAGCAGGACCGTCGACGCGCCGTCTGACAGCGGCGTCGAGTTGCCTGCCGTCATCGTCGCGCCATCCTCGCCGGCGCCGAAGACGGGCTTGAGCTTGGCCAGCTTCTCCAGCGACGAGTCCGGGCGCAGGTTCTGGTCGCGTGCCAGGCCGAGATACGGCGTGACCAAGTCATCGAAGAACCCACGGTCGTACGCCGCGGCCAGGTGCTGGTGGCTCGCGACGGTCAGCTCGTCCTGCGCGTCGCGCGTGATGCCCCACTTGCGCGCCGTGATCGCCGCGTGCTCGCCCATCGACAGCCCGGTCCGCGGCTCGGCGTTGCGCGGGATGTCGGGCGCCAGGTGCGACGGCCGGACGTGCGCGAGCAGCTTGACCTTGTCGGCCGTGCTCTTGGCCGCGTTGACCTTGACCAGCAGCCGCCGCAGGTCGTCGTTGACGCCCAGCGGCGCGTCGCTGGTGGTGTCGACGCCGCCGGCGATCGCCACGTCGATCTGGCCGAGCGCGATCTTGTTGGCGGCGAGGATCGCGGCTTGGATGCCGGTGTCACAGGCCTGCTGGACGTCGTAGGCGGCCGTCGCGTCGCTGAGCGTGCTGCCCATGACGCACTCGCGGATCAGGTTGAAGTCGCGCGCGTGCTTGAGGACGGCGCCGCCGACGACCTCGTCGACGGTCTCGCCGGCGAGCCCGAAGCGGGCGATGAGCCCTTCGAGCGCGCTGGTGAACATGTCCTGGTTGGACGCCTGGGCGTAGGGCCCGTTGGAGCGCGCGAAGGGGATGCGGTTGCCGCCGAGGATCGCGGCTGGGCGGGGGAGAGAGCTCTTGGTCTTGGCCATGGTGACACCAAAGAATGTAACATCGAACCGTGTCTGATCGCTACCAGCGCCTCTCGTCCACGCCGCCCGGACGCTTCCTCGTCGGACGTCTCGGACTGCCGGAGTCAACCCCCCTGCGCCGCTACGCGCCGGGCCAACCGCTGCTCGACGGTCCCGCGCTCGTCGGAGGCGCCCCCGAGCATCGCCTGCTCACCACGGTCGAGCGCGTCCTGAAGGGGGCAGGCGCCGAGACGCTGACATCGGCCGACGACGGCGCCACCACGCCGGTCGCCGCGATCGTCTTCGACGCCTCCGGCATCACCGCCTCCGAGGACCTCCGCGCGCTGCGCGACTTCTTCTCGCCGACGATCACCCGTCTGGCTCGCAGTGGCCGCCTGGTGGTCCTCGGCACGCCGCCCGAAGAGGCCGCCGACCGTCGCCACGCCGTCGCCCAGCGCGCGCTGGAGGGCTTCGTGCGCTCCGCCGCCAAGGAGCTGCGTCACGGCGCGACCGGCCAGCTCGTCTACGTCGCGCCCGGCGCCGAGGATGGCCTCGAGTCGACGCTGCGCTTCCTGCTCTCCTCCAAGTCGGCCTACGTGTCCGGGCAAGTCATCCGTGTTGGTCCGGGCACGTCGCCCGCGCCCGAGGACTGGGAGAAGCCGCAGGCCGGGCGGACCGTCGCGGTCACCGGTGCCTCGCGCGGCATCGGCGCGGCGATCGCCCAGACGCTCGCGCGCGACGGCGCCCATGTCATCGCCATTGACATCGCCGCCCAGGGCCAGGACCTGGCGAAGGTCGCCAACGCGATCGGCGGCTCGTCGCTCGCGCTGGATGTCACCGCGCCTGACGCGCCGGCCACGCTTGTCGCCCATCTACAGGAGCGCCATGGCGGCGTCGACGTTGTCGTCCACAACGCCGGCATCACCCGCGACCGCACGATCGCGCGGATGAAGCCCGAGCGGTGGGACGCGGTCCTCGACGTCAATCTCTCCTCCCAGGAGCGCATCAACGATGCGCTGCTCGATGCCAAGCTGATCGGCGACGGCGGCCGGATCATCACGGTCTCCTCGATCGGCGGCATCGCCGGCAACCGCGGCCAGACCAACTACGGCGCGTCGAAGGCCGGCGTGATCGGGATCGTCGAGACGCTCGCGCCCGAGCTCGCGCAGCGCGGCGCGACGATCAACGCGGTCGCGCCCGGCTTCATCGAGACGCAGATGACCGCGGCGATGCCGCTCGTCGTCCGCGAGGGCGGTCGCCGCATGAACTCGCTCGCCCAGGGCGGCCTGCCGATCGATGTCGCCGAGACGATCGCGTGGTTCGCCAGCCCGGCGTCCGGCGGTGTCAACGGCAACGTCGTGCGCGTCTGCGGTCAGTCGCTGATCGGCGCATGAGCGCCGAGCGCACACTTGACAGCGCCCCCGGCGCCGCGACGCTCTACCCGCGCGCAGCGTTCGGGACGTTCGCCCGACCGCTGCTGCGCAAGGTCCCGCTTGTCGGCGGCAACACGCCCAAGGCGCTGCCGGAGCTGACGCTCGGGCTCGACGACGTCGCGCTGGACGCCGGTCACGTCGCCGACTACGCCCGCGTCTGCGGCTTTGACCTGCGCGACACGCTGCCGGCGAGCTACCTGCACGTTCTCGGTTTCCCGCTGGCGATGTCGCTGATGACCGACGGCGCGTTCCCGTTCGGCGTCATCGGCCTCGTCCACGTGGCGAATCGGATCGAGCATGTCCGGCCGGTCGCGATCTCCGAGACGCCGAGCTTTCGCGTCCACGCCGAGGATCTCCGCGACCACCCGAAGGGGCGCCAGTTCGACGTCGTCGCGGTCGCGACGATCGCGGGCGAGCGCGTCTGGGAAGGGCGCAGCACGTACCTGCGCATCGGCGGCGGCAGCGGCAGCGATGGCGCGACCAAGAACGGCAACAAGACCGACGAGCGCCCCGCGGTCCCCGCGCCCGAGGCCGTCTGGCAGGTCCCCGGCGACATCGGCCGCCGCTACGGCGCGGTCTCGGGCGACCGCAACCCCATCCACCTGCACAACGTCTCGGCCAAACTCTTCGGCATGCCGCGCGCGATTGCGCACGGCATGTGGCTGAAGGCCCGCGTGCTCGCGGCGCTGCAACCCGAGCTGCCGGAGCGCTTCACCGCCGAGGTGCGCTTCAAGCTCCCGGTCCTGCTCCCGGCGCGGGTCGCGTTCTCCACTGACAAGACGGCAGACGGCCGCGCTTTCGGATTGCACGACGCCAAGCGGGGTATTCCGCACCTCGAAGGTCGGGTCGTCAGCTAGACCCCGCACGC
>JBEVLC010000145.1:0-9705 GCA_040509415.1 Baekduia sp. | reverse complement strand
CGCGCCGGTGGCGATGCTGCTGGAGGGCGCGCGCGGCGTGCTCGGCGCCGAGACCGTCGAGCTGCTCGGGGCCGACCCCGCGGCGGCCGTCGACGACGGCGAGACGGTCGTCGACCGTCCCGTGCTGCGCGGCGATGCCGTGCTCGGCGTTCTGCGCGTGCGCTGGCCGGCGGCGGCAGGCGCGCCGGGCGAGGGATCGTTGGCGGTCGTCGAGCTGCTGGCCGCCGAGCTCGGCGCGGTGCTCGAGCAGCAGCGGCTGCTGGAGCGGCTGCGCGAGCTCGCGCGGACCGACCCGCTCACCGGGCTGGCCAACCGGCGGCTCTGGGACGAGCGCGTCACCATCGAGCTCGCACGCGCGCAGCGCTACGAGCGCCCGCTCTGCGTGGCGGCGATCGACCTCGATCGTTTCAAGCCCTACAACGACGCCCACGGCCACCAGGCGGGCGACGCGCTGCTGCGCGAGGCGAGCGCGGCGTGGCGCGGCGTGCTGCGCGGGGCGGATCTTCTCTCGCGCTGGGGCGGCGACGAGTTCGCGCTGCTGCTGCCCGACTGCGACCTGGCGTGCGCGGAAGGGATCGTGTCGCGGCTGCAGGAGGTGACGCCGGGCGGCGAGGACGACGTCGGCTGCTCGGCGGGGCTGGTGCGGTGGGAGGTCGGCGAGAGCGCCGAGCAGGTGATCGCCCGTGCCGATGCGGCGCTGTACGCCGCCAAGGCCGACGGGCGCGGTGGCATCCGCGTGGCGTAGTTGATGACCTTGCCTTAGGCCACGTCGTCGGGCGGGTCGACCGGGGGCGGTGGCGGCACGACGACCGGGACCGCGCGCGGCGGCGTGCCGGGGCGGCGTGGCAGCGCGCTGGCGACCTCGCGCACGTGCGCGCGGGCCTCGTCCTCGGGCTCGGTCTCCTCAGGCGGGTCGGGCGCGGCAGCGACCGCCGGCGGCGCGGGCTCGCGGGGCGGCTCGGGCTCCGGATCCGGGACGGCGTGTGGCCGCGTTGTCAGGCGCGTCACCTCGGCAGTGTGCTCGCTGGCCGCGGGCAGCGTGATCGCGTCGCGCGCGGCTTCGGCGGCGATTGCCTCGGCGGCGGCCGCGAGCGCGTCGACGACCTCCTCGATCCCGCGCTCCAGCCGCTCGGCGCGCTCGGCGCGGTCGGCCAGCGCCTCGGCGTGGGCGAGCAGGCGATCGGCGGCCTCGCTGATCCGGCGGGCCCGGCCGGCGGCGAAGGCGTCGACGCGGTGACGCGCCTCGTCGAGGTAGTCGGCGGCCGCGCGCTCGGCGCGACGCAGCAGGCGCTCGGCGTCTCGCTCGGCGGCGAAGCGCACCTGCAGCGCGCGCTCCTCGGCATCCTCGTCGGCCCGCGCGCGGATCGCGGCGGCGTCACGCTCGGCGGCCTCGAGCACCTCGCGGACGCGGTTGGTCAGCGAGACGGCGAGCTCCTCGGCGGAAGGGATGCGGGAGGGATCGTCGTCGTCGGCCACGGTGTGAGTGCTCCAGCCGGAAGCTACCAGCGCGCCACGACTGCTTGCCGGTGCGTTGACCTAGTTGATGGCGAGCGTCAGCCGGCCGTCGCGCACGTCGGTCACGGCGAACGGCAGCGGCGCGGTCGCGCGTAGCGCGGCGGCCAGCGCGACGGGGCCCGAGAGGCGCACGTCGATCGTCGCGCGGCCGGCGTCCAGCGCGCGCACGTAAACCCCGGCGACGCCCGGGACGCGTTGGAGCGCCTGCTCGAAGGCGGCGAGCGTGGCGAGGTCGCCGAACGGCGCGGCGTCGACGGTGACGTCGCCGCTGAGCAGCGTGTCGGCGGGATCGGGCGCGGCGCCGACGCCCAGCTCGGTGAGGACGCGCGAGAGCTCGCTGACGAGGTCGTCGGTCGTCTGTACGAGGCGGTCGCGGAAGGCGAGCAGCTCGTCGAGCTGACGGTGCAGGCCGGCGGCCGGCGCGGGCGGTGGCGGAGGGGGCGGCGGCGCGTAGGCCTGCGGCGCGGCCTGGGGCCACGGCGCCGCGGGCGGCGTGATCGGCACGGGCGCCACACCGTTGAAGGCCGTCGGAGGTGGCGGTGGGGCCGCGTCGGCGGTTCCGTGCCAAGAGGCCGTCAGCGGCGTCGCGGCATCCGCCTGCGGCACGTCGGGCACCGGCGTCCAGCCGCCCTGGGCGGGGTCGCTATCGAGCTCTCCGCCGCGGCCGACGGTCTCTAGCTCGCGCTCGAGCTCCTTGAGCTTGCGCTCGAGCTCGCTCAAGGTGCTTGTGACGTCGCTCTCCACTGTGCGCGAGCGTACTCGTGTCCGGAGAGCGACGCCAACCGACGAAACGGATTACCCGCCGAGCCCTGACGGCGTTAGCCGCCGAGGATCTCCACGGCAATCTCAGCGACTTGCGTCGGCGTCCGGCCCACGCGCACGCCCTTGGCCTCCAGCGCCTCGGCCTTGGCGGCCGCGGTCCCCTTGGAGCCGCTGACGATCGCGCCCGCGTGGCCCATGGTCTTGCCCGGAGGCGCCGTGAACCCGGCGATGTAGGCGACGACCGGCTTGGTCACGTGCTCGGCGATGTAGTCGGCTGCGCGCTCCTCGGCGTCGCCGCCGATCTCGCCGCTCAGCACGATCAGCTCGGTCTGGTCATCGGCCTGGAACAGCTCGATGACGTCGATGAACGACGAGCCCGGGACCGGGTCGCCGCCGATGCCGACGATCGACGAATTGCCGAAGCCGGCCTGGGCCAGCGTGTTGCCGATCTGGTAGGTCAGCGTGCCTGACCGCGACACCACGCCCACGTTGCCCTCCTTGAAGAAGGACGCGGGGATGATGCCGACGTTGGCCTTGCCCGGCGACAGGATGCCCGGGCAGTTGGGGCCGACCAGGCGGGTGCCGGTGCGCTGCAGGTGCGTGTAGACGCGCAGCTCGTCGTGGGCCGGGATGCCCTCGGTGATGCAGATCACCAGCGGGATGCCCGCGTCGGCTGCCTCGAGGATCGAGTCGGCGGCAAAGCGCGGCGGCACGAAGACCATCGCGACGTTGGCGCCGGTCTGGGAGACGGCGTCGCGGAACGTGTTGAACACCGGGATGCCCTCGACGTCCTGGCCGGCCTTGCCGGGCGTGACGCCGGCGACCACGTTGGTCCCGTAGCGCTTGTTGTTGAGCGCGTGGAACGTGCCCTCTCGCCCGGTGATGCCGGAGACGACCAGCTTGGTGTCGTTGTCGATCAGGACGGCCATCAGGCTGCCTCCCCCTTGGCCAGTGCCACGACCTTCTGGGCGGCCTCGTCCATCGTGGCCGCGGTGTTCACGTTGGGAAGGTTCGCGTCGGCGAGGATCTTCCGGCCCTCCACGTCGTTGGTGCCGTCCAGGCGGACGACGAACGGGACGCTCGGGTTCAGGGTCTTGAACGCCTCGATGAGGCCGTTGGCGACCTCGTCGCAGCGGGTGATGCCGCCGAAGATGTTGAACAACACGGCCTTGACCTTGTCGTCGGACAGGATCACCTCGACCGCGCTGGTGATCGCCTCGGCCTTGGATCCGCCGCCGGCGTCCAGGAAGTTGGCCGGCGCGCCGCCGTAGTGGGCGACGACGTCCAGCGTCGACATGACCAGCCCGGCACCGTTGCCGAGGATGCCGATGTCGCCGTCGAGCTTGACGTAGGTCAGCCCGCGCTCGTGGGCCATCTGCTCTTGGGGGTCCTCGTCGGACGGGTCGCGCAGGTCGGCGTTGGCCGGGTGGCGGAAGAGCGCGTTGTCGTCGAGCGTGACCTTGGCGTCCAGCGCGGCGACCTTGCGCTCGGGCGTGACGATCAGCGGGTTGACCTCGACCAGCAGCGCCTCTTCGCTAATGAAGGTCCCGTAGAGCTGGTGCAGGAACGCGCCGACGGGGCGGACGAGATCGGCGTCGATGCCGGCCTCGAAGGCCAGGCGGCGGCCGTGGAAGTCCTGGAAGCCCAGCAGCGGGTCGACGTGCAGCGTGGCGATCGCGCTCGGGTTGGACTCGGCGACCTCCTCGATGTCCATGCCGCCCTGGGTGGAGAGCATGATCAGCGGGGCCTTGGCGCCGCGGTCGAAGACGATCGACGCGTAGTACTCGGACTCGATCTGCGGGGCGGCGGTCTCGATCCACACCTCGTGGACCGTGAAGCCCTTGATGTCCATGCCGAGGATGGCGTCGGCTGCGGCGCGCGCCTCGTCCTCGTCGTTGGCGATCTTGATGCCGCCGGCCTTGCCGCGGCCACCGATCTTCACCTGCGCCTTGACGGCGCACGGGAAGCCGATCTCCTTGGCGGCGGCGACGGCTTCGTCGACCGTGCGCGCCGGGCGTCCGTCGGGGACGGGGATTCCATGTCGGGCGAAAAGCTGCTTGCCCTGATATTCGAGCAGGTCCATAGAGGGGCAGGACGGTATTGCAGGAGTCCGCGCTGATGCTTCGTGCCCAAACGACCGGGAGTCGTTGAAAGGTCCAGAGATGGCACAATGCCCAGCCGCATGGCACTTCCGAAGAACATTCAGTGGGTTACCTTCGACGTCTACGGCACCCTGATCGATTGGGAGTCTGGGGTCGCTGATGCGTTCGAGCGGGAGGCCAAGCGCGATGGGTTCCCCATTGACCGCACCCAAGTGGTCGATCTCTTCCTCGAGGCGACCAAGGAGATCCAGGGCGGCTCGTACGAGCTCTACGCCGAGGTCCTGCGTCAGGCGGCGATCAAGATCGCCAAGGAGATCGGCTGGCCGCTGGAGCCTTCGCGCTCAGGGTTCCTGCCCGACTCGGTCGCACGCTGGGGCGCGTTCAAGGAGACCATGCCCCAGATGCGCAAGTTCCTGGGCAAGTACCAGACGGGCTTGATCTCCAATATCGACGACAAGCTGCTCGGCCTGACGCGGCGCCACATCCCGGCCGACGTCGACCTCGTCGTCACCGCCCAACAGGTCCGCTCCTACAAGCCCGATCCCGCGCACTTCAACGAGTTCGCGCGGCGGATCGGCGGCAAGAAGGGGTGGGTCCACATCGCTGCCGGGCTCTACACCGACATCGAGCCGGCGACCAAGCTGAAGGTCCCGACGATCTGGGTCAACCGCCGCAAGGAGGAGATCCCGCCGGGCGGCAAGAAGCCGACCGCTGAGGTCAAGACCCTGCTGGAGGCCGCGAAGCTTCTCGGGCTGTAGGCCCCTGATGCAGGTCGTCGCCCTCGATCCGGGTGTCATCGTCGCCCGGAGCGCCAAGTGGCAGACGACGTGCACGCTGCTGCACCACGGTGAGGAGACGTTCGTCGTCGACTCGCCGATCTTCCCCGACGAGCTCGACGCGCTGCCGGGGATCCTCGCGCAGGCTGGGTGGGGGCTGTCGGGCCTGCTGGCGACCCATGGCGATTGGGATCACCTCCTGGCGCGGCTGGCGTTCCCCGATGTCGCGTTGGGCGTGGCGGAGACCACGGCCGCTCGGCTGCGCGCTGAGCCCGGTGTCGCGCAGCGCCGGCTCCGTGAGGTCGACGAGGATGACTACGTCGCGCGGGTCAAGCCGCTCTCGCTCGGGCAGGTCCAGGCGCTGCCGGTGCCGGGCAAGCTGGAGCTGGGCGGCGACGCCGAGCTGGAGCTGATCCCGGCCGACGGCCACACGGCCGACGGCATGGCGGTCTGGGCGCCGTTCGCGGGCGTGCTGGTCGTCGGCGACTACGTGTCGCCGGTCGAGATCCCGATGATCTCCGCAGGCGGCTCGCGCAACGCGTACGTGGCGACCTTGCTGCGGCTGGCGCCCTACGTCGAGCAGGCCGAGTGGGTCGTGCCCGGCCACGGCGCGGCGATCGACGGCGCACGCGCCTTGGCGATCCTGCGCGAGGACATCAAGTACCTGGAGTCACTCGGGGGCGCGGGCGAGCCGGCGTTGCCGCTGGCGCGCCGCGATCGCGTCCAAAAGAAGATCCACGCGACGAACCTGGCGCAGGTGGGCGCCTCGTCGTGACCGGCATCCACCACGTCGCGCTGCCGACCCGGCGGGCGGACGTGGAGGCCGAGGTCGCGTTCTGGGCGTTGTTGGGGTTCTCGCCCGTGGAGCCGCCGCCGTCGCTGCGCGAGCGCGCGACGTGGGTGCAGGCGCCGGACGGGACGCAGATCCATCTGCTTTCCGCGGACGAGGCGACAGCACGCAGCGGCCACGTCGCCATCGTGGCGCGCACGTTCGACGCGACCCTCGCCGCCCTCTCTGCAGCAGGTCACCCGACCCAGCCCCGCACCCCTCACTGGGGCGCACCCCGCGCCTACGTCAACTCACCCTCCGGCCACCTCATCGAGCTGATGGCCGCCCCGCCGGAAGCGACCTAAGGGCGCTCGGTCCCGGCGTTGAGCAGGGCGAGGTACTGCGTGTACACGTACACGCGGTTGCGTCGCTTCCCTGTGGCCTCATGCAGGATGCCCGCCTCCTCGAGACGACGGATCGCGCCGTAGACAGGCGGCGCGGTGAGGTCGGTCGCCTCCTGCACGGACTTCGGCGTGAGGATGACCCGCTGGATCGCGTGCTCCAAGATCCTGCCCGCCGTCGCCCCGCTCTTGCCGAGTGCCCCGACGGTGGCACGGTCGCGCTCCACCAAGGACACGATGTTGCGCGTCGTCTCGGTGGCGGAGGTCGCGACATCGAGCACACCGCGCAGGAAGAACGCGACCCACTCCTCCCACTCGCCGTCGGTACGGATCCGCTGTAGTCGGTCGTAGTAGAGGTCGCGGTGTTGCTTGAAGTAGAGGCTCAGGTAGAGCAGCGGCCGTTCCAGCACGCCCTCAGCGCAGAGCATCAAGGTGATCAACAACCGCCCGACGCGGCCGTTGCCGTCGAGAAAGGGATGGATGGCCTCGAACTGAGCATGGGCGAGCGCGGCCTTGATCAGCACTGGCAGTTCGCCGTCTTCGTCGTGGATGAAGCGCTCCAACGCGGCAATTGCGTCGGGGACCTCTTGGGGCTGCGGCGGCACGAAGCGTGCGTCGGTCGGTCGCGTGCCACCGAGCCAGTTCTGGATCCGGCGGTACTCACCGGGCGCCTTGTCGCCTCCGCGCGCGTCGTCGAGCAGGAGACCGTGGATCTCACGCAGCAGCCTGCTGGAGATCGGAAGGCGCCCGGTGGTGATCGAGTCGACACCGTGACGCAGGGCGATGAGGTAGTTGGCCGTCTCCTCGACATCGCCGACAGGAACGCCTGGGGCAACGTCGGCCTCGAAGAGCAGGAGGTCAGAGAGGGACGACTGGGTTCCCTCGATCTGGGATGAGAGCACCGCCTCCTTGCGGATATAGGTGTACAGGAGGGTCTGCGGATCCGGCAAGAGCATCGTGATGCCGTCGAGCCGACCGAGTGCTTGGTTAGCGCGCTCCAGCAGCCGTTCGGTGGCCTTGTCGAGCGCGAGCGGGGGATCAGGCGGCAGCGGTCGTGGATCGAAGACGGCATAGCCGTCAGGGGGCGTGCCGACCGCGACGAAGCGCCCGGCGCGGTCGCTATGGGCGGAGGGCGACAGCATCCCTTAATAGCGTAGCACGCTAATAAACGCAAATGGACTATCGCTTATTAACGACTTCGCCAAGGAAGTGTTCGCGAACTACGCGTCCGGCCCCGCGTCGAGGTGGCGGCGCATGTAGAGGTCGCGCGGCTCGCTGGTCCGGAAGCCGAAGGACTCATAGAGCGCCAGCGCGGGGGTGTTGGCCTCGTTGACGTCGAGCTCCATGCGGCGGCAGCCGCGTTCGAGGGCGCGCTCAGTGGCGGCGTCCAGGAGCGCTCGGGCGACGCCGCGGCCACGGGCGTCCTCGGTGACGAAGACGTCCTCGACCAGGCAGTCGCGGCCGGCGCGCCAGATGCCCATGCGGTAGCGCAGCTGGATGACGCCCGACGGTGGCGAGTCGTCGTCGGCGGAGGCCAGGAGGAAGTCGGTGTTGGGGTCCTCCATCAGGCGCTCGACGCCCGCGAGGAACGCGTTGTCTGATGGCCACGACTCACCGAGGTGGTCGCGGAACGCGACGAGCAGACGCGCGACGATCTCGGCCTCGTGCGGGCCGGCCTTCCAAGCTCTTGCGGGCAACTACGACTCCTGGCGGACGAGCCAACGGACGGTCATGTCGGCGACCACGTCGCCCGCGCCGTCAGTCAGCGAGACATCGATGGCGAACGCGACTTGGCCGTCGCGATCGAGGTCGGTGAGCAGCGTCTCGGGGTCTGATCCCAGGACGCCGGTGGCGGTGATCGGGCCGCGCGGGATCTTCTTGTAGGAGATCTCGGCGCTCTCGGGCGAGAGCTCCAGCTGCGGCAGGTGCTCGACGAAGACCGCGGCGAGCGCCGCGCCCGACGCGGCCTCGCCGACCGCGAAGAGGGCGCTCGCATGCTGGGAGCCCGTGTGGTTGCGCAGCGTCTGATCATCAGGCAGCCGCGCGACGCCGCGCCCGACCGACACCTCGACGATCTCCAGGCCGAGATGCCCGTTGAACGGGATGGCCTGCTCCATGCCTGCACGCAGCGGCTCGAGCTCCATGAACGCCAAGCCTAGCGGCGGCCCAGCTCCGCGTTCAGAGCTCGAGGAGCTGCAGACCGTCGGTGGCGACGGTCACCTGCGGATGCACGGCCGCGGCGCGGGCGTGGAGGTCGGCCTCGTCGGCGGTGGGCGGCACGTGGATCAGCACGACCTGCTCGGCGCCGCTCTCGACGGCGACGCGCGCCGCGTCTGCCGGCTCAGCGTGCCCCGGCGCCGCCGGTGGGCCCCAGGCGTCGTGGGCCAGGACGCGCACGCCGCGCGCGAACGCTGCCGTGCCGGGGTCGGCCTCGGTGTCGGTGCACCACATCAGCGCGTCGCCGACGCGGATGCCGAGCGTCGGGTTGGTGTGGCGGTCCTGGCGGCGCGTGCGCACATCCAACCCCTCGACGCCCGCGTCGCCGCAGCCCAGCTCACCCACGCGCACCCCCAGCTGCTCCAGGTCGACCGGCATGATCGGCGGCGCGAAGAGGCGCGCCAGCACGTCGGCCGTCGGCATGTCGTACAGGGCCGCGCCCGGCCCGCGGACTGTGATCTCCAGGTCGTCGAGCTCGGTCAAGTAGGCCAGCCCGCAGACGTGATCGATGTGGAAGTGCGTCAGCAGCACCTCCAGCCGCGTCCGCCCGGCCAGCAGCGCGCGATCGGTGATCAGCCGCCGCAGGCCCGTGCCCGCGTCGACGACCACCGCGCGGTCGCCGCCCTCGGCGAGCAGCAGCAGCGATGACGTCTCGCGCGTGCCCGTCGGGATGAAGCCGCCGCTGCCCAGGATGGTCGCGGCGGCCAGCATCGCGTGTTACTCCGCGGCCGGGGGAGACTTGATGATGGCGATCTGGGCGCCGGACTGGATCGGCTCGCCCTCGGTGATCGACAGCGTCTCGATCACGCCCGACTTGTGCGCGGTGATCTCGTTCTCCATCTTCATCGCCTCGATGATGCACACGAGAGCGCCTTCTTGAACCTCGGCGCCTTCCTCGACGAGCACCTTGAATACGTTGCCCTGCAAGGGTGAGGTGAGGGTGTCGCCGCCTCCGTTCCCGGAAGCGGACTTGCGCGCGCGCTGCTTGGGCGCGGCCTTGCCGGCGGCCGGCGCGGCGCCGTTCGCGCCCGCCTCGCCGTGCACGCGCACGTCGAAGCGCTTGCCGCCGACCTCGACGACGTAGTCCTTGGTGACCGTCTCGGCCTCGTCGTCCGGCTGCTCGGGCTTCGGGACCGCCAGCGACCTCAGCCACTCGCGATCCT
>JBEVLC010000144.1:0-30418 GCA_040509415.1 Baekduia sp. | reverse complement strand
GGGGGCGGGCCCGGGCGCCCCCGGCGGCGGTAGACGCGGCCGTGGGGGAGGGCCCCGACCCCGGCGGGCCCCGCGCCCAGCGCCAGCGCCTCGTGCTCGATCGCCCGCGACAGCGCAGCGAGCGTCGCTTTCTTGAGGACCAACGGCCGAGCCGTCGCGTCCTGCGCGGCGACCGCCGCGTAGATCGACGGGTGGTCCGACGCGCCGCCGGTGTCCTGGGCCCGGGAGATCGCGGCCGGGACCGAGAGCCCGCGATGGCGCAGGGCGAGCACCTTGCGCAGGGCCTCGACATCGTCCTCGGTGTAGCGCCGGTAGCCCGAAGACGTGCGTTCGGGAGCCGGGAAGCCGTAGCGCTGCTCCCACATGCGGATCGTCCCGGCGGCGATGCCGGTGCGTTGCGCGACGTCCTTGATGGCGAGTTCGGTGCTCATGCTCCTACGCGGTCGTTGATCGGCATCCGCAATGGAGGTTCAACGGCTTGTTGAGTGTTCCCTGCAGTCCGAGTATGTACGAGGGTCGGAGGTGGCGGGCTCATCGACTTGGTGGCCGGCGCCCGTACCCGTCGCGTGACCGCTCCCCCACGCCCCGTCCAGCAGCAGACCATCGTCCTCACGGGCGCCACCGGCTACGTCGGCGGCCAGTTGCTTCCGCGGCTGCTGGAGGCCGGCCACGAGGTGCGCTGCGTCGTCCGCCACCCTGACCGCGCCAACCTGCCTGATGGCGCGCGGGTGATCGGCGGCGATGTCGTCAACGGCGACGGGCTCGACGAGGCGGCGGCGGGCGCCGACGTCGCCTACTACCTCGTGCACTCGATGGGCGGCTCCGGCGCCGACGAGGACTTCGCCGCCCGCGACCGGCGCGCCGCGCGCACCTTCGGCGACGCGATGGCCCGCGCCGGCGTGGCGCGCACGATCTACCTCGGCGGCCTGGAGGGCGCGGGCGACGACGGTTCCGAGCATCTGCGCAGCCGCCTCGAGGTCGCCGAGGTGCTGGCCGCCGCGGTGCCCGAGCTCGTCCACGTCCGCGCCGCCATGATCGTCGGGGCCGACAGCGCGTCGTTTCTGATGCTGCGGGGATTGGTCGAGCATCTCCCGGTGATGATCACCCCCAAGTGGCTGGAGACCCGCAGCCAGCCGGTGGCGATCTCAGACGTCGTCGACACGCTCGCCGCCCTGGCCGTGCGCGACGACGCGCCAGCCGAGGTCCAGCTCGGCGGCGCCGACGTCCTCACCTACCGCGAGATGCTGCGGCGCTTCGCCGCCGTGCAAGGTCGCCGTCAGCCGCTGCTGCTGCCGGTTCCCCTCTTCACGCCGCGGCTGTCGTCCTACTGGGTCGCGCTGGTGACGCCGGTGCGGCTGAGCCTCGTCAAGCCGCTGGTCGAGGGGCTGAGCGCCGAGACCGTCGTGCGCGAGCCGCCGCCGCCCGGCCTCAACGACGCCCCGCTGGGCTTCGAGGACGCCGTGCGCGCGGCGCTGGACGAGTAACTTGAGGCGACGATGATCGCCCCTCTGGTCGTCCTCGCCGTTGTGCTGGCGGCCGCCGCGTTCGCCCTCGTGCGCCAGCTCCTCGACGGCCCGCATCGCATCCAAGGCGTCACGGTGCGCACGCCGACCGACGACACCAAGATCGACGCCGACGGCGCGGTGCGCTCGATCCAGGGCGCCGACATCGTCCTCTCCGACGAGCTCTTTGGCGAGCTGTGGACGACCGAGACGCTGGAGCGCCTCGCGCGCACCTACTGGTCGTTTCTCAGCCACGCGACGCTCGGGATCATCCGCGTGTACTACACCGACGAGGAGCGCTACGTCTGTCTGCTCTTCAAGCCCTTCAAGCTGCTGACCTTCCAGGCGCCCGAGTACGAGACCGAGGCCGACCGCGGCATCGTGCGCTGGCGGATCGACAAGGGCGTGCTCGTCGCCGCCACCGGTCGTGGGCGCGATGGTTACCTGGAGATCGACGTGCGGCGGCTGGACTGCGACATCGCGGGCCAGGAGCGCATCCACGTCGAGGTCGAGGTCGCCAACTTCTACCCGGCGATCGCCTCACGCCTCGGACGGTTCTTGTACTCCAACACGCAGTCGCGGATCCACGTCATCGTCACCCACGGCTTCCTGCGCCGGCTGGCGCGGCGCGACCTGGAGCAGTCGGTGACGGGCAAGTACCGCGTGCCCGCGGCGCGGGACACGCCCGCGCCATCGCGCGAACGCGCTTGATCAACCGTAACGGCCGCTGACCAGCGTGCGCAGCTTCGTGCGGTCGTGCCGCGCGTGGATGCGGCGGACCGTGCCCGAGCGCGAGCGCATGACCAGCGACTCGGTCGTCGCGCTGCGCGCGCCCTGGTAGCGGACGCCCTGGAGCATGTCGCCGTCGGTGACGCCGGTCGCGGCGAAGAAGCAGTCGTCGCCCTTGACGAGGTCGTCCTGGGTCAGCTGCCGGTCGAGGTCGTAGCCCTCGTCGATCGCCGCCTGGCGCTCGGCGTCGTCGCGCGGCCAGAGCTTGCCGACGAGCCCGCCGCCCAGCGACTTGATCGCCGCGGCGGAGATGACGCCTTCGGGCGTGCCGCCGATCCCCCACAGCAGGTCGACCGGCGAGCGCTCGGAGACCGCGAGCATCGCAGCGCTGACGTCGCCGTGCTGGATCAGGCGCACGCGCGCGCCGAGCTCGCGGACGGCGTTGAGCGTCTCGGTGTGGCGGTCGCGCTCCAGCGCGACGATCATGATGTCGCCGATCTCGACGCCGCGACGCTCGGCGACCAACTCGATCGTCTTGGTCAGCGGGCGGTCCAGGTCGAGCAGGTCGGCGATGTCGTCGGCGCCGGCGAGCTTCTCCATGTAGACGATCGGGCCCGGGTTGAACATCGTCCCGCGCTCGGACAGCGCGATCACCGCGAGCGCGCTCGGCATGCCCTTGGCGGCCAGCGTCGTGCCCTCCAGCGGGTCGACGGCGATGTCGACCTGCGGCGGCGAGCCGTCGCCGATCTGCTCGCCGTTGTAGAGCATCGGCGCCTCGTCCTTCTCGCCCTCGCCGATGACGACGATGCCGTCCATGCTCACGGTGCCGAGCACCAGGCGCATCGCGTCAACGGCGGCCTGGTCGGCGGCGATCTTGTCGCCGAGGCCGACCATGCGCGCGGCGGCCAGCGCGGCGGCCTCGGTCGTGCGCACGAGCTCGAGCGCGAGGTTGCGGTCCGGTCCGGTCGTCTGGGCCATGGCCGGGAGCCTATGTGGCTGGCCCGTCCGGCGTCCCCGTCAGCTCACGCTTTGGACGATCGACACCAGGGCGCTCACGGCCCATGGCCCCTGCGCGGTGAGCCGGAGGTGCAGGCCATCGCGCTGCCAGCAGAGCTCGTGGACCGGCCGCAACGACGGCTGGGCCTCGGTCAGCGGAGCCTCGCGATGCAGGACGCCGTCGGCGACCGTGGCGGGCGCCGTCGCGCCGATCAGCTCGTGGGCAGGCGGCGGGTCGGCGCCGGCGTACAGCGCGATGCGACCCGGCTGGCCGGCGCGTGAGTCGTCGAGGTTCCAGGAGATCTCGATGGCGTCGGAGCCGACGGCGCAGACCTCGACCCAGCGCGGCAGCGGCAGAACCACCCGCGGGAGCGGCATCGGGCGTCCCAGGTGCGCGTCGGCGTCGGCGATGCCCTCCAGTTGGTCCATCGCCCGTGAAGGGTGACGGGCCTACCGGCGGCTGTCCACGGCGGCGCGCAGGCGGCCGAGGCCTTCAGCGATCTCGGGCACGGTGTGGGTGGTGAACGAGAGGCGCAGCGTCGCGCGGTCCGGCGGCCCGGGGAAGAACGGCCAGCCGGGGACGAACGCGACCTCGCGGGCCAGCGCGTCCTGCAGCAGCGCGTCGGCGTCCCAGCCGTCGGGCAGCGTCACCCAGACGAACATGCCGCCGTCGGGCCGCGTCCAGCGCGAGCCCTCGGGCAGCGTCTCGGGCAGACCGTCTACGAGCGCGTCGCGACGCGGGCCGTAGGCGGCGCGCAGCCCGGCGACGTGCGCGTCGAGGTCGCACTCGGCCAGCCAATGGGCAGCGGCGGCCTGGTCGATCGTGGACGTGTGCAAGTCGGCCGCCTGCTTGGCGACGACCAGCGCGCGGCGCAGCGCCGCCGGCGTGCGCAGCCAGCCGATCCGCAACCCCGGAACCAGCACCTTCGACAACGTCGACAGCGCGATCGTCCGGTCCTGCGCGCCGTCCAGCGAGGCGATCGGCGCGATCGGCTCGCCGCGGTAGCGCAGCTCGCCGTAGGGGTCGTCTTCCACGATCCACAGCCCCAGGCGCGCGGCGGCCTGCGCGAGCGCGGCGCGGCGCTCCAGCGGCAGCGTCCGCCCGGTCGGGTTGTGGAAGGTCGGGACCGTGTAGAGCAGCTTCGGGTGCTCGCGGCGCACGAGCGCGGCGAGCGCCTCGGGGTCGAGCCCGTCGTCGTCACACGGGACCGGGACGACGCGCGCGCCTGCCATCTGGAAGCACTGCAGCGCCGCGAGGTAGGACGGCTCCTCGACGAGCACCGCGTCGCCCGGCTCCAGCAGGACGGCGGCGATCAGCGTCAGCGCCTGCTGCGAGCCGCTGGTGACGAGGATCTCGTCGGCCTCGGTGGCCAGGCCGCGCGCGGTCATGCGCCGGGCGATCGCCGCCCGCAGCGCCGGGTCGCCCTCGGTGGTCGAGTACTGCAGCGTGCGACCGTAGGCCTCGTCGTCCAGCGCGGCCGCGAACGCCCTGCGCAGCCCGGGCGCGTCGAAGAGCTCGGGCGCGGGCAGGCCGCCGGCGAACGAGATGACGCCAGGCTGCTGGGTCAGCGCAAGGATCTCGCGGACCGGTGAGCTGGCGACATCACGCAGCCGTGCGGCCAGCGGCGGCGGGACGGTCGAGATCTGCGGCGTGCCGTTCACCGAACCGGCCTCGCCACGAGGATCCCGTCGACCCGCACGTGATCCTCCAGCGCCAGCAGCTCGCGCAGCTCGGCGTCGGCACGTGCGGCGAGCGGGACCGGCGCCGCGTCCATGCCCTCGGAGCGCAGGCCCTGCGCGAGGTCGGTCAGCGCGCTCGTGCGCAGCGACCCGCCGCGGCGGCCGAGCAGGACGAGGTGGACCGGCGCCTCGTGCAGCTCGCGGGCGAACGCATCAGCGACGCGCAGCTCGTGGGCCTGGCGCGCGGGCGCATCGGCGGCGATGATCCGCGCGCCCCCGCTCTCGGCCAGGTACGCGCGCCAGTGCGGCAGGTGCGCGTCGCGGATCGCCACCCGCGTCGGGCGATCGGTGACGGTCAGCAAGCGCCACGACGCGAGGCGCGCCCGCTCGAGCGCCGCGCGCAGGGCGGCGGGTTGGACGGGGTCGGGACGGAACGGCCGGAACGTGGTCGGCGCGGTCCGCAGCTCGTCGGTGAGCGATGCCATTTTCGAGATACCTCCGGGATGCGAGTGCGAGTAGGGACGACCAGTCGCCGGACCCGCTGTCACGGGCCGCTAAGGGGCGCTGGCGATCGCTACTCGACGGAGCTGCATCCGCGACGAACGGTACCGGACGTCGAGGGACGACTCAACCACGCCCTCGGGGGTTCAGTCGTCCCTCGACGCTCCCCGCGGGTCGACTACAAGCCGTAGGCCTCCAACAACTTCAGCCAGACCTCGCTGCGCGTCGGGAACGCGGGCACCGCGTGCCAGAGCTCGTCGAGCGGAACCGCGGCCACGATGGCGATCGTCGCCGCGTGCAGCCACTCGGCGACGTCGACGCCGACGAACGTCGCGCCGACGATCACGCCACGGTCCTCGTCGACGACGATGCGCGACGTCCCGCCCGTGCCCTTGCCGTGAAACGAGGCGCCGGCGGTGCCGTCGGTGGAGACGTCGACCGCCCGCACGCGCAGGCCAGCCGCGATCGCGCTGTCGAGCGTGTGGCCGACGGCTGCGACCTGCGGCTCGGTGAACGTCACCCGCGGGGGCGGGCCGGTGTCCTCGCGGATGCGTGCGCCGGCGTCGCCGCAGATCTGGTCGGCCGCCGCGCGTGCCTGGTACTTGCCCTCGTGCGTCAGCAAGGACTTACCGTTGGCGTCGCCGACGACGTAGAGCCAGTCGTGACCGGCGACGCGGAGGTCGTCGCCGACCTCGATCGGCTTGGCCGACCCGTCCAGCCCGATCGCCTCCAGCCCGAGGTCCTCGGTCAGATGCCGCCGCCCGGAGGCCACCAAGATCTCGTCGGCCTCCAGCGTGCCGTGCGTGGAGGTCGTCACGGTCACGCGCCCGTCGTCGCCGCGCACCACCGATTCCGCCTGCACATCGGTCAGGACCGCAACACCGTCAGCGCGCAGACCGGCCGCCACCTGCTCGGCGGCGAACGGCTCGTCGCGCTCCAGGATGTGCGACTCGCGCTCCAGCAGCGTCACGCTGGAGCCCAGCGTCGCGAACGCCTGGGCCAGCTCCGCGCCGACCGGCCCGCCACCGATGACGATCAGCGATCCCGGCACGTCGCGCACCTGGGTCGCCTCGCGGTTGGTCCACGGCTGCGCAGCCGCCAACCCCTCGATCGGCGGGATCAGCGGCGCCGTCCCGACCGCCACGACGACCGCGCGCCGCGCGCGCAGGATCGTCTCGCCCACGTGCACGACGAGCTTGCCCGCGAGGTGCCCGTGGCCGCGCACGAGCAGGATGCCGCGCTCATCCAGCCATGGCAGCTGCGCGCTGTCATCCCACCCGTGGACGACATCGGTGCGCCGCTCCAGCGCCGCGGCGACGTCCAAGGAGCCCGTCATCGCCTCGGCCGCCCCCGGCACCCGCCGCGCCTCGGCCAGCGCTTGCGCCGGACGCAACAGCGCCTTGGACGGCATGCACGCCCAGTAGGAGCACTCGCCGCCGACCAGCCGATCCTCGACGATCGCGACCTTCAGGTCCCGGTCGCCCAGCCGCCCGGCGATGACCTCACCCGACGGTCCGGCGCCCAAGACCACCACGTCGACCTCATGAACCTCGCTCATCGACCTCCGGCCTTCCACTCGCGAAACGCGGCGAGCAACTCCCGCTCGACCTCCGGCTCCAGCTCATCCGGGTCGATGTGTCCAACGACGCGCAGCGTCACGCGCATCTGCTCCAAGTAGGCGCTGCAGTGCTCGCACGCGCCGATGTGCACCTCGAAGCGCGCCCGGTCGCTCGCGTCCAGCCCATCGTCGAGATAGGCGGTGACGAGCTCCACCAGCTCGCGGCAGGCGAGATCGCCGGGCGGGGAAGCCGCCGGTCGCCGACGCCAGGGAAGCCATCGTGCAGCGCTCATGATGCGATCCAGTCCTCCAGTGCCTCGCGCACTTTGGCGCGCGCTCGATGCAGGAGGACCCGCTGGTTGGTCTCCGTCAAGTCCAAGACGTTGCGCACCTCGTCCGATGACAGCCCTTCGAGGTCGCGCAGGGTGATCACGATCTTCTGGCGCTCGGGCAGCTCGGCGATCGCCTCGCGGGCGATGCGCAGCGCCTCGGCCGAGTCCAGCGCCGCCTCGGGATCGTCGTGCCAATCGGCCGGCGCCGACGTCCAGGCGCCCTCGGAGGTGAAGCGCGCCGGGTCGACCGTCGGCCCCTCGTCACCGTCCTCGTCAGCGCCACCGCCGACCGAGGCGAACGGGATCGAGCGATGCTCGCGCACCCCACGCGTCTTGGCGCGGTTGACCAGGATCCGAAACAGCCACGTCTTGAACGACGACCGCCCCTCGAAGCGCTCCAGGCCCCGGACGACCGCGACCCATGTCTCTTGGACGACGTCCTCGGCCAGCGCGTCGGTCGGCACGTACATGCGCGCGAGGCGCAGCAGCATCGGCGAGTAGCGCGTCACCAGCAGCGCG
Source organism: Baekduia sp. (assembly GCA_040509415.1). Lineage (GTDB taxonomy): Bacteria > Actinomycetota > Thermoleophilia > Solirubrobacterales > Solirubrobacteraceae > Baekduia. The sequence continues at coordinate 22,601 of JBEVLC010000144.1, read as the reverse complement.
AACGCCTCCTCGTCCCCACTCCGCGCGCGCTCGACCAGCTCCTGGTCGTCGACGGGCGAGCGAGGCGGCATCGGTCGCGACAATAGCCCGTCGGTGCGGCGCGATCGGCCGGCGTGAGAAGGTGCCGAGCGGATGGCGCGACGATTCATCGGTGTAGACGTGGGCGGGACGAAGGTCGCCGTCGCGGTGCTGGAGGGCGACAAGCTCGCCGAGCCGACCGTGCGCCCGACCGTGCTCGACAGCTCCGAGGGGCTGATCGACCAGCTGGCGGAGATGATCGAAGCCGCCGGCCCCGCCGAGGCCGTCGGGATCGGCGTGCCGTCGGTCATCGACTTCGCGACCGGCACCGCGCGCCACTCGGTCAACGTGCCGCTCCAGGACGTGCCGCTGCGCCGCATCCTCACCGAGCGCCTCAAGCTCCCGGTCTTCGTCGACAACGACGCGACGGTTGCCGCGCTGGCCGAGGCCCACGACGACGATCTCACCCAAATCGCCCAGAGCCTGATCCTGTTCACGATCGGCACCGGCGTCGGCGGCGGCATCGTCCTCGGCGGGCGGATCTACCGCGGCGCGACCGGCGGCGCGGCCGAGCTCGGCCACCAACTCGTCGGCGCCGACCTCTCGGCCGGCGCGCCACCGCACGCCGACGAGGCGCCGCAGCCCGGGTCGCTGGAGCGGCTGGCCGCCGGCCGCGCGCTCGACGCGCTGGGCAGCGAGCGCGGGTTCGACGACGGACGCGCCGTGGTGACCGCGGCGCGCGCCGGGGACGCCTCTGCCTTGGAGGCGATCCACATCCTCGGTGAGCGGCTCGGCGTCGGCATCGCCAACGCCATCAACGTCTTCGACCCTGAGCAGGTCGTGATCGGTGGCGGCGTCAGCGCCGCCGGCGAGCTGCTGCTGGAGCCCGCTCGCGCGGTCGCCCGGCGGTTCGTGCTGCCAGGTGTCGGGACCCGCACCGAGATCCGTCTCGCCCGCTACGGACCGCAGGCCGGCGTTCGCGGAGCAGCCCTTCTGGCAGGGCAAGAAGTGCTCAACACGTGAATCGCCGGGTTGCCCTCCGTGATCGGTCGTAGGATCGAGTGCACAGACCTTAGGAGGCAACACCATGAGCAGCGCCGCATCCGTCAACGAGCGCCTCGCGCGTCTGACCAAGCTGGGCACGAGCATCTGGCTTGACCAGATCCAGCGATCACTGACCCAGGGCGGCGAGCTCCGCCGCCTCGTCGACGAGTCCTGTCTGCAGGGGATGACATCCAACCCCGCGATCTTCGAGAAGGCGATCCTCGGCGGCGACGAGTACGACGACCAGATCGCCGAGCTGTTTCACGGTGGCGCCAGCAGCCGCGAGATCTACCAGGCGATCGCGATCCAGGACGTCCAAGAGGCCGCCGACGTCCTGCGCTCGGTCTACGACGAGACCGACGGCCACGACGGCTACGTCTCGCTGGAGGTCGACCCCGACCTGGCCTTCGATACCGCCAAGACGATCGCCCAGGCCAAGGAGTACTGGGGCCGGGTCGACCGTCCCAACCTGATGATCAAGATCCCGGGCACCGACGAGGGCCTGCCCGCGATCGAGCAGGCGCTCTCTGAGGGCATCAACGTCAACGTGACGCTGCTCTTCAAGGTGTCGCAGTACGAGAAGGTCATCGAGGCGTTCCTCCGCGGCCTGGAGCGCCGCCTGGACGAGGGCAAGCCGGTCGCCGGCATCCACTCGGTCGCGTCGTTCTTCGTGTCGCGTGTCGACACCGAAGTCGACAAGCGCCTGGAGGCCGCTGGCAACCACGACGAGTTGCTCGGCAAGGCCGGCGTCGCCAACGCGCGCTGGGCCTACCAGTCCTACTTGAAGGTCTTCGAGGGCGATCGCTTCGCGAAGCTGCGCGACGCCGGCGTGCCGGTGCAGCGGCCGCTGTGGGCCTCGACCGGCGTCAAGAACCCCAAGTACTCCGACGTCATGTACGTCGACGAGCTGGCCGGGCCCGAGACCGTCAACACGATGCCGATGGCGACGCTCGAGGCCGCGGCCGACCACAGCGAGGCCACCGAGGCGCGCGTGCAGATCGACCCGTCTGACGACCTCAAGGCCCTGGCCGATGCCGGCATCGACCTCGACGACGTCACCGACAAGCTGCTGCGCGACGGCGTCGACGCGTTCGTCACGCCGATGGAGAAGCTGCTGGAGGGCATCGACTCCAAGAAGAAGGCCGTGGCTTAATGCCCGAGCCCGCGGGGATCGACGCGTCGATCCCGAGCCTGTACCAGCCGGCGATCGACGCGCGCCTCGCGCGCGCGGGCGCCGAGGACGTCGCGCGCCGGATCTTCGAGCGCGACGACACGCTCTGGGGCCCCGCGGGCCAACCCGAGGTCAGCAACCGCCTCGGCTGGCTGGACGTCCACGACCGTCTGCTCGCCGAGGTCGACGAGCTTGAGGCGTTCGCCCGGCAGGCGCGCGCCGACGGCCTGACCGAGGCGGTCGTGCTCGGCATGGGTGGCTCGTCGCTGGCGCCGGAGGTCTTCCGGCGCTCGTTCGGCACGCACGCCGACGGGCTGATCCTGCACGTGCTGGACTCGACCGACGCCGACGCCGTGCGCGACGTCGAGGCCGAGATCGACGTCGCCAAGGCACTTTTCGTCGTCTCCTCGAAGTCGGGCGGAACGATCGAGACGCTGTCGGCCTTCCACTACTTCTGGGAGAAGACCGGCGGCAACGGCGCGCAGTTCGTGGCCATCACCGACCCGGGCTCGGGGCTCGCGACCCTGGGCCAGGAGCGCAGCTTCCGGCGCGTCTTTCTCAACGACCCCAACATCGGCGGGCGCTACAGCGCGCTGTCGTACTTCGGCATCGTCCCGGCCGCGCTGCTCGGCGCCGACCTGCGCGCGCTGCTGGGTGGGGCGGCAGAGCTGGAGCAGCAGCTGCGCGAGGGCGACCCCGCCGCCAACCCCGGCCTCTGGCTCGGCTGCGCGATCGGCGAGCTGGCGCTCGCGCGCCGCGACAAGCTGACCTTCGTCGTCGACCCGCCGATCGAGTCCTACGGGTTGTGGGTCGAGCAGCTGATCGCCGAGTCGACGGGCAAGCACGGCAAGGGCGTGCTGCCCGTCGCCGACGAGCCGCTCGGCGCGCCCGAGGCCTACGGTGGCGACCGCGTCTTCCTGCATCTGCACGACGATGCGGCCCACCCAAGCGCGTCCGACAACGACGACGTCCTACGCCGCCTCATCGCCGCCGAGCAGCCCGTCATCACGATCGGCGCCCACGGCGCGTCCGACCTCGGCCGCATCATGGTGCTCTTCGAGTTCGCCACCGCCGTCGTCGGCTGGGTCTTGGAGATCAACTCGTTCGACCAGCCCAACGTGCAGGCCGCCAAGGACAAGACGAACGACGTGTTGTCCATGGACACGCCGCCGGCGATCGAGGAGGCTGGCGCCGATGCGCTCGCGACGCTGCTCGATGCCGGCCCCTCGTCCTACCTGGCGATCCAGGGCTACCTGGCCCCCACGCCCGAGTTCGACGGCGAGATGGCCGAGCTGCGCGCGTTGATCCGCGACCGCACGAGCATGGCCACCACCTTCGGCTACGGCCCGCGCTACCTGCACTCCACCGGCCAGCTGCACAAGGGCGGGCCACCGGAAGGCCGCTTCCTGCAGCTCATGCACGAGGCCGACGAGGACGTCGCCATTCCGGGCGGCGCAGTGGCCACCTTCGAGACCCTCAAGCGCGCGCAGGCGGACGGCGACCTGCTCATCCTGCGCGACCATGGCCTACCAGCGGAGCGCATCGTGCTCCGCGGCGACCCGGTCGCGGCGCTGCGCACCATCAAGGAGAACCTCTAACCCATGGCGCAGATCGGCTTCATCGGCCTCGGCAAGATGGGCGGCAACATGGTCGCCCGGATCAAGCGCGACTCCGACCACGAGGTCGTCGCGTTCGACTTCGACGCCAAGGCGGTGGCCAACGCCACCAAGAAGGGCGCCGTCAGCGCCAAGTCGCTGGCCGACCTCGTCAAGAAGCTCGACGCGCCGCGCACGGTCTGGATCATGGTCCCGGCTGGCGACCCGACCCAGCAGACGGTCGACAAGCTCGCCAAGCTGCTCGACAAGGGCGACACGATCGTCGACGGCGGCAACTCCAAGTGGACCGACGACATGGCGCGGGCCAAGGTCCTCAAGAAGCAGGGCATCAACTACGTCGACGTCGGGACCTCCGGCGGCGTCTGGGGCTTGGAGGTCGGCTACTGCATGATGGTCGGCGGCCCCAACGTCGCCATCAAACGCCTCGCGCCGTTCCTCGACGTCCTCGCCCCCGCGCCCGACGAGGAGCACGGCCCGGGCTGGGGCCACATGGGCCCGACCGGCTCCGGGCACTACGTCAAGATGGTGCACAACGGCATCGAGTACGGGATGATGCAGGCCTACGCCGAGGGCTTCGGCCTCTTCGAGGCCTCCGAGTTCGACCTCGACAACGCCAAGATCGCCCACCTCTGGATGCGCGGCTCGGTCGTGCGCTCCTGGCTCTGCGAGCTCGCCGCCAATGCGTTTGAGCAGGAGGGCAACGACCTGGCGGCCTTGGAGCCGGTCGTGGCCGAGTCCGGCGAGGGTCGCTGGACCGTCGAGGACGCCGTCGAGAAGCGGATACCGCTGCCGGTGATCACCGCCGCGCTCTTCACGCGCTACGAGACGCAGAGCCGCGGCGACTTCGCGGCCAAGGTCAACGCCGCGCTGCGGGCCCAGTTCGGCGGCCACGCGGTGCAGCGACGAGCCGACGGCTAAGGGATCCATGGCGACCGACGTCAAGCTGGGCGAGACCCCCGACAACCCGCTCGTCGAAGGGCTCGAGCGGCTGCCGGTGCACCCCACGACGCTGGTGATCTTCGGCGCGACGGGCGACCTGGCCCGGCGCAAGCTGCTGCCGGCGATCTACAACCTCGCCCACGAGGGCGCGTTGCCGGAGCGCTTTAACCTCGTGGGCAGCTCGCGCAGCGAGATGCCCCATGACGAGTTCAGCGAGCACGCCGCGCAGGCCATCCGCCAGTTCAGCCGCCGCGAGCCCGACGAGACGGTGCTCAAGGAGCTCCTGGCGAGCGTGCGCTACGTCGGCGGCACGTTCGACGAGGACTCGGTCTACGAGGCGCTGAGCGAGCACCTCGACGCCTATGACAAGGACGCCGGCCAGCCGCTCAACCGCGCGTTCTACCTCTCGACCGCTCCGGAGTTCTTCCCGGTCATCATCGAGCAGCTCGGCAAGCACAAGCTCAACCGTCATGAGGGCTCCGAGGTCCGGGCGGTCATCGAGAAGCCGTTCGGGACGACGCTCACCGAGGCGCGTGAGCTCAACCACCGCGTGCTGTCGGTCTTCAAGGAGCGCCAGGTCTTCCGCATCGACCACTACCTCGGCAAGGAGACCGTCCAGAACCTGATGGCGTTCCGGTTCGCCAACGGCCTCTTCGAGCCGGTGTGGAACCGCAACTACATCGACCGCGTCGAGATCACGGCCGCCGAGGACCTGACGATCGGGACGCGCGCCGGCTACTACGACCGCGCGGGCGCGCTGCGCGATCTCGTCCAGAACCACATGCTCCAGCTGCTGTGCAACGTGGCGATGGAGCCGCCGGTGCACTTCGAGGCCGACGAGATCCGCGACGAGAAGGTCAAGGTCCTGCGCTCGGTGATCAAGCCCACGCCGGAGACCGTCGACGACATCGCGGTCCGCGCGCAATACACGCGCGGCACGGTCGGCGGCGAAGAGGTCAAGGGCTATCTCGAAGAGGACGGCGTCCCGTCGGACTCCAACACCGAGACCTACGCCGCGATCCGCCTGGAGATCGACAACTGGCGCTGGGCGGGCGTCCCGTTCTACCTGCGCACCGGCAAGGCGCTGGCGCGCAAGGTGACCGAGATCGCCATCACCTTGAAGCCGGTGCCGCACCTCGCCTTCGCCCAAGACGGCTCTGTGGGGGTCCACCCCAACCAGCTGATCCTCACGATGCAGCCCAACGAGGGCGTGTCGCTGTCGCTCGGCGCGAAGATCCCGGGCACGCGGATGCGGATCCGGCCGGTCAACATGGAGTTCTTGTACGGCACGTCGTTCATGTCGCAGTCGCCGGAGGCCTACGAGCGCCTGATCCTCGACGCGATGCGCGGCGACGCGACGCTCTTCACGCGCAACGACGAGGTCGAGGCCCAGTGGGAGATCTGCGACCCGATCGTCGCCAAGTGGGAGGCGACGCCGGGGCCGCTGCCGACCTACGAGGCCGGCACGCAGGGGCCGCCCGAGGCCGACAAGCTGCTCGAGCACGGCGCGCACTGGCGCGCGATCTAGGCGTGCGCTGATGGCCACCGTCGACACGGTCTGGCGCGCGACCGACACCAAGCCCGGCGACATCGACGCCGCGCTGCGCGCGTCGCTCTCGGAGATCCACCGCAAGAACGCCGGCTACGTGCCGGCGCGCGTGCTCAACCTCGTCTGCGTCGTCGACAAGGAGTACAGCGGCGAGATCGCCAACCGGCTGCGCCGCGTCGGGCGCTACCACCCGTCGCGCACGATCGTCTGCTCGGTCGACCCCAGGCGCACGACGCTCGACGCGGTCGCGACGATCGCGGCGCCCTCGGAGGTCAGCCAGGGGCAGATCGGGCTGTTGCGCGAGACGATCGTCGTCGAGTGCGGCGCGCGCCACCTTCCACACCTGGACCGGATCGTCGACCCGCTCGTGGTGACCGACCTGCTGACCTGCGTCTGGGCGCCGCACGGTCACGACGAGGCCGTCGACTCGCTGCTGGACCTGGCGCAGATCGTGCTGCTGGACAGCGTCGACGCCCCCGACCCGGCCGACGCGATCCACCGCAGCCGTCAGCTCTCGGAGAAGGTCTACGTGGTCGATCTCGCGTGGCTGCGCTCGACGCCATGGCGCGAGCGGATCGCCGCCACCTTCGACCCCGACCACCTGCGCCCCGAGCTGCGCACGATCTCCTCGGTGACGATCCGTCACCACCCCGACTCGGCTGCCGCCGCGCTGCTGCTGATCGGCTGGCTGGCATCGCGCCTGGACTGGCAGACCTCGCCCCTGATGACCCACCGCGGTCTGGTCCTCGAAGGCTCGGCCCACGCCCGCCGCCAGGACATCAAGATCCGGCTGGAGCCCGACCCCACGCTCCAGGTCCGAGGCCTTGCCGGCCTGACGCTGGAGACCGCCTCCGGCCGCTCCTACTCCCTGGACCGCGGCCCCGGCGGCCTCCATGCTCGCTACCACCACAAGCGCGGTACCGAGCGCGAGTGGACGATCCTCGGCGCCTCCCGCGGCGAGTCCGGCATCCTCGGCGAAGGCATCCGCCAAGCGCTCCTGCGCGACCCGACCTACACCCCGGCGCTCAAGGCGGCGGCGACGCTGCTGCCTTAGCCGGCGGCCCGCCGCGCCCGCTCGAGGTCGGCGATGTCCAGCCGATCCTGCGGCCGATCGGCGGCGGACTTCATCGCCACGAGATCATCGATGCCCGCGAACGCGAGCTGCCCAATGCCGGGCAGCTCATCGATCACGGCCCGGGAACGCAGATCACCGTAGCTTCGCACGCCCGCGACGTCCTGCATCACGTCTAACCGCCCGAAACGGGTCCGCAAGACCCAGTTGCCACCGAGGGCCAAGCCCGCTTCATCGAGGGCGATCCCGATCTCGGCCGGATCGAAGTCCTCCGCAAGCAGCGGCTCGGCATCCAGCGTCGTTAACGCTTCGACCAACCGCGACAGGTTGGCGGGATCCGGACTGGGGACGATGTCGATGTCCTTGGTCGCGCGCACGATCCCGTGGGCCGCGAGGGAGAAACCGCCGATGATCACGAACTCCACCCGTGCTCCGACCAAGGCCTGCAACAACGGCTCGGGTCGGAGGCGCGCCACAGGAAACCGGGCTTCTGCGTTGCTCATCGTGCCCGGCTCGCCACGTGCGTGAGCGTCTCGCTGAGCGCGAATGCCTCCTGCACCCGCTCGACCCGTGTCAACGCCAAGGCCTCGCGGAGCTCGGCATCACTCTGATTGCCGCTTTCGGCAGCCACGGCACCAAGTTCGAGCCGCTCCCCCATCACGGCCAGCAATCGATCGAGCGTCCCAACGGACGGCGAGATCTCGCCGCGCTCGATCCGCCCGATCTGCCGGGGCGTCGTGGATGCACGGCGCGCTAGCGCGGTCTGTGACAGGCCGTGCCGCTCACGCATGGTTCGGAGAAGGTCTCCAGCAGTCACGCACCTTGATCCTAGGTCATTAATGACCCAGGCTCAAGTGCCTTCACTGCTCGAGCACTACGACCGGCAGTCGCCGCTCGGTGAAGCCCCGGTAGTGCTCGGCCGGCGGGTACATGTCGACCATGGCGGCGAAGAGGCGGTCGTACTCCTCGCCATCGGCCTCACGCCAGCGCATCCGCCGGCGGTGACCGCGGATGAGGATCTCGACGGTCTCGACGGCGCGCAGGTTCAGCCACCAGGCGGGGACGCGGTCGTTGCCGGCATTGGCGGCAAGCAGCGCGATGCGGTCGTGATCGGTGAGGTAGAGCAACGGCGTGTGGCGGACCTTGCCCGACTTGCGCCCGACCGTCACCAGCACGAGCACGGGCGCCCCGAACCACTTGGCGCCGACCAGCCCGCGGGTACGTCGCAACACCAGCGCATGGAAGCGCCCCCAGAGACGACCAATGGGGCCCGTCCGCGCGCCGTAGTGGGAGATGAGAGCGATCCAGCGCTGCATGAGCGGCACGGTACCGGCAACCTGCGACCCGGCATTCGTTCGAGCACGACGGGCCCGTCGAGTAGCTTGCTCGGAGATCTCCATGCCCGTCCAGCTCGTTCGCCAGCCCGACGCCGAGAGCCTTGCCCGCCACGCTGCGCGCGACCTCGCGATGTCGATCCAGGACGCCCGCGAAGCGCGCGGCGTCGCCCACGTCTGCCTCGCCGGCGGCTCCACGCCGCTGCGCTGCTACGAGCTGCTCGACAGTCAGCTCGACGACTGGAGCGCCGTCCACCTCTGGTACGGCGACGAGCGCTGCGTGCCGTTCGACGACCCGGAGTCCAACCACGGCCAGGTCAAGGAGCGCCTGCGGGCGCGCGGCGCCGTCTGGCATCCGATGCCCGCGACGCTCGGGCCGTCGGAGGGCGCGATCGAGTACAGCCGCGCGCTCGGCGCGACGGTCCTGGATATCACCCATCTCGGGATGGGCCCCGACGGCCACACGGCCTCGCTGTTTCCCAACCACCCGCTGCTCGGCGCCCACGGCGTCGCGGCTGGCATCACCGACTCGCCCAAGCCGCCGCCGCAGCGCATCACGCTGACGCTGCCCAAGCTCAACGAGTCGCGCCGGATCGTCCTGCTGGTCACCGGCGAGGGCAAGTCGGAGGCCTTGGCGCGTGTCATGGCCGGCCCCGACCGCACCTACCCCGCGTCGCTGCTGGACCGCACCAAGCTGCTGGTCATGGCCGACAACGCGGCGCTGCCGGCCTAGGCCGATGGCCGCCGAGGTCTGGCTGATCCGCCACGCCGAGACCGAGTGGTCGAAGGCCGGGCGCCACACCGGCCTGACCGACATCCCCCTGACCGAGGAAGGTCGCGCGCACGCCGCGACGCTGCCGGCGCGGCTCGGGACCAAGACGTTCGCCGCCGTCTTCGTCAGCCCGCTGCAGCGCGCGCGGGAGACCGCGGAGCTGGCGGGCCTGGGCGACCAGGCGCAGGTGCGCGACGACCTCGTCGAGTACGACTACGGCGACTACGAGGGCATCACCACCGACGAGATCCGCGCCCAGCGCCCCGGCTGGTATCTGTGGCGCGACGGGGTGCCCGGTGGCGAGCAGCCGGACGACGTCGGCGCCCGCGCGGACCGTGTCATCGCCGAGGCGCTCGCCGTCGATGGCGACGTCGCGCTGGTCGCCCACGGCCACGTCCTGCGGGTCGTCGGCGCGCGCTGGATCGAGCAGCCGGCGAGCTTCGCCGGGCGGCTCGCACTCAAAACCGGTGCTGTGTGCAATCTGGGCCTCGAGCGCGAGGTCCGCGTGATCCGCGCCTGGAACCTCTGAGCGCCGCCGTCAAACCGTCCGTGGACGTCCGTACGAGGGCCATTGTCCGCTTCTGGACACTGTGCCCCGCTCATGCCCCCCGTCCACGCCAAGAAGCGCAAGCCGGTCAAGAAGAAGCACAAGACCGCCGTCAAGCGCACCTGCAAAACCGTCACCAAGAAGGTGCACGGCAAGAAGAAGCGGGTGAAGGTCTGCAAGCCGGTCAAGAAGAAGAAGGTGGTGCGCAAGCCCGCGCCCAACCCGTTCGGCTACAAGCCCACCACGCCGGCCTTCCCGCCGTCGACGCCGATCGACCCGGGCGCGGGTCCCTCGCCCAACCCGCCCGCCGACCCGGCTGGCTCGTGGACCCCGCCGCCCCCGGTCCCGATGACCGCCCGCCAGGCCGAACGCCTGCTGTGGCGCGCGGGCTTCGGCCCCAAGCCCGGCGACGTGGCACGCGTCGCGGCGATGGGCCTGGACGCCGCGATCGCCGAGTTGGTCCATCCGGTCGGCGAGCCGACGCTCGTCGGTCCGGCACCGCAAGACGGCGACGGCGGTGCGCTGCAGCCCTACGACCTCTACGGCCACGACCACCTCTGGTGGCTGGATCGCATGGTGCGCAGCAACCAGCCGCTGGTCGAGCGCATGGCGCTGGTCTGGCACGACTGGTTCGCGTGCAACCGCGACGCGGTGCAGGTCGACCTGATGCTCGGCCAGAACGCGCTCTTCCGCCGTTCGGCGCTCGGCTCGTTCGCCAACCTGCTGCGCGACGTCACCGTCGACCCGGCGATGCTCACCTTCCTCAACGGCATCGACAACCGCAAGGGCTCGCCGAACGAGAACTACGCCCGCGAGGTCATGGAGCTGTTCACGCTCGGCGCCGACCGCGGGGCCTACACCGAGACCGACATCCGCCAGGCCGCCAAGGCGCTGACGGGCTGGCGCGCCGACTACGTCGACAACGTCGGGCTGACGAACTTCCGCTTCGACGCGGCGCGGCACGACACCACCAACAAGACGATCTTCGGCAAGACGGGGAACTACTCCTGGCAGGACGTCTGCAACCTCTGCCTCGAGCACCCGCTGCACCCGTCGTTCTTCGTGACCAAGCTGTGGTCCTACTTCGTGCCGGTCGCGCCTGACGGCCCGACCCAGGCCACGCTGCAGGCCGCCTACGTCAACTCCGGCTATCAGGTCGCGCCCGTGCTGGAGCTGATCTTCCGCCACCCCGTCTTCCTCGACGGCCCGGCGATGGTCAAGCCGCCGGTGGTCGCCAACGCGGGCATGCTGCGCGCGCTCGGGCGGCCGATCGACACCGACGAGTGGGTCTGGATGAGCGGCGAGACCGGCCAGACGCTGTTTCAGCCGCCGAACGTCAGCGGCTGGGACGACTCGCGCTGGATGGACACCTCGACCTGGCGCGGGCGCTGGCACGTGACCGGCGTCGCGCTGGCGCCGACCCAGGTCAAGACCTCGGCACCCAGCACCTACTCCGACACCGAGGACGGCGCGACCGCCGTCGCCGCCGCGTTGGCCGCCGTCGGCAACCCGGCGCTCAGTGCCGAGACCGCGGCCAAGCTGCAGGCCTTCGCCGACAGCGTGCTGCCGCTGATGATGAACGCCACCCAGAAGCGCACCTATCGGGCGATGCGCCAGAACGCGCTGCGCCTGCTGATCCTGACCTCGGGCGACGCCCAGACCTGCTGAGACGAACCTCATGGCCCCCCGCAACTGCTGCAACGAGTTCACCCGCGCGCGCTTCCTGCAGCGCTCCGCCGCCAAGGCCGGCGCCGGCCTGCCGGCGGTCGAGGCCGGCATGCCCGCGCCCGCCGGCACCGGCCTCAGCCGGCGCACGTTCCTCTCGCGCACGCTCGGCGGCGCACTGGCCGTCTACGGCGGCTCCAAGCTCGGCATCGATGCCTTCGAGGAGGGCATTGCCAACGCGGCGGGCGACCCGAACCGCGTGCTGGTCTCGGTCTTCCTCGGCGGCGGGATGGATGGGCTCAGCGTCCTGGCCCCGACCGGCGAGGCGCAGTACGCGACGCTGCGCCCGACGCTGAAGACCGACCCGGACGGGACGCGCGCCTTCTCCGAGGACCCCAACTTGCAGTGGACGGTCGCGGCGGAGTCGCTGCGCACGCTGCACGCCGAGGGCAAGGTGACCGTGATGCCGGCGATCGGCTACGACCACCCCAACCAGTCGCACTTCACCAGCCGCCACTTCTGGGAGGTCGGGGAGCTCAGCGTCAACGGCAGCTTCGGCTGGCTCGGCCGCTTCCTCGATCAGCACGGCGTCGCCGACAACCCGCTGCAGGGCTTGTCGCTGAACTCCTACCTGTCGCCCGGGCTGGCCGCGGCGCAGGTCCCGGTCGCCTCGGTCGCCCGGCCCGACCAGTTCGGGCTCTACGTCCCCGGCGTCGGCAACCCCGTGCTCGGTCCCATGTACTCGGCCATCGGCGGCCTCGGCGCGCTGCCGAGCACCGATCAGGCGCTGGCCCAGGCCCGGCTGGTGGCCACCGAGGTGGATTCGATCCGCACGACGCTGCTGCCCTACCAGGGCAACGCCATCCCCCACGCGACCGGCTACGGGACCAGCGGCTTCGGGCGCAACCTCGAGGTGCTGGCCTCGATGCTCGCGGCCAACGTGCCGGTGCGCGCGGTTGCGATCGACGCCCCGGGCTCCTGGGACTCGCACTCCGACCAGGCCAACACGATCGGCCGCGACGTCCAGAACGTGTTCGACACGCTGCTGGCCTTCCAGCGCGACATCGAGGCGCGCGGCTTCGCCGACCGCGTCCTGGTCCACGTCTGGACCGAGTTCGGCCGCCGCCCGCAGGAGAACGCCGGCGGCACCGACCACGGCGCCGCCGGCGCCTCGTTCCTCATCGGCACCAAGGCCGCCGGCCAGATGGTCGGCGAGTTCCCGGGGCTGTCATCGCTGGATCCGCAGAGCAACCTCAAGGTCACCAGCGACTTCCGCGGCGTCTACTGCTCGCTGCTGGAGGACTGGTACGGCGTTGACGCCGCGCCGATCATCCCGGGCGCGGCGGGCTTCGCTCGGCCGACCCTCATCGCCGCATAGCGCGGGGTCGGCCGGGCCGGGCCGACTAGTACCGCTCGCAGGCGATGCCGTCGTGGTCGGCGTCGAGGCGGTAGTGGTCGTTGCCGACCGACCGGAACGGGCCTGAGACGTAGTACGGGCCGTTGCCGCGCCCGCCCGCGCAGTCGTAGTCGCTGACGTTGGGCTTCAGGCAGCGCCCCTTGTAGTTGGGGTCGCACTTCTGCTTGGCCGCGACGGTCCCGTGGGCGACGGGCGCCGACAGGCCGGCGACGGCGCAGATGGACAAAGCGATGAGGGTATGACGACGAGACATTGCGGCGACAGTAAAGCCTCGCTGACCAACTCGCCCCCTCGATGGACCAGCGTTCGATATTTCGTGCCTAAGCGGTACAAATAGGCCCCACTTCCAGGCGTTTTTTCCCGCCTGCGACCATGTGACCGTGAGCCGCCGCGACCTCCTCCACGTCCTCACCGCGCTGTCGGAGCTGGCCGGCGGCAAGCCCGGCACCCCGGTCACCGTCGCGGCCATCGACGAGGCCATCGGCCGCGGCCGCGCCGACATGCGCACACCCCTCAACCTCGCCTCGCTGGCCGCCGACGGCCTCGCCGAACCATCCGCCGATGGCACCTGGTCGCTGACCGACGCCGGCGCCCAGCGCCACCGCGAGGACGAGGACTACGCGGGCCGCTGAGCGCACCGCCCACTGAAATGGCGATGGCGCCGCTGTCAGCGGCGCCATCCCGTTGGTGCATCGATCCTGCGGCTAGATCACGCCGGGATCAGCTCGCGGTCCTTGTCCTGCTCGGACTCGCGGTCCTCGTCCGGCGTCGGCGCGACGACCGCCACCGACTCCTCATGGCCCAGCGACGGCAGCCACTCCAGCCAACGCGGCAGGTACCAGTTCCAGTCGCCCAGGAGCTTCATCGTGGCGGGCAGGAGCACGGCGCGCACGAGCGTCGCGTCGACGAGGATGGCGGTTGCCAGCCCCACGCCCATCATCTTGAAGTCCAGGTAGCTCAGGGTCGCGAAGATCCCGAACACCGCGACCATCACGATGGCCGCGCTGGTGACCGTGCCGGCCGTCGTCTTGATGCCGTGCGCGACCGCGTCCTCGGTCTTCATGCCACGATCGAACGCCTCGCGGATCCGGCTGAGGATGAACACGTGGTAGTCCATCGACAACCCGAAGAGGATCACGAACAGGAACATCGGCAGCCAGCTCGTGACCGACCCGGTGGACTCGAAGCCCAGGAGCTTCTCGCCGTGGCCGTCCTGGAAGACCCACGTCAGCACGCCGTACGCGGCGCCGACCGACAGCAGGTTCAACACGATGGCCTTGACCGGGATCACGATCGAGCGGAACGTCATCATCAGCAACAGGAACGCGAGGCTCAGCACGAAGCCGAACACGATCGGCCAGCGGGACTTCATGAGGTCGTTGAAGTCCTTGGAGCCGGCGGTCATGCCCGTCACGTAGGCCTTGGTCCCAGCCGCGTCGGCGAACTTCGGCACGACCTCGCCGCGCAACGTCGCCAGCGCGTCGTTGGAGGCCTTGTCGGTGCCCGTGCCCAGGATCGGCAGGCTGATCTGCATGACCGTCTTGTCGGCCGAGACCGACACGTCGACGGGCTCCTTGACCTGGCCGGTCGCGATCGCGTCGCGCTCCAGCTGCTTGACCGCCGCCGTGATCTTCGGCGAGGTGACGTCGTCAGCCTTGATGACGACCTCGGCGGGGATCTCGCCGCCGGGGAACGCGGCCTGCATCTTGTCGTAGACCTTCATGATCGGCAGCGAGCGCGGGATCGCCTCGGTGCCGCTGTCGGCCGTGTGCATGTGCAGCAGCGGCGAGGCCATCACCAGCAGCAGCGCGGTCGCGGAGATGACGGAGACGACCGGGTGGCGCAGCACGCGGTCGAGCACGAAGTTCCACGCGCGCCCACCGCTGTCGATGTCGCGCGTCCGGGAGGCGGCCATGCGCTTGCCCAGGAACGGGATGCGCCCGCGCTCCAGCCACTTGCCCGAGCCCGACAGCAGCGCCGGGATCACCGTGACCGAGCCGATCATCGCGACCAAGACCACCAACATGGCGCCGATGCCCAGCGCGGTGAAGGTCGAGTCGCCCGCGAGGAGCATGCCCGCCATCGCGACGATGACCGTCACGCCGGAGATCAAGACGGCGCGGCCTGACGTCGCGGCGGCGATCGCCACGGCGTCCTTGGGCGCGTGCCCGCGGGCCTTCTCCTCGCGCTCACGGCGCAGGTAGAAGAGCGAGTAGTCGACGCCGACTGCCAACCCCACCAGCAACACGATCTCGTTGATGAACTCATCGAGCGAGACGAGGTGGCTGATCGGGCCGAGCAGGCCGATCGTCCCGATGACGGCGGTGACGCCGAGCAGCAGCGGCACGCCCGCGGCGACCAGCGCGCCGAAGGTCAGCACGAGGATGATCAGCGTGACCGGAACCGACAACATGCCGGCCTTGGCGAAGTCGTCGCCGAAGGCCTTGCTGAGGGCCTTGTCGGCGCTGGCGTCGCCGAACTGACCGACGAACAGGGACGGGTGCTTGGCGGCGGCGGCCTTGACCGCGTCCTCGACGGCGTCGACGCGCTTCTCGGTCACGTCGCTGTCGCCGGCGATCTCGAACGTCACGAGCGTCGAGCGATCATCAGCAGAGATCTGGCCGGTGTTGCCCGCCCCGTAGGGCGACTTCACCTTGACGACGCCCGGCTGGGCCGAGACGCCCTTGACGACGTCGTTGACCGCGGCCCGGAACTCGGGATCCCGGGCGGTCGTCCCGCTTTTCTCGGACGCCTGGACCAGGACTGTCTCACCAGCACGGTCGGGGTAGGCGCCATCAACGATGCGATCCGCGGTGGCGGAGTCGCCGTGGTTGCTGCCGTCGTCAGACGGGTGGACGGTGCCGACAGCGCTGCCGGCAAAGAGCGCGATCGCAACAAAAGCGAGCCAACCGGCGATCGCCATGCCGCGGTGGCGGGTGCTCCAGCGGCCGATGCGCGCGGCCAATGAAGGGGAGTGGTGCGCGGAGGAGGAGGTCATGGCCGGGAGCATCGCCGCAGGAGCGTGGACGCGCCATGCGGAGGCCCGGCGTCTGCAACGGGGGGAAACCCCACCTCCACCCTTAGGGGTTCGTTCGGGCTGGACGGTTGGGCAGGCCTTCGTGCAGGACTTCTTGGCGCGCGCCGATACTGTGAATGGCTGTTAGGCAACTCTGCGGTCTGTCCCCCGCGGCCGATAACCCAGAGGAACCCTCATGGATCCCAACATCGACCTCGCCACCGCCCCGGTCACACCGGGAACCGAAGACTCCCCGCCGCGCGCGGGCGCGATGGACCCAGGCTTCGTCGAGGTCCGGGACACGACCCCGTTCGTCGAGCGCACGCCCGTCCGCTCCGCGTTCCCGCCGATCGCCGACTACGGCTACCTCAGCGACTGCCACACCGGCGCGCTCGTGGCCCCCGACGGCACGATCGAGTGGCTCTGCCCGCCGCGCTTTGACTCCCCCAGCGTCTTCGGCGCGATCCTCGACCGCTCGGCCGGCGGCTTCCGCCTCGGGCCGTCAGCGATGGGCGTCCCCGCCGGCCGCCGTTACGAGCCGGGCACGATGATCCTCGAGACGACGTGGATGACGCCGACGGGCTGGGTCGTCGTGCGCGACGCGCTGGTCATCGGCCCGTGGCGCGAGCGCACGCAGGGCTCGACGACCGCCCACACGCGCCCGCCGGCCGACTACGAGGCCCATCACGTCCTCGTCCGCACGATCACCTGCATCCACGGCAACGCCCAGATCGAGCTGCTCTGCGAGCCGATGTTCGACTACGGCCGCGTCCCCGCCACTTGGTCGACTGTCCCGAACGACCCCTATGCCTTCGACGCCACCGACGGCGGCCCGACGCTGCGGCTGATGTCGGACCTCAACCTCGGCATCGAGGGCGGCCTGGCTCGCGCACGCCATCGCATCGAGAAGGGCGAGACGCGCTTCTGCGCGCTCTCCTGGTCGCGCCTGCTCGACGGGCCGCGCACCGCCGAGGAGGCCACGGCCGCGCTGACGGCGACGAGCGAGTACTGGCGCGGCTGGCTGGCCGACGCCGACTTCCCCGACCACCGCTGGCGCAACCACCTGGAGCGCAGCGCGCTGACGCTCAAGGGCCTGACCTACGCGCCCACCGGCGCCCTCGTCGCCGCGCCGACGACCTCGCTACCCGAGACGCCGGGCGGCGAGCGCAACTGGGACTACCGCTTCACGTGGATGCGCGACGCGACCTTCACGCTCAGCGGCCTGCACTCCCTCGGCCTCAACTGGGAGGCCGATGACTTCATCCAGTTCGTCGCCGACCTGGGCCGCAACGAGGACGGCGCGCTGCAGATCATGTACGGGATCGGCGGCGAGCGGGAGTTGGAGGAGCAGACGCTCGACCACCTCACCGGCTACGAGGGCGCCCAGCCGGTCCGCATCGGCAACGACGCCTACCGCCAGCGCCAGAACGACGTCTTCGGCGCCGTGCTCGACTCGTTCTGGCTGCACGCCAAGGAGTACGGGCACAACTCGGCGCGCCTGTGGCCGGTCATCCACGACCAGGTCGAGCAGGCGATCGCCTCCTGGCGGCTGCCCGACCAGGGCATCTGGGAGTCGCGCGGCGACCCCCAGCACTACGTCTCGAGCAAGTTGATGTGCTGGGTCGCGCTCGATCGCGGCGCGCGCCTCGCCGCCCGCCGCGGCAAGAACGAGATCGCGGATCGCTGGCGCCTGGTCGCCAACGAGATCCATGCCGAGATCATGGAGCGCGGCATCGACGAGAACGGCCGCTTCACGCAGTACTACGGCTCCAAGAACCTCGACGCGTCGCTGCTGCTGATCCCGCTGGTCCGCTTCCTGCCCCATGACGACGCGCGCGTGCGCAACACCGTCATGGCGATCGCCGACGAGCTGACCGAGAACGGCCTCGTGTTGCGCTATCGCACCGACGAGACCGACGACGGCCTCAGCGGCGAAGAGGGCACCTTCCTGATCTGCTCGTTCTGGCTGGTCAGCGCGCTGATCGAGATCGGCGAGCGCAAGCAGGGCCATCAGCTCTGCGAGCGTCTGCTCTCGCTGGCCTCCTCGCTCGACCTCTACGCCGAGGAGCTCGAAGCCTCCACCGGCCGCCACCTCGGCAACTTCCCCCAGGCGTTCACGCACCTGGCGCTCATCAACGCGGTGATGCACGTCATCCGCGACGAGCAACAAAACCCCGTCGGCTAGGCCCCTACCACCCGTTCCGAGGGGCCGCGCAGGCGCATCTGCGCGGCATCCGGCCAGGTGCGCGAATCGACGTTGTAACGTCTGCCCGGTCGGGCATGACGGACCAAACCATGACGGTCACCCACACCGCCAACGTGGTCGAAGACCTCGCCGCCGTGCGCCAGCGCACGCTGGATCTGGTCTCCCACCTCACCACCGAGGACCTCGAGCGGCAGATCGCGCCGATCATGAGCCCCCTTGCCTGGGACCTCGGACACATCGCCGCCTACGAAGACCTCTGGCTCGCCCATCGCCACGCGGGCATGGCGCTGCTGCGCCCCGATCTCGCCGCGCTCTACGACGCCTTCGAGACGCCGCGCGCGGTGCGCGGCGACCTGGAGATCCTCGGCTACGACGACGCGCTGGGCTACCTCGCCGAGGTGCGGGCGCGCACGCACGCCGCACTGGAGATCGCCGGCGCCGACCCCGTCACCCACGAGATGGTCCTCCAGCACGAGCTGCAGCACACCGAGACGATGCGCCAGGCGATGGCCATCGCGGGATTGCTGCCGCCCGGCGAGCCGGCCCTCGCGCCGCTGACGACGCCGGAAGGCTGGCTGCACGTCGCCGCCGGCACCCACGCGCTCGGCGCGCCCGACGGCGTCTTCGCCTACGACAACGAGCGGCCGCGCCACGCCGTACACGTCGACGGCTTCGCGATCGCGCGGCGGCCGGTCACCAACGCCACCTGGCTGCGCTTCGCCGAGGGCGGCGGCTACGTGCGCCGCGAGTGGTGGTCCGACGAAGGCTGGGCGTGGAAGGAGGAGTACGACATCACCCACCACGCGTCCGGGGATGCGGGCCCCACCCACCCCGCAGACGCGCCGGCCTGCCACATCTCGTTCTTCGAGGCAGAGGCCTTGGCACGGTGGTGCGGAGCACGGCTCCCCACCGAGGCCGAGTGGGAGAAGGCTTCAGACCGCCTCGACGGCGTCGGGCACGTGTGGGAGTGGACCGCCTCGACCTTCGGCGGCTATCCCGGCTTCGAGGCCTTCCCGTACCGCGAGTACTCCGAAGTCTTCTTCGGCGACCGGTACTACGTCTTGCGCGGCGGCTCCTGGGCGACGCATCCACGCGTCGCGACCGCCACGTTCCGCAATTGGGACCTCCCCGAGCGACGGCAGATCTTCGCCGGCGTGCGGCTGGCCCGCGACCTCGGAGAGCCAACCTGATGGACTCGATCACCTGCCCCACCCAGCAGCGCATCGTCGTCGAGTCGTTCCTCGGCGGCGGCGATCACCGCACGCTGGCCGATGACGTCCTGGACGGGCTCACACGCCCGTTCAAGGAGCTGCCGCCCAAGCACTTCTACGACGCGGTCGGCGCCGAGCTGTTCGACCAGATCTGCGACCTGCCCGAGTACTACCCGACACGCTGCGAGCGGGCGATCCTGCAGGAGCGCTCGGCCGAGATCGTGCAGCGCACGGGCGCCGCCGAGCTGGTCGAGCTCGGCTCCGGCACCGCCGCCAAGACGCGCCTGCTGCTGGCCGCGATGCACGAGGCCGGCACGCTGGACCGCTATGTGCCGATCGACGTCACCGAGTCGATGGTGCGCGCCAGCGCACAGCGGCTGGTGGAGGAGTTCGACGGGCTGCGCGTGCACGGGATCGTCGGCGACTTCGAGCGCCACCTCAGCCACGTGCCCGAGCCGATCGACGGCCGTCCTCGCATCGTCGCCTTCCTCGGCGGGACGATCGGCAACTTCACGCCGGGCAGCCGCCGCCGCTACCTGCGCACGCTTTCGGCGCTGCTCGGCCCCGACGACTTTCTGCTGTTCGGCACCGACCTCGTCAAGGACCCGGCGGTCATCGAGGCGGCCTATGACGATTCGGCGGGCGTCACCGCGGCCTTCAACCGCAACGTCCTGACCGTGCTCAACCGCGAGCTTGATGCGAACTTCGAGCCCGACGCCTACGACCACGTCGCGTTCTTCGACCGCGACCGCGAGTGGATCGAGATGCGCCTGCGCGCGCGGCGACCGCAGCGCGTCCTGGTCGGCCAGCTCGGCCTGCGACTGACCTTCGCCGCGGGCGAGGAGCTGCGCACCGAGATCAGCGCGAAGTTCACGCCCGAGCGCATCCGCGGCGACCTCGCCGCCGCCGGGATGGAGCTCGTGGACAGCCTCACCGATGAAGATGGACTGTTCGCGCTAAACCTCGCACGCGTCCAGGCCTAATCCTGGCCAGAAGGGGCGGAACCTCCCCTTCCCACCACGAAGCTCCACTTCTAGACTGTTCGCTCCCGGTCGGGCGGCGCCCAGGCACGGATGACCTGCAGATCAGCGCCGTGGCCGGAAGAGAGCGAACAGAACCTGGATGCAGCGGCTCCTGCAGAGCGTGGAGAGGCTCGCGCGTCTCGCCCAGCGCGACGCGGGTCTGCCTGCGGTCCAACGCGCCCTCGGCGAGGAGCTCGTCACGATCCTCGGGATCGACCAGGCGCACGTCATCGTGCTCTCCGGTGGCCATCCGGCCCACGGCGTCGTGGTCTTGGCCGACGGCAGGTCTGCGGAGTACGTCCTGCACCGCGATGAGGTCCCGGGCGCGCTGCGCTGGGTCGCCGACGCCGGCCAGGCGGCCACGATCGCCGACGCGGGCGTCGACGGTGCGTTGCCGTCGCAGCTCGTCAAGGCGTATGGGTTGCGATCGGCCGCGGTGCTGCCGCTGGCCGCCGGCGACACCGTGCGCGCCGTGGTCCTGCTCGGCTCGCGCGAGCCGCGCGCGTGGGATCCTGGCGACCTGCACACCGCCAGCGCCTTGACGGACCTCGCGGGGACCGCCATCGCCCTGCGTGACGCCCGGCTGGCGGCCGCGATCGACCCGCTCACCGGCTGCCTGAACCACGGCGCGATGCGCGAGCGTCTGGCGGAGGAGATCGCGCGTGCCCGCCGCCAGAACACGCCGCTGGCCGTCACGATCCTCGACCTCGACGACTTCAAGCGCGTCAACGACACCTACGGCCACCCGACCGGCGACGTCCTGCTGCGCCACGTGGCCGAGGCGCTGCGCGCCGAGTACCGCAGCTTCGACCAGGTCGCCCGCTACGGCGGGGACGAGTTCGTCGTGATCCTCCCCAACGTCCGTGGCCCCCGTGCCGACATCGCGGCGACCCGCGCGCTGCGGGTCTTGCGCGAGATCCACATCACCCGCCCCGACGGCGGCCAGGAAGGCATCACGGTGTCGTGCGGGGTGGCGGAGTGGGTCGAGCCCGAGGGCCCGGCCGAGCTGCTGGAGCGTGCCGACAAGGCGCTGCGCGGGTCCAAGGCGGCCGGCAAGGACGGGCTCGTGCGGGCGCCGACGCCGACGAGCTGACCGACGAAATAGGGTGCCGGGCCATGGACATCTCTGGAAGTGGTGCACTGGTCGTCGGCGGGGCGTCCGGCCTCGGTGAGGCGACCGCGCGGCGGCTGGCCGAGGCCGGCGCTGTGGTGACGATCGCCGACGTCAACGCCGACAAGGGTCAGGCGATCGCCGACGAGCTCGGCGCGTCGTTCGCCCAGGTCGACGTGCGCGAGGAGGCGCAGGTGCAGGCCGCCGTCGAGCAGGCCGCCGCGGCAGACGGTGGGCTGCGCATCGCCGTGACCTGCGCCGGCACCGGCTGGGCGCAGAAGGTCGCCAACTCAAGCGGCCCGCATCCCCTGCAGCCGTTCGAGATCATCATCGCCATCAACTTGATCGGGACGTTCAACGTGCTGCGCCTCGCGGCGGCCACGATGATCGGCAACGAGCCCAACGCCGACGGTGAGCGCGGCGTGCTCGTCAACACCGCCTCGGTCGCGGCCTTCGACGGCCAGATCGGCCAGGTCGCCTACTCGGCGTCCAAGGGCGGCGTCGTGGGCATGACGCTGCCGGTCGCCCGTGACCTGGCGCAGTACGGCATCCGCGTCAACACGATCGCGCCGGGGCTGTTCGACACGCAGCTGCTCGCGGCCCTG
This sequence comes from Baekduia sp., assembly GCA_040509415.1. Taxonomy (GTDB): domain Bacteria; phylum Actinomycetota; class Thermoleophilia; order Solirubrobacterales; family Solirubrobacteraceae; genus Baekduia. The sequence continues at coordinate 286 of JBEVLC010000144.1, read as the reverse complement.
CCCGAGGAGGCACGCGAGTCGCTGGGCAAGACGATCCCGTTCCCGCCGCGCCTGGGCCGCCCGTCGGAGTACGCGCAGCTGGCCGAGCAGATCGTGGTCAACCCCATGTTGAACGGCGAGACGATCCGGTTGGACGGGGCGATCCGGATGGCGCCGCGGTAGATCGCTCGACGACATCGAACGCGCATATCGCGGGTTCGGTGTCGTTCGGCTAGGCGAGCTTCACCGTCAGCGTCCGCCGCGCCGTGGTCGCCTTGGCGCCGGCGCGGCGCCGGGCGGTGACGGT
>JBEVLC010000143.1:0-19893 GCA_040509415.1 Baekduia sp. | reverse complement strand
AACTCCGGCTGGCGCTTCTCGGCGAAGGCGCGCGTGCCCTCGCCGAAGTCCTCCGAGCGCGCGCACAGCTCCTGGGCGGCGACCTCGAGCTCGAGCGTCGCCGAGAGCGTCGGCTTGGCGACCGAGTCCAGGAGGCGCTTGGCGAGCGCGACCGCGCGTGGCGCGCAGGCGAGCAGCTCGTTGACGAGCTGGTCGGTTGCCGCATCCAGCTCCTCCGCTGGCGCGACGCGGTTGACCAGCCCGATGCGCTCGGCCTCGACGCCGTCGATCACCTTCGAGGCCATGATCATCTCCTTGGCGCGCCCGAGGCCGACGACGGACGGCAACCGCGACGAGCCACCGACGTCGGGAATCAGGCCGACGCGCGTCTCGACCAGGCCGATGACGCCCTCGGCGGCCATCACGCGCAGGTCGGCGGCCAGCGCCAGCTCCATCGCCCCGCCGATGCAGGCGCCGTGGATCTGGGCGATCGTCGGCTTGGGCATCTCCTCCAAGAGGTTCCACGTCTCGATGATCGGGCGGCGCGAGGCGCGCAGCCGGCCCGGCTCGCCGGCCAGGGCGCCGAGGAAGTTGACGTCCATCCCGCTGGAGAACATCGGGCCCGCGCCGCGCAGGACGACGCAGTGGATATCGTCGTCGTCGGCCGCGGCGTGCAGCGCGTCACGCAGCCCGAGCACCAGCTCGTCGTTGAACGCGTTGCGCTTCTCGGGGCGGTTGAGGATGACGTGGCGGACCGCGCCGCGGTCCTCGGTCTCGACGATTGGCATAGGTGAGACTGTACGCGGCGGTTCATCTCAGCGCGCGTCCAGTTAGGGTCCTGCGCCATGGCCGAGATCAAGAAGGTTGGAATCGTCGGGTGCGGGCTCATGGGTCATGGGATCGCACAGGTCGTCGCGACCGCCGGCTACGACGTCGTCGTCCGCGAGGTCGATGACGCGACGCTGCAGAAGGGGCTGGGCAAGATCGACAAGCAGCTGGCCCGCGCCGTCGAGAAGGGCAAGTCGACCCAGGAGGACGCCGACGCGATCCGCGCGCGCCTGCAGGGCACGACCGACTACGCTGACTTCGCTGATTGCGACCTCATCATCGAGGCGATCACCGAGAACCTCGGCTTGAAGCTGGAGATGTGGAAGGCACTCGACGGGATCGTCAAGCCCGGCGCCATCTTCGCCACCAACACCTCGTCGCTGGCCGTCATCGACCAGGCCGCTTCGACCTCACGCCCGACGCTGTTCGCGGGCCTGCACTTCTTCAACCCCGCGCAGGTCATGAAGCTCGTCGAGGTCGTGCGCGGCGTGACCACGACCGATGAGACCTTCGACGCGGTCCTCGCGTTCGCCGAGTCGCTGCAGGGCAAGATCGCGATCCCGACCAAGGACAAGGCCGGGTTCATCGTCAACCGCCTGCTCGTCCCCTACATGTTGGACGCGATGCGCGCCTACGAGGAGGGCGTCGGCTCGATCTCGGAGATCGACGCGGCGATGAAGGCCGGTGCCGGCCACCCGATGGGGCCGCTGACGCTCGCCGACCTGGTCGGCAACGACACGACCGGCGCGATCTGCGACGTTCTCTTCGACGAGTTCCGCGAGCGCCGCTTCGCCCAGCCGCCGATCCTGCGCAAGATGCTGTCGGCCGGCTGGTACGGCCGCAAGGCCGGCATCGGCTTCTACGACTACTCGGGCGACGAGCCGGTCGAGAACCCGGGGCTCGCGCGCTAGAACCCGCGTTTGCGAGGTTGGCGGTCGGGCACCGCAAGAGGTATGAGCATGACCTCTTCCACCGTCCCGACCGTCACCCTCAGCGACGGCGAGCAGATCCCCCAGCTCGGCTTCGGGGTCTTTCAGGTCCCGCCGGAGCGGACCGCCGACATCGCCACGCGCGCGCTGCTGGCCGGCTACCGGCACATCGACACCGCCGCGGCCTACGGCAACGAGGCGGGTGTCGGGCAGGCCGTGCACGCTGCGGGGCTGCAGCGTGATGACGTTTACATCACGACCAAGGTCTTCAACGACGACCACGGCTTCGAGCAGACCAAGCGCGCGCTGCACGCCAGCCTCAAGCAGCTGGAGATGGAGCATGTCGACCTGTACCTGATCCACTGGCCGGTGCCGTCGACCGATAAGTACGTCGAGACCTGGCAGGCGTTGATCGAGCTCCAGCGCGACGGGCTGACGCGCTCGATCGGCGTGTCGAACTTCCAGGCCGAGCACCTGGAGCGGATCATCGCCGAGACGGGCGTCGCCCCGGTCGTCAACCAGGTCGAGCTGCACCCGTATTTCCAGCAGGTCGGTCTGCGCCGCGAGCACGCCGACCTCGGGATCGTCACCGAGGCGTGGAGTCCGCTGGCCCAGGGCAAGGTGCTCGATGACCCGGCGCTGATCGCGATCGCCGAGGCCCATGGCGTCACGACCGGCCAGGTCACGATCCGCTGGCATCTGCAGCTCGGCAACGTCGTCATCCCCAAGTCGGCGACGCAGGAGCGCATCGAGCAGAACCTCGACGTCTTCGGCTTCACGCTGAGCGCGGCCGAGATGGGCGTGATCGCCGAGCTCGACGCGGGCGACCGGACCGGGCCGGATCCGGACACGTTCACGCGGCCCTAGGGGCAGGAGGGCCACGCGGCGCGGCGAAGCCCTCGGGGTGCATTCCTCACTGCTGAGTCCGCTGCGCCCGAAACCCTTCCGCGGGGACGTGGTCGCGGCCGGCGTGGTCGTGCTCACGACGCTGGTGTGGGTCGTGACGGTGCGGTTCGCGGATGAGTGGGGGCCGGGCGCGCACGGTGTCTACGCGATGGCCGCGTGGTCGTTCGTGACGGCCATGGCGGTGCTGTCGCCGGCGGAGGGCGACACGCCGCGGGCCTACCAATCGGTGCTGTACGTCGCATCCGTCGCGCTGTTCATCGACGTCATCGCGCAGTTCAGCCGCGTGGCGGGCGCGGGCGCGACGGACTCCACCGGCGCGGCGACCTGGGCGCTGCTGGCCGTCGCGGCGCTCGCGCTGGGCTTCGCGGCGGAGCGCAACAGCGCCGCCTGCACGCTGCTCGGGTCGCTGGCGGCCGGCGGCGCGGTGCTCACCGCGGTCGATTGGATCTTCTCGCCGGAGGGCTTCGCGACCGCGCGCTGGACCCTGTTCGTGCTGATCGTCGTCTACGGCTTCGCCGCGATCGGCCAGCGTGACCGCCGCCCGCGCCATGGCGTCGCGCTGATCGACGCCGCCGGGCTCGCGGCGCTGGCGATCGCCGTCACCTTCTTGGCCAACGGCTTCTTCGGAGAAGGCGGAGAGGGAGAGGCTGCTTTCCGAGGTGTGGCCTGGGGTTGGGAACTGCTGATGGTCGCCGCCGGCTTCGGCCTCATCGCCTACAGCTCGGTCGACCGCCAGCCTGGACCGGCCTACCTCGGCGTCCTGAACCTCATCGCCTTCACGGTCCTCACCTCGCTGGAGATCGGCGATCACGGCGCGACCCTCCTCGGCTGGCCGCTCGTCCTGGCCATCGCCGCGACCTTCCTGCTCGTTGTCGGCCTCCGTCCCACGACGCCCGCACCACCGCCGCCGGACATCGACGCCCCCGAGCCGCCGCCGCTTCTGCTGCGCTGAGGGGGGCGAGTTTTCGACGCTCGTCGCCTAGTGCGGTATATGACCGCACAAAACGACGAACGTCCCGGACCACCGTGGCTGCATGGTGTCGCGGCGCGATTTGAGCTGCTCGCCGCGGGGGAGCGGTCGGCCGCGATCCAGGCGAGGATCGAGTCCGGCCGGTATCTGCGCCTCTACGAGGGTGTGTACGCGATTGGGCATGCGGAGCTGACCGTCTATGGGCGGCGACGCGCGATCGTGCTGGCCTGCGGTCGGCGGGCCGTGTTGAGTCACCGAAGTGCCGCGGGCGCCTGGGGGCTGCGGCCTGACGGTGGGACCAAGTGGGATGTCACGGTGCGGCGCGCGTCGGCGGTGCAGCCCGCGGCGCCGGTACGGGTCTTCCGCTATCCGACGCTCGCCGACGATGAGGTCGTCGACCTCGATGGCGTCCCGACGACCACCGTCGCCCGGACGCTCCTGGATCTTGCCGCGGTTGTGCCGGCCCACCACCTGCGGCGCGCCGTCGAGCGCGCGGAGCAACTCGAGCTTTTCGACCTCACCGCCGTGACCCGGACGGTCGCGGCCCACCCGCGGCAGCCGGGCCGCCGTCGGCTCCGCACGCTCATCGGGGATCTGCGCGATCACGGTACGCCGCGGACCCGCAGCGACGTCGAGGCCGCGTTTCTGCAGCTCTGCATCGATCACCGCCTTCCGCGGCCGCAGGTCAATCGCAGTGAGAACGGCGCCGAGCAGGACTTCCGCTTCCCAGACCACAACCTCATCGTGGAGGTCGACGGCTACGCCTACCACCGCGACCGCCGCGCCTTCGCCAACGATCGCGTCCGCGATCGCGAGGCCCTCCGTCGCGGCCAGCGCACCGCACGCTTCACGGCCGACGAGATCGTGTCCGCACCCACCGCCGTCGCCCAAGAGCTCGAGGCCCTCCTCAACCTCACTTAAGCTTGAAGGCCATGTCCACCTTGTTGCCCATCGGTGAGGTCGTCAAGCGCAGTGGGGTCGCCGCGTCGGCACTGCGGTTCTATGAGGAGCGTGGGCTGATCGCGTCTGAGCGCGCGGGCTCCGGCCATCGGCACTACCCGCGTCCCGTGTTGCGGCGGATCGCGTTCATCGTGTTCGCCCAGCGGGTCGGGCTCACGCTGGAGGAGATCGGGGCCGAGCTGGCCAAGCTGCCGCCCGACCGGGCGCCGACGCGCAAGGACTGGGCGCGGCTGTCGAGCGGATGGTCGGGGCGGATTGATGACCGGATCGCCGAGCTGGAGCGGCTGAAGGCCGGGCTGACCGAGTGCATCGGGTGCGGCTGCCTGTCGCTGGACCGCTGCCGCCTGGCCAACCCCGACGATCGCGCCGGCCGGCTCGGACCTGGCCCGCGCTACTGGGTCGGGGACCGGCCGGCGACGGCGACCGCCTGACGCGCTACTCGCCGAAGGGGTTGCTGCTGCCGGGCGGGAGCCCGGTCCCGCCGGTCCCCGTCTGGCCACCAGGCGCCTCGGGCGCCGCTGGCGGCGCGGGGCTGGCCGGAGCGGGAGGGAGGCCGGAGCTGGTCGTGGCACCCTCAAGCGCCTCGTTCTGTGGATCGGTGAACGGTGGCCAGTCCTCGGTCAGCAGGCAGATGTAGGCGTTGGCACGCTGCTGGTAGGAGATGCCCAGGACGATCATGTCCTGCAGGCCCTTGGGCTGCTTGCCCAGGATGAGGATCACGAACCAGGCGATGACCGCCCCGATCTCCCACACGATCTGCATTGCGTAGACGATGATGAAGACCGGGATCGCCAGGATGATGCGAAAGAGGACCTTCAGCCGGTTGTACTCCGCCTTGGGCGGTGGGATCTTGATGTGGACGGGGTAGCTGTCGGTGTCGGCGCTGAACGGCGGGTACGCGTCGGTCAGCAGCGCGATGTAGCCGTAGACGGCTGTGCTGTAGCGCTGCAGGCCAGCGACGAAGTCGTACAAGGCCTGCGGGTAGCGACCCGTGATCACGAGCGCGAACCACGCCGCGACGATGGCGAAGAACGCGAGGAACCCCCACACCGACAACACGATGAAGTGCGGGATGGCGAGGATGGCGCGGAAGAACGTCGTGAGGCGGCTGCGCTTCTCGACGTACTGCGCTTCGAAGATCGGCTGATCGGTCATCGCGGGCGAGCCTAACCCTCGCGCCGGTCAGTTGCCAGAGCGGCTAGTCGCCCTGTGACGCCATCGCGACGAAGACGTCCAGCGCGGCAGGGTTGGCGAGCGAGTCGCGGGACGCCGCCTGATCTGCGGGCTGGCCCATGAGGATCCGCTTGACCGGCACCTCAAGCACCTTCCCGCTGAGCGTGCGCGGGATCTCGGCGATCTGGCGAACCTCGTTGGGGACGTGGCGCGGCGAGCAGTCGGAGCGGATGCGCTGCTTGATCCGCGCGACGAGCTCGTCGCTGAGCTCCTCGCCCTCGCGCAGCACGACGAACAGCGGCATCCAGCCCTCGGTGCCTTCCCGCGGGATGTCCACCACCAACGCGTCGACGACCGCGTCGTCAGCCAGCACCGCGCGGTAGATCTCGCTGGTGCCCATCCGGATGCCGCCGCGGTTGATGGTGGAGTCGCTGCGGCCGTAGATGATGGCCGTCCCGCGCTCGGTGATCTCGATCCAGTCGCCGTGGCGCCAGACGCCGGGGTAGTGCTCGAAGTAGGACTCGCGCAGCCGCGAGCCGTCCTCGTCGCCCCAGAGGAAGATTGGCATCGACGGCATCGGCTCGGTCAGCACCAGCTCGCCGACCTCGCCGACCAGCGGATGCCCGTCGGGGTCCCACGACTCGACCTTTGCGCCCAGCGCGCGGCCCTGGATCTCGCCGCGGTACACGGGCAGCGTCGGCACGCCGCCTACGAACGCGCTGACGACGTCGGTCCCGCCCGATGTCGAGAACAGCCACGTGTCGGCGCCGACGTGGTCATAGACCCACTGGAAGCCTTCGGGCGCCAGCGGCGAGCCGGTCGAGCCGACCGACGTCAGCGCGCTGAGGTTCCGGCCCGCGCCGGGCTCGACGCCCTCCTTCATGCACGTGGCGATGAAGCTCGCGCTCGTCCCGAAGGTCGTGGTCTGCGACTGGGCCGCGAGATCCCAGAGGCGGTCCAGCGAGGGCGTCCCCGGGTTGCCGTCATAGAGGACGATCGACGCCGGCGTCAGCAGCACGCCCACGAGGAAGTTCCACATCATCCAGCCCGTGGTGGTGAACCAGAAGACGCGGTCACCGTCGCGGGCGTCGAGGTGCAAGTGCATCTTCTTGAGATGCTCCAGCAGCACGCCGCCCTGGCCGTGGACGATCGCCTTGGGCAGCCCGGTCGTGCCCGAGGAGTACAACACCCACAACGGGTGGTCGAAGGGCAGCTGGGCGAACTCCAGCGGCTCCTGCTGCTTGATCAGCTCGCGCCAGGGGAGCATGTCCGGCGGCGAGTCGCCTTCGGCGCCGAGGTAGTCCAGCAGCACGACGTGCTCCAGCGACGGGATCTCGTCGCGCAGCCCGGCGACGACGTCGCGGCGGTCGAAGTCCTTGCCGCCGTAGCGGTAGCCGTCGACGGCGATCAGGACCTTGGGCTCGATCTGGGCGAAGCGGTCGACGACCGAGCGCGCGCCGAAGTCCGGCGAGCACGACGACCACGTCGCGCCGATCGACGCGCACGCCAGGAACGCCGCGATCGCCTCGGGGATGTTGGGGATGTAGGCGACGACGCGGTCGCCAGGCCCGACGCCGAGGAAGCGCAGGCCGGTGGCGATCCGCGCGGTGAGGTCGCGCAGCTCGCCCCAGGTCATGAAGTCCAGCTCGCGCAGCTCGGAGGCGTGCTGCAGCGCGATCGCCGAGTCCTGCTTGCCGCGGAAGATGTGCTCGGCGTAACTCAGCCGGGCGCCCGGGAACCACTGCGTGCCGGGCATCTCGCGGGAGCCCAGGACGCGCTGGTACGGGGTTGAGGCTTGGACGTCGAAGAACGTCCAGATCGCTGCCCAGAAGTCCTCGAGCTCATCGACCGACCACTGCCACAGGTCGTCGTAGGAGTTGGAGACATCGACGCCACGGGTCAGCGAGACCCAGCGCGCGAAACGCGTGAGCGTCGCGGCCTGGACGCGCTCGGCGGTGGGCGACCAGAGGACCTTCGGCTCGGCGTCGGGCATCTGCGCCCGAACTCTTTCACACGCCGACGTCTGCGATCAGGAGACCGTCAGCGTCGCGTTCATGCCCGCCGTCTCATGGTTGACGGGCGTCGTCAGCGTGCAGAAGAGGCGGTAGCTGCCGGCGGTCAGCGCGAGCGTCTTGGTGACGTTCTCCCCGGAGCCGGTGAGCGGGAAGTCGACGGTCGCGCCCGCGTGGCCGGTGGGGACGACGCGGAGGTTGTGGTCGTCCTCGCCCTGGTTGTGGAGCTGGACGACGACCGATCCGGCGGTGACACTCGCGCGCGACAGGCGGGCGGTGTAGCCGGTGCGGTCGTCGACGGTGACGCCGACGGCCTGGGTCGACGGCGGCTTCGGCGGCCCGTCGCCGGGTCCGGGCGGGGGCGTGGTGTAGCCGGACGTCGGGTCGGTGCCCGCCGGCGGCACGGTGAGGCTCCCGCTCCCTGGACTGGCGGGCGCGCCGGTCGTCCCCGTCAGCGGTGCGGCGCCGGTGAGCGCGTCAGCCGGCACCCACGCCACGCCGGCGCCGAGCTTGACCGCGCGGGCCCGCGGGCGCGGCTTCTTGGCACTGGCCTTGCGCGCCGCACGCTGTTTGGACGGCTTCTTGGCCGGCCTGGCGATGGCCTGCGCCGTGGTCCCGCCGCCGAGCGCGGCGACCAGCGCCACCACGAGCAGTCTGCGGACGGACATGGACATCTTCCGGGCTGCATCGGCCTGGTTGCCAGAGACCTCAAGGCCGTGGCCGGTAGCGTGGACCCCAATGGACGCCACGACGCTCGCCCTCGCCGGCGCCGCCGAGCAGGCCCGACTGATCCGCGAAGGCGAGGTCACCTCGCGCGCGGTCATCGAGGCGACGCTCGCGCGCATCGCGAAGATCAACCCGCTGCTCAACGCCTACCGCGTCGTGCTCGCCGAGCGCGCGCTCGCCGAGGCCGACCAGGCCGACGGCCGCCGGGGCGCCGGAGACGCGCGCCCCCTGCTCGGGGTGCCGGTCGCGATCAAGGACGACGTCGACGTCGCCGGCGAGCCGACCGCGTGGGGCACCGCCGCCCACGCGGGCCCGGTGGCGCGCGACGCCGAGGTCATCCGCCGGCTGCGTGCGGCCGGGGCGATCATCGTTGGCAAGACGCTGGTGCCGGAGATGACGATGCTGCCGGCAACCGACACCACCACCTTCGGCTCGGCGCGCAATCCTTGGGATCTGGGCCGCACGCCGGGTGGGTCCAGCGGCGGCAGCGGCGCGGCGATGGCGGCGGGTCTGGCGGGCGTGGCGCTGGGCTCTGACGGGGCGGGCTCGATCCGGACACCGTCGACGTGGAACGGCCTCTTCGGGCTCAAGCCGACGCGCGATCGCGTGCCGGTCACCCCGCATGACGACGCGTGGCAGGGCCTGTCGGTCAACGGGCCGCTGGCGCGGCGGGTGATCGACGCGGCGCTGTTCCTGGATGCGACCGTCGAGGACGACGGCGTGCCGGAGGGCGGCTTTGTGGGCGCGGCGGCACGTGAGCCGGGGCGGCTGCGGATCGCGGTCAGCACCAAGGCGCCGCCCGGTGCGATGCCGCGGCTGGGCGCCGAGGAGCGGCGCGCGGTGCAGGACATGGCGTCGCTGTTGCGCGGGCTGGGCCACGACGTCGTCGAGCGCGACCCGGACTACCCGGGGTCGCTCTGGCCGGCGGGGCTGGTGCGCGTCATGCGCGGCATCGGCGACGACGTGGCGGCGTCCATGCCCCATCCCGAGCGGCTGGAGCCGCGGACGCGGGCTGTTGCGGCGCTGGGCAACCGCGCGCCGGCCGGGTTGGTGCGGTGGGCCCGCGAAGCGGAGGCCGAGCAGACCGCGCGTCTGGCTCGGCTGTGGGAGGAGGTCGACGTCCTGCTGACCCCGGCCGTCAACGATGGGCCCTACCGCGTCGGCGTCGTCGGTCGCTGGTCGACGCCGGTTTACATCGTGCGCGGCGCAGAGCGGCTGAGCTGGATGCCGGCCTGGAACATCACCGGCCAGCCGGCGGCCGCGGTGCCCGCGGGGTTGGATGACGATGGGCTGCCGGTCGGCGTCCAGCTGGTCGGGCGCCGTGGTGAGGATGCGGTGTTGCTGTCGCTCGCGGCCCAGATCGAGGCGGCGCGGCCGTGGATCGATCGCCGGCCGGGAGCGATCGCGTGAGCGACGACGACGGCGCGCTGCTCGACATCGCGGTGGAGGCGGCGCGCACCGCGGGTGCGTTGCTGCTCGAGCGCTTCGGCAGCGAGCGCGTGCTGGCGACGAAGTCGACGTCGACCGATCTCGTCAGCGCCGCCGACTTGGCCGCCGAGGCCGCGATCCGGGAGATCCTCGCGCGCCGGGCGCCCGACGACGCGATCATGGGGGAGGAGGGCGAGGACACCGGCGGGACGTCGGGGCGTCGCTGGGTCGTGGACCCGCTCGACGGCACGGTGAACTTCTTGTACGGGTTGCCCCAGTGGTGCGTGAGCATCGCGTGCGAGGGACGGGCCGCGGCGATCTTCGATCCGGTCTTGGACGAGCTCTTTACGGCGACGGCGGATGGGCCGGCCGAGTGCAATGGCATTGCCTTGGCTCCGGTGCCGCCGGAGGATCTGGCACACGCGCTCGTCGCGACCGGCTTCGGCTACGACATGCGCCGGCGCGAGCTGCAGGCCGAGGTCGTCGCGCGCGTCGTGCCGCGCGCCCGCGACATTCGCCGCGGCGGGTCAGCGGCGCTGGATCTCGCGTGGACCGCCGCCGGGCGCCTGGACGCCTACTACGAGCGCGGCGTCAACCTGTGGGACGTCGCCGCCGGCGAGCTGATCTGCGCGCGGGCCGGGCTGGAGGTCTCCCGGTTGGAGCCCGTGGGTGAACTGCCGTGGGGCACGTTCGCCGCGCCGGTGGCGATCGCCGCCGACCTGCGCGCGCTGGTGTCCTGAAGCAGACAGCGGCGGTGGTCCGCTGGTCGCCCTTGTCTCCAGGCGTCTCGGGTGGTCTCCTTGGTGGACGGCCAACGACGCGTCAGGGGAGATGATCGCGATGTTCGAAGAGGGCCAGCTCTACTCACCGGTCACCCGCGGCGATGACGGCCGCGTGCAGGTCCACCTCGGCGAGGACCATCCCGGGTTCCATGACCCGGCCTATCGCGAGCGGCGCAACACGATCGCTGCGGCGGCGATGGCCTGGACGCCGGGCGATGACGTCCCGCAGATCGCCTACACCGAGGTCGAGAACGACATCTGGCGCACGGTCTCGCACGAGCTGCACGTCAAGCACGAGCGCTATGCCTGTCGGGAGTTCTTGGAGGCCAAGGCGGCATTGGGGTTGCCGGAGGATCGCGTGCCGCAGCTCGATGAGGTCACCGACCGGCTGAAGCCCCTGACGGGCTTCGAGTACCACCCGGCGCCGGGGCTCGTCGCGCTGCGCGAGTTCTACGGCTCACTTGGTGATCGGGTGTTCCACTCGACCCAATATGTCCGCCATCCCTCCGAGCCGCTCTACACGCCGGAGCCCGACGTCATCCATGAGGTCATCGGCCACGGCAACCTGCTGGCCTCACCGCGCTTTGCCGCGATCAAGCGCGAGGCCGGGCTGGCGGCCCAGCGCGTCGAGACCGACGAAGCGCTGCAGGCGATCGCCGACGTCTTCTGGTTCACGCTGGAGTTCGGCGTCCTGCACGAGGACGGCGAGCTGCGCGCCTACGGCGCCGGCATCCTCTCCAGCTACGGCGAGATCGAGGAGTTCCGCCACATGGAGATCCGCCCGCTGGACTTCGCCGAGATGGTGACCATCGACTACGACATCACCAAGTACCAGCCGGTGCTGTACGCGGCCGACTCGCTGGACCACCTCGAGGAGGCGGTGGGTGGCTTCTTCCGCGCTGCGGACGACGACACGCCGGGGCGGTTGGGGGCGGCGACGACGGCGCGGGGGTGAGCGCCGACGTCAGTACCCGGGGTGGGAGTCGAACCCACACGCCCTTGCGGGCGGAGGATTTTGAGTCCTCTGCGTCTACCGTTCCGCCACCCGGGCTGGTGGTGAACTGCAGTCTAAAGCGCCGCGCGCTGCGTGTCAGGCAGGGTGGGGTGCCGCGTGGCTGGGGCCGCGGTCGACGGTGCGCTCGAGCTCGACGTTCCAGGCCTGGTTGAAGGCGCGCATCGCGAAGGCGATCAGCAGGATCTGGACCGGGATGATGAGGGCGGTGACCATGGCGAGGACGCCGGAGTCGATCATGGGCTGGGCGAAGCCCGGCTCGTCGCGATCCAGCCAGCCGGGAACGGCGACGGCGGCGAAGATCACCAAGAGGATCGCGAGTGCGGCGGCGACCGGGAGGACGCCGCGGTTCCACTGGCTGACGAAGTAGGCCATGATCAGATAGATCAAGATGTAGGCGATCTGCACCGCCTTGGCACCTTGCAGGACATCCCAGCCGCCGATGGTGACGATGAGCATCAGCGCGACCGAGACGAGGAGCAGCAGCAGGACCGTTGCCTTGGTCGCCTTGCTCGCCGCTTTGTCGCGGTTCGGGTGCTCGATGATGATCTGGTTGTCCTCCATCCCGCGCCGACCTTACAATCCCTTGCGGTTGCGCGCCACGGTCAACGTGCTGGGGCGCGTATCGCAGCACGCCGTGCGGGCGTGGCGGAACTGGCAGACGCGCGAGGTTTAGGTCCTCGTGGCCTTATGGCTGTGGGGGTTCGAGTCCCTCCGCCCGCACCTTCACCGCTCAGAACGCGGCGCGCCCGATGGAGCGCCCGAGCCACACCGCGAGCAGGCCGGCGACAAGGCTCACCGCGATGTTGGCGACCGCTCGACCGCGGTGGCCGGTCGCGTCGGCGTGGCGGGTCTCGAACATCCACGTGCTGAACGTGGTGTAGGCGCCGATCAAGCCCGTGCCGACGATCCGCAACGCGTCGTCGGACAGACCGGAGCCTGCGATCACGCCGAGGACGGCGGCGCCGGAGAGGTTGACCGCCAGCGTTCCGTACGGGAACGAGCGGCCTGCGCGGACGTTGATGGCGTGCGTGAGCAGCGCGCGAGCAACCGCGCCGCAGCCGCCGGCCAGCCCTACCGCGATCCATGCCACGGCGCTCATGCGACGCCCGGCGCGGGGGTGGGCTTCGGTGCCGGCGCCGCACGAGCCCCAAGCGCCACGCCGACCAGCCCGGCGACCACGCTTCCGCTCACGTACAGCACCGCCATGCCGAGCCGATCGGCGTCCAGCATCTCCAACAGCTCCAACTGCATGGTCGAGAACGTCGTCAGCGCTCCGCAGAACCCGGTGCCGATCAGTGCCCGCATGCGGCTTGCCGGTGAGCGATGCGTCGCGATCCATCCCAGCAGCAGGCTTCCCGCGACGTTGACCCCGAACGTCACCCACGGCCAGCGGCCGGCGTGCGTCGGCGCCAGCTCGAGCAGCCCGGCGCGTGCCAGCGCACCCACGCAGCCACCGGCGAAGATCGCGAGTAGGAGCCGCACCTCGAGGAGCACGCCGCGGCTTCTATCAGCGCAGGCGGTCGCTCAGCCGATCGTGAACCACACCGTCGCGCCACCGCCCGGCGTGCCGCGGCCCCATACGCGACCGCCGTGGCGCTGCGCGATCCGCGCCGCGATCGCCAGGCCCGAGCCAGTCCCCGCGAAGGCCTCGCGCCCGTTGAGCCGTCCGAAGATCGCGAAGGCCTGGTCGGGCAGCTCGCCGTCGAGCCCAATGCCGTCGTCGCGCACGGCGTAGGCACCGGCGTCCTCGTCCCACACCAGCTCGATCTGCGCGCGCTCATGGGGCGCGGTGAACTTCAGCGCGTTGTCGAGCAGCTCCTCGATCAGCCGTCGCAGCAGCGTCTGGTCGGCGCGGCAGCGCGGTAGATCGCCGACGGTCCACGTCACGGCGCGACCGTCGGCTCGTGGCTCGAGGACCGCGTCGATCAGCTCCCGCGCCAGCTGTGCCGGATCGACCTCGCGCGGGTCGAGGGGCACGCGCGTCATCTCCACGACCTCGACGAGGTCGTCGAGCAGGTCCGCCAGCTCGGTCCCGGCGTCGCGGACGAGCGCGAGATAGTGCTGTGTCTGATCGGGCAGCGTCTCGCCGTGGTTGGCGAGCAGGATCCGTGAGAACCCGTCGATGGCGCGCAGTGGGGCGCGCAGGTCGTGCGCGAGCGCCGTTGCGATCGCATCAAGCTCCTGAGCAGCCTGATCGTCGCGCGGGCGGAGGGAAGGTTGGGCGGGTTCTTCTGCCATGAACGCACTAGGTCAACTACCGTGGGGCCGCGTGACGGAAACCCTTCGATCGATCGTGGTGGTTGAAGATCACCCCACCGTGCGCGAGGGACTCTGCCTCGTGCTTGAGCGCGAGGGCTTCTTCGTCGCCGCCCGGGTCGGCACCGCGGAGGAGGGCCACGACGCCATCGTCAAGGCCAAGCCGGACGTTGCGCTGGTCGATGTCGACCTGCCCGACGGCAGTGGCGTGGAGCTCACGCGGCGGCTGCTGCGCCGCGACAAGCGTCTCGGCGTCCTGCTCTACACGGGTATGGACGACCCCGCGGTTCTCGAAGACGCCCTGGCAAGCGGCGCCCGCGGCTTCACGCTGAAGACCTCAGACCCCGAGACGATGCTCAACGCCGTCCGGGCGGTCGCCGCGGGCGGGACGTTCGTGGATCCGAACGTCCGCCACCGGCTCGCCCGCCAGGAGGCACCGGTCGATCGCGTGCTCACGGTCCGCGAACGCGAGGTGCTCGGGCGGCTGGCCGAAGGGTTGTCGGTCGAGGAGATCGCCGCCGACCTCGTGCTGTCCACCGAGACCATCCGGACGCACGTGCGCAACGCGATGGGCAAGCTCGGCACCCGCACGCGCGCCCACGCGATCGTCGTGGCGCTGCGGCGCGGCGAGCTGGCGCTGTAGCGCACAGGCCGACTGCGCCGACGGAGCGGGGGACCGGGGAATCGAACCCCGAGTTACGGTTTTGGAGACCGTCGTGTTACCACTACACCAGTCCCCCAGCGGCCCGTCATTGTAGGGCGGAGCGCGGTGGTGGGGCGGCTCGCCTGAGGATGGTCCGGTGCGCTCGCGGACCGGCGTCGCATGGATGTCCGCGCATCGTCGCGGAGCCTGAACGTTCGGAGAGGTCTGGCCCCGGAACCCGGGGTATCGGTTGTCAGTGACCTTCTGACGCCTCTAAGGTGGCGCTCACGCCAGAGAAGGCGCCCTGAACGGATTCGAGAGTGTTGCCATGAAGCGCCTGTCCCGCCACACGGTTGTGGTCCTGCTCATCGCCCTGCTGTCCAGCGTGGGTGGCTTGACGCTTGCCGTCGTCGCCTTCGGGCAAGGCGACGGCACGACCGTCCCGACCAGCGGTTACACCACGACGCCGCTGTCGCCCTATGCGACGACGCCGACCACGTCCACGACGCCGGTGACCACGACACCGACCAAGACGTCGACGACCCCGTCGGAGGCCACGACGACCAACGGCACCAACCCGGAGCGCAAGCACGGCACCTCGCCGGTGCCGACGAACAACAGCGGTCCGCCGCCGTCACGCTCGACGGGCAAGGGCCCGTCGCACCTGGCGTTCACGGGCGGCGAGCCGATCTACGTCGGGTTCTTCGGCGCCGCGCTGATGGTCGGCGGGCTCATGCTGCATCGCCGCCGCCGGGCCGCGACGGACCGTTAGACGCCGCCGCGCCACGGGGCGCAGCCCGCTCCAGGCGGGCGATCACGACGAGCCGCTGCGCGGCGCTGTAGAGCGGGTGGCACGCCGTTAGCACGAGCCGCTGGCGGCCGATCGCGCGCAGCGACGAGACGTCCTGAGGCTTGACGATCCGCGTGCCCTCGACGCGGTAGACGAACCGGCCGTAGGGCATGGTGACGGTGATGGGGTCGTCGCGGCGCAGCGCGTCGAGGTGGCGAAACGGCGCGCCGTAGGTCGTGCGGTGGCCGGCGATCCCGACGGTGCCGTCCTGGCCGGGCAGTGCCGTCTCGGAGTAGTGGCCGGGGCCGCGGCGCAGGGAGCCGGAGCCGGTGCCCTGGACGACGACGAAGTGAGCGTCGAGGCGGGGGATGCGCAGCTCGCCGAGCGCCTTGCCGCTGGTGGTGCGGGACTCGAGGGTGTGCGCGAGCGCGCGGATCCGGGCCTGGGCGGTGGTCCGACGAAGGGGGTCGGTCGTCTTCGGGGCAGCGGCGGTGGCGGCCGCCGTTGCCGCCGCCGGCGTGTCGTAGGCCGCGTCGAGGCGGGCGAGGTCGTCCTGGAGCGCGTGCTGCTCGTGGATGGCCCAGAGCGCGGAGACTGGCTCCTGCCAGACGACGGTGGCGATGGCATCGCCGAGCGCCAGGGCGCCGGTGGCGACGAGCAGCGCGGGGAGGCTGGGGCGCAGTGCGCGCAGGCGGCCGCGGCGGGGGACGGGGACGGCGCCGGGGGTGGGCGCGGCGTCGGAGTCTTCTGGTGGAAGGACGGCATCGACCGTGGGCGTGGTCTCGGGCGGTGCGGGCGCGGGCGTTGCCTCGGCTTCCTCGACCCGCAGGCGCAGCGTCGCCAACTCGGCCCCGAGTGCCGCCGCGCGCCCGGCTAGCTCGTCAAGCCGGCGGCGGTCGTGCGCCGTGTCGGCCACCTCCGGCCCCGGCTCCAGCCACCACGCGCCGTCGCCCAGCGCGAGATGCAGCGGCACCTCGAAGGCGACCGTGAACGCGGCACCCTCCGGGGTCCCGCGCAGCAGCGGCGTTCCTGGGACCGTGGCCAGTCGCCGCCATGCGGGGCCGTCGGCGATCAGCAGTGTCGGTGGCGCCAGGCGGCACGCGACCGCGGTGCGGGCAGCGCCGCTCAGGCGGACGAGCGCGAAGCCCGGTCCACCGCCCGCGTACTCGGTATGTGCGACGTCCAACGTCATGGCAGAGCGGCGGCCATCCGGGCCACCCGAAGCGGGCAGTGTACGGGCCCGAACGGTTGTCGCCCAGGGTGCGACCTGGTCGTCAGGCGTGCTTGGCGATCAGGTAGTCGGCGACGCGCTGAGAGGCCGCGCGCAGGCGGCGGAAGTACGTCGCGCGGCTGACGTGCAGTTCGTCGGCGGCGAGCTCGTGGCTGCCGTCGGGGTCTAGGTAGCCGCGCTGGATGATCCGGCGCAAGAGCTGTTCGGCGGGGGAGTCGCCGAACGCGTTGGCGACGGCGTCCTGCATCTCGGCGCGCACAGATGCGGCGCGTTGCTCGGTGGTGGTGCCGGTTGCCAGCGGGCTGGTCGCCAGCGCGAGCGGTTGGTGGAGATTGCGCAAGGCGTCGCGGACGGCGTCGCGCGTGACCGGGTGGTCGTGGCCGTCCGGCGCGGTCGATGCCAGCGGGGCCGTGTCGTCGCGTCGTTGGATCGGTCCTGGCACGCCGAGGCCAAGCTCGCCATAGACCGCGCTGCGCACACCGCCGAGCAGCCCGTCGTCCGCGTGATCGATCTGATGGCATTGGACGAGCTTGGTGCCGAGGTCGACGTCGAGGTGATCCAAGTGCGTGGTGTTGACCGCACGCGCGAACGCGACCGCCGCTTCGTTGCTCGGATCGATGGGGATATAAGACCAGCGGGGGTTGTTCAGACCCGAGCGCAGGATCGCCGCGGTGTTGAGGATCGAGAGGACCGGGGAGCTGCGGTCGCCATGGGCGACGAAGTCGATCGAGTCGCGCCAGATCAGGACCTCCTCACCGGCATGCGCTGCGCGCGCATGGGCGAGCCAGGGGCCGAGGCAGATGTCGCGCTCGGCGACAGCGGGCGCGTTGTCGGGGGTGACCGCAATCGCGATGCCGCAGAGCGTGTCGTGCGCGTCGCGGACGGTGACGACGCGGTCGGGCGCCTGCTCCAGGATCAGTCGGGTCGAGGCCCACCACACGCCGTCGGGCTTGGCCAGGATGCGCTCACGGGCGACCGGGAGATCCTCCGCGCGCCACAGGTCCGGACGGTGGGTGGTCGAGCCGTCGACGCCGAAGCCCCAGCGGACCGCGGGGTTCTCGACCAGCTCGGCGAGATCGACCACCGTGCGGGGCCCCGCCCGCAGGCCACGCAGGAAGAGGTGGTCGGCGATCCGGCGGCGCAGCTCGCGATCGCGCTCAGGGTCCCGCGCGCGAAGGTCGGCGCGCATCGCCTGGCGGACGATCTCGTGCAGCGCGATGCCGCCGGAGACCGGCTCGGAGAACGTGCGCTCGCGCAGCCAGGTGTAGGCGGCTGCGTGGTCGACCTCGGGCAGGACGTCGCGCAGCATCGGCTCGTCGCAGACGCGCGCGATCGCGGCCACCGCGGCGACGTCGAGGTTGCCGCCGTCGAGCTCGGTCCGCGCGATCCGGTGCAGGATCGCCTGGACCAAGTTGGGGTGCTCGTGGATGCGCTCGGGGGTCCAGGTGGTGCCGTCGCGCTGGACGGCGTCGGCAGAGAGCGCGAGCGCGAGCGGCGAGCCGGCGGCCCAGGCGATCAGCTGCTGGGCGAGGTCGCCGTCGTCGAGGCCGTGGGCCTTGATGAGTTGGAGGGCGGCGTCGGCGAGCATCGGCTCGAGCTTCAGTTCGACCGCTAGGCGTTCCCATCCACCCTCGAACCAGCCCGGGTCGGGCGCTTTGCGGCCAGCGAGGACGACAAGCGCGTGCGCCGGGAGGGAGGGGAGCAGGCGGCCGCGCAGCCAGCCGTCGGCGGCCGACATCCGCTCGTAGGTGTCGAAGAGGATCAGCGGTCGAGGCGCTGTGGTGACGTCGCCGAGGGCGCTCTCGATCTCGCCTGGGACCGGAGCGAGGTCGCGGCCTTCGACGATCTGGGCGGTCCATCCGCGCTGCGCGCCGCGACGGGCTATTTCACGAAGGAGCGTGCTCTTGCCGATCCCGCCCGGCCCGTGGACCAGCACGACCTGCGCGGGCGGGTCGTCGACGAACAGCGACTCGAAGAACGCAAGCTCGCGCTCACGGCCGACGAAGCGCTGCTCGTCGCGGTCGGCGAGGCGTTCGGCGAGGGTGCTGGACACGGAGAGTCTCGGCTTAAGCGTGCCATGCCTGTCCACTTTTGCGCGTTCGTCCATAGACTTCGCGGGTCTATGAGCGGGCCCTCAGAGATCTTTCGCACCGGTTTGCTGGCCGGCCAGTCAGCGGTGGTCACGGGGGGTGGGACGAACCTCGGGCGTCAGGCGGCGGCGGAGTTGCTGGCGTGCGGCGCGCGGGTGGTGATCGCGGGGCGGCGGGAGGAGGTGCTGGCGGAGGCTGCGGAGGGGCTGGGTGAGGGGTGCTCGTGGGTGAGTGGGGACATCCGCGAGCCTGCTGATGCCGCGCGGATCGTTTCGTGTGCGGTGGAGCGCCACGGCGGCTTGGACGTGCTGGTCAACAATGCGGGCGGGCAGTACTTCGTGCCGGCGGAGGCGATCGGCGCGAAGGGGTGGCGGGCGGTTATGCGGCTGAACGTCGAGGGGACGGTGACGATGACGCGCGCCGCTGGGCCTGCGTTGTGCGCGGGCGGGGGAGGCGCTGTCGTGAACGTGACGGTCTCGCCGCACCACGGGATGCCGGCGATGGCGCACACGGGGGCTGCGCGGGCGGCGGTGGAGGCGCTGACGGTGGAGCTGGCGTCTGAGTGGCGCGAGGATGGCGTGTCGGTCGTCGCGGCTGCGATCGGGCGCTTTGACACGGAGTCGTTGCGGAAGTACCCGGAGGTCGTCTGGCGCAGCGCGGCGTTGAGCGTGCCGCTGCAGCGGCTGGGGACGATGCAGGAGTTCGCGTGGCTGGTGGGGATGTTGGCGTCGCCGCTGGGGCGGGCGCTGAGCGGGACGGTGGTGACGCTGGATGGGGCGGCCGACAACTGGTGGGGCGCGTGGCCGCCCACGGCGATCGCCGACGACGCGGGTGTCGTGCCGACGGAGGCGCGCAAGCCGGTTGGCGGCGCGTGAGCGCGGGTTCTGCTGGCCCGCCCGGGTTTGGGCCGGGCCGGTACACTGCCGCCAGGCCTGCGGGCGAGGTGTCAACGGCTGCACGGGAGCCTTCCAAGCTCTAGGAGCGGGTTCGAGTCCCGTCGCCCGCTTGACGCGTGAGGCCCGCAGTTCATAGCCACGGGGAGTGGCGCAGTCTGGTAGCGCACCCGGCTGGGGGCCGGGCGGTCGCAGGTTCAAATCCTGTCTCCCCGATCTACGAGAGCATCGCGACGTTTTGGGGTGGGTAGTGTCGCGCTCGCGCGATGCCGCCCGTCAACC
>JBEVLC010000142.1:0-26647 GCA_040509415.1 Baekduia sp. | reverse complement strand
GTGACCCCTCCGTGCAGCGGGGGTCACGCGCCGCGAAGCAACCCCCACCCGACCAAGCCGTGCACCTCCTCCCCAAGAGCCCCCACTCGTTCGTACTCGAAGAGCTACGCAACCAAGAGCGAGAGCGAAAAATCACTTCGCGAGCACCAGGAGACAGACGCCCCCCCGTCCACCCCTCCCAAGAAGCCCGCGCAACCGCCCTCAGAGAGATGCGACGCGTCCTCCCAAGGGAACCACCCATGCTGCTGCTCTCAGCCCTCAGAATGGCTGTAGACCAGTGGGGCTGCTACGTCAACGAGGGCTGCATCTACGTGCCGCTGGCGTGGGAGCGCTACCCGCCGACCGACTGGGTTGACGAGCGCTGGGTGGACATCGCTGCGGCGTGGCTGTACCGGTCGGGGTGCGCGTACGCGTGCCGGATGAGCAAGCTGATCGGCGAGCTGATGCTGTTCCCCGCTGCTGCTGACGGCGAGGCGGCGTGGCGGTAGAGATCTGCTGCGTGCCTAGCGTGGCGATCGACCGCAGCAACATGTGGGAGTGGCGGTGCTACTGGCTCGACGAGCCCGGCTGGGGCGAGCCGCGGTTGAACAGAGACGGGCACCGGATCACCTTCCGGTCGCTGATGCACTTCGGGATGCCGTGGCCGGTGCTGCTGCGGCGCAGGATCGCGGGGCAGGCGTCGTGGAAGGCGCAGACCGAACCGGCGCGCTGGCCGTGGGCGGGGTACGTGTCGTGTCGGTGATCCTCGACGGCCCCGTCGCGATCTGCCGGCTGATCGAGCTCGACGGTGACCGGCGCGTCGATTGGGAGATCTGGGACTACAACGAGCCGGGCGTGGATCGTCTCCTGCTGTGCGGGATTCCGTGGCAGGCGCTCGACGGGCGACGCTTCCCGAGCCGCACGACGCTGTTTGCGTCGATCGGTGCTGCGGCGCGTCGGGCGTGGGCGGGATACTCGGCGCATGGCTGAGCTGAACGACAACCCGAGCTTTGAGGAGAACACGAAGGGCTGGCTTGCCGTCGACTTCAAGGTCAAGGTCGAGGACCGGGCGTCGGCGGCGTTCGCGAACGCGGCGCACAAGCTAGTGCAGCGGCGCGCGGGCCAGCTCAGGGCGCAGAGGTCGGCGAAGGCGTGGGCGCAGTACGTCTATCACTGCTTCAACCGCCTCGGACGCGGGACGGCGTTTTTGTTCCCGCATCACTTGGTCGACTGGCGGCGCACGCCGCGCGCGCTGTTTGAGAAGGACATGGGGTTGGCGTCGCTGCCGTGGCGGGGATACGCGCCATGAGCCGGTTGCGCGACCTTGCCCGCCCCGTGTCGCTTGACGAGGCGGTCACGCTGCTGGAGGGTGCGATCATCTGGAAGATGGAGTTCGTTTGGGACACGTGCTTTCCGTTCCCGACCGGCGGTGAGCCGTGGCAGCCGCCGCTGTTTGATCCGGAGGGGCCATGGCTTCGGCAAGCGTGATCGAGTCGGCGTGCCTGCTGGTCGAGTGCGGGCTGTTCACCGCGCGGGAGGCGCGCGCGCTCGTGGGGCTGCCCGAGGATGACCTTTGTGTCCCGTTCGGCTTTCCGAGCTGGGTGGCGGGACCAGGCGCGGCTTGGCGGACGACCGGCGCGCGCGTGACGATGCCCGAGCTGCTGCTCGCGCTCGGAGGTCAGCACGGGATCGAGCTTCGCGATGGCGAGTCGGAGGGCAGCTACCGAGGCCGGCTGGAGACGGCGATCGGCCGCGACGTCGTCTTGCTGCGGATCTGTGCGTGGCCTGCGGCGCTGGATCACGGTGGCCTGTGGGAGAGCAACCCGCGTGACTTCGGGTTCCCCTACCTCGTGCTGCCGATGCCGCGCACGGGCCGCGTGGGGGCGCTGCCGTGGAGGGCATGACGCCGACACAGGCGGCGATGGTCGCGCGCTGCTGGACAAACCTGACGCTGTCGGCGCGGCTGCCTGCGGCAAACCTCGACGTCCTGTGCGCGGAGTTCGCGATCTACCGCGCGCCGGGCGAGGCCGACGAATCGATGATAGACCGGCTGCGGATGATCCTGCCAGCGCACATCGCGATCGAGGATCTGCTGGACTTTGTGTTCCCTTCCTTCGTGCCGCGGGACGCCCGCTGGTGAGTCCGTCGGCTAGGCACGTGCCTGTGGTTATCTCGCATCGGGGCCAGGTGCTCTACATCATGGGCGACTCGTGGTGGTACATCGAAGAGATGGTGGAGTGGCTGACCGAAGAGGAGATGCTCGCGCTCGGCGACGCGCTCTCCTGCCTGCCGTGCACCGAAGGCCCTGAGACCACCGAGGACTGGGCGACGCGGCTGGGCGTCGCGTACCGGCGTAGCGGGCTGCCCAAAGCTGCCGCGCTCTCGGCGATCCGGTTCCCCTTCCCGCGGCGCTGGGTGTCGGAGATGGGGCGCTGGTGACGAAGGACATGCTCATCGCGCCGTGGCAGCCGCCGGGCCATCGCGGCCACGACGCGGCTTGCCCGGTCTGCTTGGACGCCTACAAGGCGTGGCGCGTGGCCCGGTCCTTCAAGCTGCCGTCGCTGGTGGTCGCGTCTGATCCGTGGCGAACGAGCCCGCGCCGCTGGTGGACGCGCAGGCCGAGATGACCTACGACGCGCGGCTGCGGCGGCTGATGATGCGACCGCTGCTGTCACAACGCGACGTCAGCGAGCTGGCCGAGCTAGCGACGCTCGGCGAGATCGAGGAGTGGGAGCTGCGGGACGTCCTGCCGATGCACTGCCCGGTCGAGGCCGTGACGATCGCGTACAACTTCCTGTTCCCGCGCAGCGGGCCGTTCGAGCTGATGCTGGCCGACCCCTACGCGCCGTGGCGGACGAGGACGGCGCGGGAGCAGGATGAGGCGCTGGTGGCATGGTTAGCATTGAGGCCGTGGACGACCCGAGGGTGAAGGAGATCGAGACGGAGCTGCTGGCCGCGCTCGAGGGCTGGGGCGATCACGGCGTCGTCGGGGCGATCCCGCAGGAGGACTACGTCAGCGCGCGCGGCCGGCGCAAGATGGTCGAGGGGCTGACGCCTGGCGGCTTCTCCGTGATGGCCGAGCCGCCGCCGCTGCCGTACACCGTCGGCCAGCGCGTCTTCCACAACGGCGTCGAACACGAGATCTACGAGGTGAGCGTCGGATGGAGCGCAGACGGCCAAGCAATGGAGATCACCTACAAGGTGCAGCCGGTGCACATGGTGGTCTGCAACGCGCGGCTTGCGGGCTTGCGGATCGGCGACGAGATGCTGCTGCCCGATTGGGTGCCGCCGCTCGCGCGCTGGTCGACGGCCTGATGGCCGGCGTGCGGATCTCCGAGGAGATCGCGGCCGAGATGGGCAAGTCGATGGCGGCGGCCATGCGCGCGATGGAGAAGGCGGGCGTGCACCTCGCACTCAAGAGCGGGATGCGCGACCTCGGCAAGAGCCCGGTGCACAGCCGCCTCGTCAAGGGCTTCGCCGAGGACTACGCGCGCTATCAGCGCATGCCCCACCTGATCCCGGTGCACACCATTGTGACCGCGGCGTTCCGCGCGGACCGGCGCATGGACTTCCCGGTCGTGCTGGTCGCGGCGAACATGAGGACAGCGCCTCACGGGGCGATCGCCGAGAACTTCGCGCAGGCGCAGCGGCGCTTCAAGGAGGAGCCGTGGACCGGCTACGAGCCGCCCGCCTGAAGTTCTACGCGCGCGCTGGCACGGTCGTCGGGGCCTACGGGGTGCTCGCCAGCGGGCAGCCTTGGTGGCTTGCCGTGCTGTTCCTCACCGTTGCTGCCGCGCCGGTCTCCAGCGAGATCTCCTACCCCTACCAGGCCGAGTGGCCGCCGGAGCTGTTCCCGCTCCCGGCCGACGTCGCGCGCAAGGCGACATGGCAGACTCGCTCGACGACGTCGCTCTGATCGACGCGATCCTCGCGCAGCCGCGGTCGCTGCCGCCGCTGATCGTCTGCTACGACGGCGTCGCGCGATCTGAGCCGCCGAGCAGCGTGCTCGCGTGGGTCGGGCGCGCGCGGTCGACGAGTGAGCGCGATCGCCGCATCGCGGACGTGCTGGCGCAGTATGCCGTGGCCGGCGTCAACTGCCCGGCGTTCGAGCCTGACGACTGGCCGCCCTTCCAGCTACCGGCCATCGTGGTCCGCACGGCTCCGTGGCGCACGCTGGCAAACTGAGCGGATGCCCGCCGGCCAGCACATCATCGCGTGGGAGGTCATTCCCGGCCACTCCCACGTGGGCTTGCAGGTCGCGCGCGGCTGGTTCTGCTCGCTGTGCGGACGGCTCAACCGCGTCGGCCAGCGCGCAGACGCGGACCGGATGCGCTTGCGCAGCGACCTCGGCTTCATGACGGTCTCGCGTTCTGGCCGCGCCGCGCCGCCACACTGCACGGGCTGTGGTGTGGCCGTGTTCGTCTCGGAGATGGCGGACGCGGGCTACGGCATCTACGGCGCGATGCGCTTCGGCGTCGACCCCAGGGGCCGCTGGCAATGAGCGCGAAAAATACCGGCGAAAAATACCGGGCGATCGCGGCGCAGCTTGAGGGGCTCGCCGTGGCGCGCGAGCGGTTGGCCGCCGCGGTCGCACGGACTGACGTCGCGATCGGCAAGCTTCGGCACATGCTGGTGAGCATGGACCACATGCCCCTGCCCGACATCGCCGATCCGAGAGCACCGTGGCGCGCACGCTGAGCATGCGCGCATCCAAGGGGTTCGCCTACGTGATCCTCGCGGTGCTGCTGCTGGTGGTCGCGGTCACCGGCTGGGTGGGGAGCTACGCCACGCTGCTGATGCTCGGCGTTCGGAACGACGTCGCCGTGCTCGGCGGGGTGGCGTTCGACGTCGGGCTGTTCCTCTGGATCCACACGGCCGCGGTGCGCCCGCCCGCGTGGCTGGTGCGCCGACGCGTCCGCCGGCAGATCCGTCAGATGGCGTGGCCCGGCAAGGTCGAGTGGCGCGGGATGCGCTGGGCCTACATCGCCGTCGCGGTGTGGACCGTCTCCAGGATCTGGCTCGGATCGGCCAGCGCCATCGACCTCTTCGTCCAGCTCGCGGTGATCTGGTGGTGCCTTCGCTGCTACCGGAGCTTCGAGGGCCTGACCTACCAGACCAAGCGCGCGCTGCGCGGGATGCGGAAGGACCCGTGGAGCGGCTACGACCCGCGGCCGCGGCGATGCGCGCAGTGCAAGGGCACCGGGATGCTGCCGTCGAGGATCTCTCCCGACGTCAGCTACCCCTGCAACGCGTGCCGCTCGCGCAACGTGCCCGCATAGTCCGTCGTTTGGTCCACGCTGTTAGCCGTGGAGGTCGGTAGGCTTCGGGTCTCACCGACCAAGGAGCATCGGATGAAGATCATCCTGAACGGCAACACGGGCACGGGCAACCTGGCTACGGCGCTGCTGCTGTCGCACCATGACGGCGGTTCTGCGATCGCGACCGAGAGGATGACCGGCGCGCAGTACCAGGCGGTCACCGAGGGGCTGGCGCGAGTGCTGGCCGAGATGGGCTTCGACGCGACCGCGCAGAAGATCCAGGAGGTGGCCGGCGTCGAGCTGCGCGCTTTCCGGGCGCGGCTAGAGGCCGAGCTGGAGAAGGGGATCGAGCAGACGACCACCACGCACGTCGCGCTGAAGACCGCTCCGGTGGTCCCCTGATGGCGCGGCACAAGTACGTGTGCAAGGCGTGCGGCAACGAGATCGAGGCCGTGAAGATCGACAAGCGCATCGCGGGCTCAAAGGGCATGGCGCGGATCGCGGTCGCCCCGGAGTGTGAGTGCCCCGACGGAGGCGAGATGGTGCGCGAGATCTACACGCCGCCGCGGCGCGACACCTCCCGGCACACGGGGAGGTTGTAGGACATGGGCACCCAAACGGTCGTGCTCAACACGAAGGACATGACCCTCCAGCAGAAGAGTCTCGCGGTGGCGGTCCTGCGGCTGGACGAGAAGCCGCAGTCGCCAACGACCGGGCAACTCGGCGGGGAGCAGATCCACTACAGCTCCTACAGCTTGGACTTGCGCACGCGCAAGCTCGGCTACGACGGCGCGAACTCGGCGCTGCGGCGGCTGGAGGCGCGCGGCGTCGTGACCGCTGTCGTCGGCGCGGGCCCGCGCAGGTGGAAGGTCGCGCTGGAGGCGCTGGACGAGGTCCGGGCGTGGCAGTCGTATCTCGATCGAGTGGCGGTGACGCGGTGAGCTTCTTCGACGGAGACGACGAGGTCGACCACGTACACCGCTTCGGGGATCAACCGCCGGTCACGGCGTCGCCGTTCTCGACGCCGCGGCGATCGCTGAAGGACGAGCCGGAGATGACGCCTAGCGTCGTCGCGAAGTGGCTGGAGTCGGCGCAGGGCCGCATCGCGATCAACGTCGTGGGCCTCGTCGGCTGCGGCTGGCTCGCGCGCCGCGACTGGGAGCGCAGGAACACCAAGCGGGCGTTCTACTGGACGTTCGTGTCCGGGGAGTGCTACGGCAAGCTGGCAGTCGCCGTCGGCGACTGGTCCAAGTCCTACAAGAGGAGCAAGGCAAAATGAGCACCATCTACGAGATCGTGCGCGAGTGCACGGAGGTCTTCCGCCACGGCCCGGTCGTGGAGGAGGAGCGCGCCGGCATGGTCACCGTGACGCACGTGTGGTTCAACACGCTGCACGAGCGCGACGCGCCAACCGATCCCGTCACCCACGCGCTGGTCGACACGCACTTCCTCGTCGTCGCGGTCGACCGCGCGAAGGCCGAGGAGTACCGGGACGAGTTCGTCGCCGCGCTCGAGTGCTGGCCGCCGGACAAGACCTACATGCCGGACAACCGGTTGGCTGGCGGGCCGAGCTACATCGAGCTCGGCGCGCAGCTCGGCGACCAGGGCCTCGCGTTCCAGTTCATGGCGATGGGCGAGGTGCTCGGCCTCTGGCAGGTGATCACGCCGAAGAAGATGCTGCCCGGCGTCTCCGACGAGGAGGCGCAGCGCTTGGCCGGTGGCGGGCTCGTGATGATCAGCGGGTACAAGGGCGGAGCGGAGTCGATCGAGACGCCCGATCCCGAACCGAGCACGGAGGTGCACTCATGATGGTCGACGTCCACTTGCGCGACGGACGCACGATTCTGCGGTTCCGCACGCGCGGCGCGTTCCAGGCGGCGATCAAGTCCGACCCGCTGACGCTCGACGAGCGCCGGCCGGTGAAGTGCTGGCGCACCTACGAGGTCGTCCAGGGCGGGACGGGCGACATCATCCGTCAGCAGTGGGAGCAGACCGCCTGCCACCACCTCGGCAAGCCGTCGGTGGCGAACGTCATGGCCGTCAGCGACGAGGACCGCCGGGACTTCATCGCACGGTTCCCCGACGCGGCCGACCTGCCCAAGCCCGCGCCGCCCCTGTCGACCCCCGCGGCATCATGAAGCACATGGAGTGGCAGGGCGCGACGCTGCGCACCTACGGCGAGATCTTCAACGGGCTCCAGACGCTGAAGACGACCGAGGAGGCCGACGAGTTCTACACGCTCTACCTCGCTGCGCTGAAGACCAGCGACGAGCTGGCGGGCAAGACCGACGAGGAGATGGCCGAGATCGTCAGCTCGAACCTCGGCTACCTCCTCGGCTACGGCAGCGAGGAGGATCGGCTGCGCATCCAGGGCCTCTTCAGCAAGAGCGTCGTGCATCCCATCTTCGGCGGCAAGCCCGCGCCGCCGCCCGAGGCCACGTTTGCCTTGGGTGCCGCCTTCGCGGAGGCGGCGCGCGCTCGCGCTGAGGAGCGAGGACTCGCGGATGCCATCTCCGACGAGCTGAAGGGATCGGGTCTGACCGGCGTCGTGATCGGCGACGGCGAGGACGCGATCAGGATCCCGCTGGATGGTGGTTCGTGACGACCGCGGCGCAGGGCTACCAGCTCATCGCCGACCTGCTGCGCGCCGGGAAGGACGACGCGGCGCATGTGCTGGCCGAGGCGCTCCAGTGGCGGGCCGAGAACGAGCCGCGGCTGAAGGCGCTCGAGTTCGAGTTGGGGTTCATGCTCGATCAGATCCGCGACGGGCAGGAGGTCGGCGGCTGCCAGTTCATGACCGTCGACCAGCGTCGGCAAGAGGGCGATGAGGACGCCGACGACGCGCTGATCCGCACCCGCGACATCGAGCGGATCACGCACTTCGTCAAGACGTCGTCGTTCGACCAGAGCGAGCGACGCTACGTGGTGGTGACGCCATCGCAGCGGCTCGCGAAGCTGCTGGAGGGCGACCTGCCCGCGCTGCGCGCCTTCGTGGAAGGGCGCACGCCATGAAGGGCCGGCCGATCCTGACGATGCTGCTGCTGGCGGGCATCCTGTGCGGGCTCGGCGCGGCCGGCGTCGGTGGCGTGTGGACGACGGGCGCGGGTCTGCTGCTGTGTGTGGCAGCGTTTGGGCTCATGGTCGGAACGGATTGGAAATGAGCTGGAGCACGCTCAAGGAGGCGGCGCTGCGCGAGTTCGTCAAGTACGGCGGCAGCCACGCCGACGGCCACAAGCTGCTCGATGACCTCCGCGACGAGGAGGTGTCGGATGCCTTCGCGGAGGCGCTCGTGCCGGGCAGCAGTACCATGACCGCGGAGGCAGCGATGGAGCTGGTCATGCGCGAGACCGACGAGGCTGGCGCGACGATGGGTCCGGCCGGGATGGACCCCGAGATCCGCGAGGCGCTCATGGAGGGCATGGAGGGCAGGCCCGTCGCTATCGCGACGTTCATTGCGCAGTCGCGCCGGTACATCGCCGGGCAGGCTGGCTAGTCCATGCCCACCGATGCGCACCGTCGATGCAATTCGTGCCATGCCGTTCTGGTCTACCGCGATGGTCGGTGGCATGGTGATCACCAGCAGGGCTGTCCTTCACGCCATGCCACGCCGGGCTTGACCAAGGCCGGGAAGCGCTGGCCAACTCCGACCGTGCGCAAGACCTGATGGACATGTTGCTGTCGTCGGTCCTGCGCCACTACCGCAAGGCCGAGTGCAACGCCGCGGGCGTGCCGCTGGACTTCGAGCGATGCGACGGCTGCTACGGCGGCACCGGCCTCGCGTGGTGGAAGTGCGGGGACTGCAACGCCAACAACCGCGGGGCCGACGCGTTCTGCCATCGCTGCGGCTCGGGCGCGCCCGAGGACGGTCCGGAGCCCTGCGAGCGATGCGCGGGCTTCGGGTGCCTGAAGGCCGCGGCGATCGAGGCGCGGCGGCTGGTCCAGGCCGGCGACGAGGTCATGCGCCGCTGGGGCGATCAGCGCACTTTCGAGGGCATGTCGCTGGAGGTCATCCACGAGCACGCGGTGCGCTTCGAGGCGCTGCGCCAAGAGGTCCACGAGACGTGGAAGGTCTGCTGCGAGGACTGCTTTCACCCGATGGGCGACGCCGGATTTTGGGAGCGTGAGGGCAGCGATCAGGTGCCCTACGGCGCGCCGGACCTGTGGGCGATCAGCCAGAAGATGTGGCTGGATGCGATGCGTAAGCACGGCGACGATCGCGTCTACCAGCCGGTCCACTGGTCGCCGTGCAGCGCGCTGTGTCGCCACGGTGGGCCGATGCGCTTCCGCAACCTGCTCGGCGGGTGGGAGAACGTCTCGCCGCTGGGGCCGATCCAAGCGCAGGCCGCGACCGACCGCGCTGCGTGGGCGTCGTGGCGCGAGGTCGACCTGCGTCTGCTCGACTGGCCGCACGACCTGTCGCGTTCGAGCGTCGCTGTGCTGTGCCTGCGCTGCTACGTCGAGAGGCTGAGGGCGGGGACGGCGGCCTGATGTCGGCGTCCGGCTTGCCGATGGCTCCGATGATGCCCGTCATCCGGCGCGAGATGGACCGCTGCGAGCAGTTCGCTCGCGTCCGGGGCCTCATCGTCGAGGTGCTCATCACCATGAGCGTTGAGCCGGTGATCGTCCACCTGGGGGCCAACCTGATCGGCGTCACCCAAGGGCACGTCACCTACGAGATGGAGATCACCGAGCGCGGCGCGCCGCCCGGCTTCGTGTTCCCGCGCGAGCTGAGCTTCGCGGTCACCGAGGACGATGTCCTAGTGATGCTGCAACGGCTGGCCGACGCCTACGAGTTCGGTCAGGGCCTCGTCGACTTCCGGCCGCCGCGGCGGCGGCCGGTCCACTGCCTGCTCGTGCAGTTCGAGTTGATCGACAAGCCGTGGAAGGGCTACGTCCGATGGCGCTGAAGGTCAACCGCGCGACGTGGGTCGTGACGATCCCGGACCACGAGGTCCACAAGGGCAAGTGGACCTACACCGTGCCGGCGCGCGAGCAACGCATCTTCGCGATCAACCGCAAGGACGCGATCCAGCAGGTGTGCCGTCTCGCGCACCGTCTCGCTGGCGTGCCACCGTATCGGTCCATGCTCAAGCAGACGGCGAAGCTGGCGACGACGAGGACCGAGCTGGTCGAGGTGCAGCGGTGACGAACGACTGGTGGCGCAAGTTCGTGGTGTTGCTGACGGGCGTTGGCATCGTCTGGTGCGTCGTGCTGGCAACGCTGTGCTTCACGGTGGCCGACAGCGTGACCGGTGGCGTGTTCGAGCTGGCGCTCGGCGTGATCCTGCTCGTGTCGGCCCGCATGTCCTACGTGCGGCTCTGATGGCCGGAGAGCTCGACGCACATGTCCGCGAGAGCCTGCGGTCGATGATGCTCGCCGCGGGTCTCAACCAGCGCGGGCTGGCGCGCAAGCTCGACGTCACCGACGCGCGGTGAGCGCGCTGCTGAACAGGGGCGGCGCGCACGGCCTGTCGCTGCGCACCGTCGAGGCGGTCGCTGCGGCGTGCGGCGCAGAGGTCGAGGTCAGCTTCCGCTGGCACGGCGGGGAGCCGGTGATCAGATGACCGCTCATTTGACCAGCGATCAGATCGAGGCGATCAAGAGCAACGTGCTGAGCGGGCAGCCGCTCTACCTCCTGTCGGTGTGCTGGGGGATGCCCGAAGGCGGGCTGCTAGCGATCGCTCAGATCTCCCGCGCCGAGCACGAGCGCCGCCGCGTGCGCCGCGTCGTCGTCTGCAAGGAGGGCCTCGACGCCGCGGCGGCCGACGCCGCGGTCAAGCAGTGGGCCGAGCAGGAGCCGCCTGGCCACCACGTCCGACAGAGCACGGCATGACGCCGAGAGCCTGGCCCGCCCCGGTGACCGAAGACGAACTGCGCGTGGCCCGTGTCGTCACGGAGTTGATCGTGGAGCGCGGCCTGTCTTACGCCGACGCGATCGCCGAGTGCGAGCGACTGGCGGAGAAGGCCGCTGCCCCATACCGAACTGCGGCGGCCAAGATCCGTGCCGACCTCGAACGGTGCCAGCGCTATGGCTAAACCGATCCTGCTGCTCGACGTCGACGGCGTCATCAACTGCTTCGGGAGCATCTGGACGCCGGAGTACAACGCCGAGCACTTCATCGGCGGCGGTCCGTGCGCGGTCGGCGACTTCCAGGTGCATGTGCGACACGAGACGCCGGGCCTGATCCGCGAGCTGGCCGAGGCGTTCGAGGTCGTGTGGTGCACCGCGTGGATGGAGGAGGCGCACCTCCTGAAGGATCTACTGGGGCTGCCCGAGGAGCCGTGGCGGCACATCGAGTTCACCGGCTGGAACGGGATGCTCAAGCAGGGCGGGTCGTGGAAGCTCCACCACGTCGCTGCGTGGCTCGAGGAGTTCGCCCCGGATCGGCCTGCGGTGTGGATTGACGACGACCTCGGCCAGCCCGACCTCGAGTGGTCGAAGGAGCGCTCGGCGCAGACGACGCTCTTCCGGCCGGGGCCAGCGCGCGGGCTGACGCGCACGATCACCAACGGTGCGCTGGAGATCGCCAACGACTGGAACTTCGCGAAGTTCGAGCGAGGGATGCTGGCCCAGATCGACCGCACCGCGGAGCTGATCGCGTCCTGTCACGAGCGCGTGCCGTGCCCGCGCTGCGAGGCGGAGATCGGGCAGCGCTGCTGCAACGTGCGCCGAGGCTTCGAGGGGACACGGCTCAAGCACCCGCACAAGGAGCGCTGGACACAGGTGGTCCCGGCGCGATGACCGATCGAGGCGTCGATGGACGCAGTGCGCGACGAGCAAGCCCGCGCGCGACGCGCGGCGGCAGCCGCATGAGCGGGCAGCTCTCCCTTGAGCTCGACGGCCCGGTCGAGAATCCGAACGCTCATCTGTTCGACGCCGCCGGCCGACCGCGACGTCTGATGTGGTGTTCGGACCACGCGCGCCTCGGTGGCCCGTGCCCCTACAAGGGCGCGAAGGGCAAGTACCGACCGGCGGGCGGCTGCTGCAAGAAGCTGATCAAGGCCAAGGAGAAGCCGTGAAGCACCGAGCGCTGTCTCGCCGTCGCCACGAGATCATGGTCTCGTCGGGCGGCTGGCCGTGGGCATGGAAGACGATGACGCCGCTGGCCGCGCGCTTACGCCCTCATCCGGTGCGGCTGCGTAGTGGGGTGTGGCGGTGACCGGCTCGGACGCCTTTCGGCCGGGGCAGGCCGTGTCCTGTCGGCGGCCGGCGACGACGAAGCCGGGAGACGAGGTGGTCCTAGCCTCTGGGCAGCGCGCGATCGTGGAGACCGCGAAGGTTGCCGAGGACGGCCGCGACGCAGAGTGCGTGGTCAGGGTGCGCAGCGTCGCGAGGATCGCGAAGCTCCGGCCGCCGCGGTGCCCGTCGTGCGGGTGGCTGCTCGTGCCAGCGAAGCCGTTGCTGATGACGGGCAACCCGCTCGGCCTGTGGCAGGTGGTCTGCCCGAACCCCAACAAGCCCGACCAGCACTTCCCGCGATGCGCGCTGCCTGTCAGCAGCAACGGCTTCCGCATCGTCAGGCCGAAGGAGGCCGCGTACCGATGACCGATGAGAAGATCGTGGCCGCCGTTGACCAGGCGGCTGACGCCATCGGCACGGTCGGCGCGACGGCGCGCATGGTCTCTGACCACACCGGCTGGCCGCACGGCGAGGTCGTGACCGCGCTCGCGCGCTTGGAGCGCGCCGGCCTCCTTGAGGGCGAGACGCCGCTGTGCGCGCCGCGGTGGTACAGCGTGCCCGAGACGCCCGAGGAACGTCGTGCCGCGCAGGTCGAGTGGGACGAGTTGTCGGCGTGAGGCGCGCGTGGGCGTGGTGGTGGGTGGCGCACGCGTGGCTGGCGATGATGGCGATCTTGCTGATCGCGCAGACGATCTTGGTCATCGTCGCCTTCGTGTGGCTGGCCTTCTGGATCGGGTCGGTCGGCTGGAACGACCTCGGCGATCTGGACGACGCCGGGACGGTGGTGGCGGCGCTCGTCGGTTCGTGGGTGTGCGACAAGGCGGGGCAGGTCGCGATGGACAAGCTCCACGAAGCGTGGATAAGAAGCCTGAAGGCGACCGCTGACCACCTTGAGCGGGGCGAAGGATGACGCGCTGCGGCTACTGCCGCGCGCCGCTGAGCGTCGAGGAGAGGCTCGCGCTGGGCAGCGGCACGGTGGACGACCACCTGCCGTGCGGCAAGCCGGCGGTGGCGGTGTACGAGGGCCACGAGATGCGGCTGGAGGTTGCCCCGCCGGGCTCGCCGATCCATCACGAGGGCAGCGTGGCGGCGTTCGTTTCCTTCACCGCGGCCGAGCGGTGTGCTGGGATGGGCGTATGAGCACTGGAACCCCGATGCCTGGAGCCGCCGAGGGCCGCAACCGCCTGATCGTCGGCTGGCACGCCAGCGGCCACAGCCGCCTTGACGAGTTCGGCATCCCGCGGATGCGCGACGGGCTGGAGTACACGATCGGCGAGCGCATCGCTCTGCTCGCGGAGAAGGGCGGCGTGAAGAAGCTCCCGCCCACCGATCCGCGCATGACCGGGCCGCAGGATCCGGTCCGCTGATGCAGGACGAGGGCCTTCGGCTGGGGATGGGCGGCCATCACAGCGCGCGTGCGCTGGCGACCGAGTGGTACACGCCTCCGGCGATCTTCGAGGCGCTTGGTCTGGAGTTTGACCTCGATCCTTGCGCGCCGGCCGGTGGCCTGCCGTGGATCCCGGCCCGGCGCTTCCTGTCGATCGATGACGACGGGCTCTCGCATCCATGGGAGGGAAGAGTCTGGCTAAACCCGCCCTACGGGCGCGCGACCGCTGCGTGGATGCGCCGGCTCGCAGCGCATGGCGACGGCGTCGCGCTTGTCTTCGCGAGAACTGACACGGCGTGGTTCCACGAGGTCGCCACCAGCGCGCACGTCATCTGCTTCATCGCCGGGCGGTTGACGTTTGTACCGGCGTCGCCCGACCAGCGCAACAACGAGCGCTCAAACTTCAACTCTGGCGCGCCGTCGATGTTGATGGCCTTTGGTGAGGAGTGCGGGGAGGTCGTCGCTCGCGCCGGGCTGGGGATGGTGTTCGGGGTCTGCGCTCGGCCGCTGCTGGGCCAGGCGTCGCTGTGGGAGGACGAGCGGTCCAACGCGCCTGCGACGATCTCGGCGTGACGCGTGACCAGCTCATCGACCTGTGCGCCCAAGCGGCCTACGAGTCGTGGTCGGTGGTCGAGCGCCAGCGCATCAAGGAGATGCACCAGATGCTGGGCGGCTACGCGCGCGGCGGTCGTCGCGTCCCGCTGGGCGTTCAGCCGTACGAGGCGCTGAGTCTCGACGATCGGTCCATGTGGCGTGAACGCGCCCGGTCGATGGTCATCGCGTTGGAGCGCGAGAACGCGCTAAAGATCGGTGGCGAGCGCGTCTGGGAAGTCGAGGTCGACGACCCCGACATGCAGAACGCGCCCTACGTCTACCCGGCGATCGCTGCGTGGAGCCCGTGGGCGGCGGCCTACGAGGGTGCGCGCCGCGCCGTGAACGAAGACCCCACGCACGGGCTGCCGGGCAGCCTGCGACCGGACGACGACCCGTTCCGTTTCCCCGTCTTTCTGCCGGTAGCGACCGACGTGCCGATGCCGATCCCGCCCGCGCTGATCGAGTGCGTCGTGAGCTACACCAAGGTGTGGCCGGCGGGCGGCCGGGCGCGAGGCGACAAGGCCATCTTGGTCCACCCCAACGACCCGTGGAAGCAGGACGTCGAAGCCGACAAGCCTGCGACCATGACGCCGTGACCCAGAGCGTCCTGCCCAAGTTCCCCGATCCTGCCAACCTGCCGGCGGGGCTCGACTCGACGAAGATCATCTACGAGCTGCGCGGGCTCTGGGCGCGCGCGAAGCCGGTGGCGCTGGTGCTCACCGACCGCTGCCTCGTGCAGGTCGTCAAGGGGCCGCTGAAGCGCATCGCACCGACCGGCGCGTTCGTCGTGGTCGAGGGCTGGGAGATCCCGACCGACGAGATCCTCAGCGTGACGGTGCCGACGCGCGCCGACCTCGAAGCCCACCAGCAGGCGATCGCCGAGGCGGCCTACTTCGCCGGAGAGGACCACCTGTGAGTCAGATGACCGAGGAGGTGTCGCGGGCGGTGCTCGAGGCCGACGTCCAGATAGTGCGCCGCGCGCTGGCGCGCGGATCGGGCTTCCCGGCCGTCTACTACGGCTACTTCGTGCCCGACCGCGTGCAGCCGCCGTGGGAGGCGACGTTCGTGACGCCATGGCGACGTGCTGACTCGTGGCAGGGCTATCGGCCATGAGCAGCCGCCGGGAGATCAGAGCGGTGCTGGAGGTCGTCGTCCGCAACGCGTTCGGCGCGGAGGTGCAGATCGGCCCGGTCAACTGGGGCGACAGCCATCGGCGGATGCTGCTCTACAACCGCCGGCACGAGCGAGCCTACCGGCGCTCGCGTCGCAACCAGCCGCCACGGAGCGCCCGGTGAATGACGGCCCGCCCTTCGTGCCGCCGCACCTGCGAGCACCGATCACCGAGGGCGTCACATTCGTGCAGCTGCGGGAGACGTGCCTCGGCCCCTGGCACCCCCAGATGCACTACGCCACGCCGCCGGGCAACAAGGGCAGGGTCCTCGTCAGCTGCCTCCCGGCGCTGACCGCTGCCCAGATCTGGAACGAGATCGGAGAGAAGCTGTGGGTCGGTTTCACGTGAAAGCAGGGGCGACACTGGTCGACGCGCGCTCTGCGATGGAGCGGTCACGGTGCCCCTGCGGCAAATGCCGCGGCGACGGCCTCTTCGGGACGTTGCGTCCGGCCCATGACCCGAGCTACTTCTGCTTCGCATTTCCGTGGCATGTGATGGCCCCGGTCGCCGATCTGTGGGACCCGGTGGTGACCGATCCCGAGGAGCTGCCGTGGCGCGGCTACTCGCCGCCTGAGTAGCGGTCCGGCCGGCGCGGCACGATGCGCCGATGCTCCTGCCCGTGCTCTTCCACTGGTCGCCGGGAGACCGGCGGCAGTCGATCATCCGGGAGGGCCTGAAGCCCTACAGCCCGACGACGGTCTCGACGCGCGAGGCGTCCGGCGAGGTCGTCGTGTGGCCGTACGTCTGCCTGTCGCCTGCACCGGCCACCGCGTGGGGTCTCAGCGGCGACATGGGCTGGGCCAGCGCGGTCGACGTGTGGGACCTCTGGCAGGTGCGACTGACGGGCGACGACGAAGTCCACGTGCGCTCGGAGTGGGGCAACCACCTCCGCGAGATCCGCGTGCGCAACGCGATCCCGCCCGACCGCGTCTGGTGGTGCGGCCGGCGCGAGGAGCTGCTGGCCGAGCCGGCCGCATGATCGAGCAGGCGGACCTTCGCTGTAGCTGGTGTCGGCGCAAGCGCAACATCCTGACGCTGTACTTCTGGCGGCCGCAGAGCGAGTCCATCGACGTCGACTGGCATCTCCGGCATGCGGTGCTCGGGTTCGGGCCGGAGAACCTGGGGATCTGGGGGCGCGACCCGCTGCTGATCACGCCGTACGTGCGCCCTGCCGTGCTGTTCGCGCGCACGCGCTGCTTCGACCCTGCGGCGTGCCGCGAGTACGTGGACGCAAAGCGGCGCAAGGCGGCGCTGCGACGCAAGCTGTTCACGCTGGAGATGCCCTCCGTCCCGAACGCGCCGATGGGCACCTGTCGCTGGTGCGGGGAGACGCTGACGGGCGAGAACGCTTCGCGGCGCAACTACTGCTACAAGGACCGCGAGGGCCGCGACTGCCGCGGCGAGGTCAACCGCTCGATGACGTGGTCGGCGCGCGACGCCGTGCGCCACCGCGACTTCCTGGCGATCGGCCGGCTGGCGTGCGTGGACTGCGGCGAGGTGTGCGAGGAGCCCGATCCGGAGCGCTACGCCAAGGGGCCGCTGTTCATCCACAGCGAGCATGTGGTCCTCAAAAGGTGGGAAGCTGACCACGAGCTGGCGCTCGAAGACGGCGGCGCGCACGAGCTCGACAACCTGCGGTGCCGGTGCGTGCCGTGCCACCGTGCCAAGACGGCGCGAGAGAACTCGGCGAGGAGAGCAACGTGAGGGTTTGGGTCCGCGTGGGGGTGTCGAATCCGAAGGACATGGCGGTCGCCGTTGGCGATCGCTTCCGCGCGTGCCCGGCGTGCGGCATGCCGTGGATGGAGTCTTGGCCGGACCTCGTCATCACCGCCGACATGGACGGCGCGTCAATCCTCTGCTGTGACAGCGTCTTTCGCCTCAAGGGCTTTCCGCTGCCTTGCGTCGTGGCCGCGGGAGGGCGCTGGTGACGCCGCTGCGCGACAAGCTGAGGGAGATGGGCCTGTACGAGGGCACGCGCGTGCGGCTGCTGTGCGGCGACATCGTGGAGATCACGCGCCGCCACAACGACGAGCCGCTGCCGCGCTTTCGGCAGCGCGGCCATCGGGCCGTCGTAGATCCCGGCACAGCGATCTGGTTCTGCCCGTGGTGCGGCCACGAGTGGGCGACGCCGACGCGCGGCGCTGACCGCGCGCGCAAGCGTTGCCATGCGTGCACCATGATCATCGAGTGGAGCCACGGCATGTGGATGCCCGACGGCGTCGATCGTGAGGCACCGTGGACCTTGGGCCTCCCGACACCGTAGGCGTCGCCGAGGGCGAGGCCATCCCCGGCTGCGCTTGGTCGTGCATGGAGACGTCGTGGGGCGACGAGCCGTGGGAGGAGACGCTGGACGGGATGACGTGTCTGTGCGGCAGCACCGTCTACTACACCGACCCCGCGCCCTTCCCGTGCAACATCGTGGACGCTGACGGCCGCTGGCTCAGGTAGGATTCGGTCCTCACCGACCAAGGAGACGATGGACGATGGACGATCACGAGACGGGGGCGTAGTGGGCCGCCATCAGATCGAACTCAGCGCGCTCGCGACGCTCTCGCGGCGCAACGCGCCGGAGGACGACGCGGACAACAAAGCGTGGAACGCGTTCGTCGGGGCCGTCAACGATCTCGCCAACGCCAGCCACCTTGACATCGCCGTGCTGGCTGACGGCGGCCTACCCGAGGATCAGTGGTCATGACCAAGAAGATGAAGGGGCCGCCGCTGCCCGCATGGTTCTACCTGTCCTTCTCGGGCGAGGGTCCGGGCAGCTTCCTCGGCGGCATCTACGTCCGCGGCCACGACCAGCTCGACGCCGTGCGCGAGAGCCATCGTCTCGGCCAGAATCCCGGCGGCAGCGTCCTGATGTTCGGTCCGATCCCGGCGGCGCACATGCGGGACAAGGTGCCGGTCGCTGACCGCGAGCGCCTCCTGACCGCCGCCGAGCTAGAGGCCCACGGGCCGATGCACCGAGTCCGATGACGCCCGCAAAGCTCGACAAGGACAGCATCGCGCGGCGCGAGGTCTACGGGCCGGAGGACGATCCGCAGATCTTGCAGCGTCTCCACGACGAGGGCCTGCTGTGGCTGCTCAACCGGACCATCCTGCACAAGGTCGGGCTGGCGATCGGCGTCGCGGGGCTGCCGCACCCGCCGCCCGGCGACGGGACGATTCCCGACGGCGTCACCGTCGCGAAGCTGCTGCTGGTCAGCTCCAAGGACGGGCACATGACCTACTCGCCGGAGGAGGACATCGCGCGGCGCAACATCAAGAAGCTGCGCGAGGCCGGCCATGACAACCTGGCCGACTGGGCTGAACGGATGACGGCGTGAGCTGCCCGCGCTGCACCGCCCGCGTCAAGGACTGGGAGGGCGACGATCCGCGGTGCGGGTTCAACGCCGACGGCACCTTCAACACCAGCAACTGGAACTGCGCGACGCTGAACGAGCTACGCGACCGGGCCGGGGATGCGGTCTGGAACGAGGACGACTGGGTCTCGATCTTGCGGGCACCGGAGATCAAGAAGCCCGGCGGGAGCCTCCTCGTGGTTTTCGTGCTGCTGCGCTGGTACAAGAGCCGAGGGCGCACCGACAGCGTCTTGTGGTGGGCCGATGACGGGCCGCCGACGCCGATCACGCTGGAGCAGGCGGAGTTGGTGCTCGCGTGAGCAAGACCTACATCAGAGCGACGCGGGCGTGGTGGGCGCAGGCCAACCAGATCGGTCCGGGCTTCGCCAAGGTCGAGGAGTTCATCCTCCAGCAGCCTGCCGCCGAGGATGGCAGCGAGCCGGACGTTGAGCTGGTCGTCGCGTACGACGACGACTCCGGCCTTCACGGACAGAAGCCCGGCGTCCGCGAAGCGCACGCGCGGCTCTGCGTCATCGACGAGAGCGGCTGGCACGCCTTCGTCCTGTGGCACGACTTCTTCGTCGCTCTGGGCAGCTTCGCACGCGCTCGCGCCGTCGCCAACCGGCACCCCGTCGGCAAGCACGACCACCGCTGGGGCGAGTGGCTTTGCACCGCTGACGAGTTCGAGCAGATCCTCCGCGACTGCGGCTTCGAGGACGCGACCCCGACCACCAATCCGGCGAGACAGGAACCACCCGCATGAAGAAGATCCCGACCCTGCTGATCCGCAACCCGGAGAACCCGGGCGAGGTGCTCCACGAGGTCACGCCCGGCTGCGAGTGGGTGCTGGCCGGCCACGGCATCGCGACGCGCAAGTACGACGGTGTCTGCACGCTGCTCGACGCCGACGGCGTCTGGTTCGCGCGGCGCGAGGTCAAGCCCGACCGGCCCACGCCCGAGGGCTTCGTGCTCACCGAGACCGATCCCGCGACGGGCAAGAGCGTCGGGTGGGTCCCGATCGCGATGAGCGGCCACGCGAAGTGGCACGCCGATGCGCTGACCGTGCGCGAGAAGCGCGGGCTGGGGCCGCTGGAGGCGGGTACCTACGAGCTGGTCGGGCCGAGGGTCAACGGCAACCCGGAGCGCTACGACCACCACACCCTCATCGCGCACGCCAACGCGCAGGTCATCGGCCTCGCCGATTGGGAGACCACCGACGTCACCGACGACGACTACGGCGGCCTGCGATCGACGCTGCTGGGCCTCGACGAGTTCGGCTACGAGGGCATCGTCTGGCACCACCCCGACGGGCGCATGGCGAAGCTCAAGGCGCGGGACTTCCGTTGACCGCGCAGGCGGGCCTCTTCCCGGTCGACGAGCCGATCGTGAGCTTCGACGGCGAGCACCGCTTCCTGAGCAACTTCGCGCACGCGCCGATCGAGATGGTTCGGTCGGTGTTCGTGTCGCAGGCGCTGTCGTGGTGGTCGCCGGAGTTGACGCTGTTCTTCCCGACGGTCGAGCACGCCTTCCAGGCGGCGAAGGTCGAGCCCGCCACGCCGCACTTCGCCGAGCACTACCGGCGGATCGCGGAGGCCCCCTCGCCGGGCGCGGCCAAGCGGCTGGGCAGCCCGCGCGGGTTTCGTGAGCACGGCGCGACGCTGCGTCAGGGCTGGGACGAGATCAAGGTGGTGGTCATGCTCGCGTGCCTGCGCAAGAAGTTCGCGTCTTCCGCCGCGCCGGGTATGGCAGTCGACCAGGGCGGTCGCCTTCCTCCGTCCGGTTTGGATCGACTGCTGCTGCACACCGGTCGGCGCGTGCTGGTGGAGGGCAACACGTGGAACGACACCTACTGGGGCGTGTGCAACGGCGTGGGCACCAACATGCTCGGTCGCCTGCTGATGCTCGTGCGCGCCGAGCTCAACTGCGCGGCGGCGGCGGGTCTCGCACCGGAGCTGCTGCGCTGATGGCCGGGCATTGCGGCTCGGATGGCGCGGACTGCAAGCGGCCTGGCAAGCCGGCTGCGACCTTCGTCCGTGACAACGAGCAGCACGGCTTCAGCGGCTACGGCTTCTACATCACCTTCCACCCGGAGTGCTGTCCGGGGTGGGTGGATGGCTCGGCGTGTCGCAAGGAGCACCCGGTGGGCTGGCAGCCGTCGGACGGACCGGGATCGCCGGGCTGGGACGACGTGCTCGACGAACTGCCGCCGCTCGGCCCGGTGCCGGACTTCACGATGACGCCGGCCGAGGCTCTACACCACCACGACAGCAACCCGACCCGAGAGGGCTACCCGTCCAAGTTCGAGTGGATCAATGCGGTCGGCAATCCCCTGCGCGTAGCGCGCGCCTTCGGCTGCCATGCTGGCTATGAGGCGGCGTGGCTCGTCGCGTTCATGGAGCGCAACAACACGATGGAGGTGCTCTGATGTTCAAGGTCTGGATTGACTTCCAGGACGACGATCGCGACGCGGTCAGTGTGGTGGTCCATGCCATCCCGCGCATCGGCGAGAAGGTGGGCATGCGCCAGAGCGAGGCGATGCTCGGGACGCAGGACTTCCTGCTCGACTACGTGGTCGACGTGCGCCACTTCATGGTGCCCGTCCAGATCATCCGCGTCCTGACGTCCGAGCGTGCGCCCGGCGCGCTGGACCCTGGCATCGACCCACGAACGAGGCGCTGATGCCCGCTTCCGCACTTGAGCCGCCGCTCGATGTCAACGGCGACGAGATCGAGGAGGGCGACAAGATCGCCTACCCGAAGGGCTCCGGCAGCGATGGCTCGGAGATCGTCGTCGGCGTCGTGGACGAGGTCAAGGACGGGCAGGACCGCTGGAGGAAGCCGTGCCGGGTGCTGATGGTCAGGCCACAGGTCAGCAGCGAGGGGTCGATCACCGACCAGCGCCGCCGGATCTGGATGACGCGCAAGACCGTCATCCTGCTCAAGGGCGGCACCTGGCCCAAGGCGCTGCCGAAGGTTCACGATCCGGCCGAGATCGTGCAGGTCGTCATGACCGAGCAGCACGCGAGACTCTTCGAGACCGAGGTGCTCGCCAAGCTGTTGCGTGCGCCGTGCGAGCTGGCCGGGCCGTTGCAGTTCAGCGCGACGGACACCACGCCGTCGTACATCATCACGACCAAGGACTAGAGCATGGCCTACGGGAATTGGGGGGCGTTCGTTTTCCGCGAGGGCGAGCGGATGCCGGCGTGGGAGGACAACACGCCGTTCCGCGAAAGCGAGGCGCTGGCCGGGTACTGGCAGGCGTTCGCACGCGGGCGCAGCGAGAACGTTCCCGACATGCTCAAGGAGGCCATCCTGACCGAGCCGCGGTCGCCGTTCAGCCACGACAGCAGCGGCTTCGAGATCAATCCGCACCATGCGGTGCTGGGCGACAAGGCTCTGCGGCTCTGCGGCTACAAGTCCTACCCGCGGCTCTACAACGGCGGCGCGCAGATCGACATGGACGAGTACGTGGTCGCGCGCGCGCCCGACTGGAAGGGCGCGAAGGGCACGGTGCAGGGAGACCCGATCAAGTGGGAGGGCAACTTCGCCGTCGTCGGGAACACCGACCCCGCCTTCGATGGCACCTACCGCTTCGCGGTCGAGGTCGAGGACATCGACTACATGAACACGATCGCGATGGCGCTCGTGGAGCCCGACGGCACGCGCTGGACGGCGCTGTGCGGCTACTGCATCGGCGCGGGCCACCAGGA
Organism: Baekduia sp.; assembly: GCA_040509415.1. Lineage (GTDB taxonomy): Bacteria > Actinomycetota > Thermoleophilia > Solirubrobacterales > Solirubrobacteraceae > Baekduia. The sequence continues at coordinate 4,029 of JBEVLC010000142.1, read as the reverse complement.
CGACGGCGAGGCGCGCGACCTCGTGACGCTGCTGCCCAAGGACCCGGCATGAGCCTGCGGCCGGCGGCGATCATCGAGCAGCCTCCGGGCGGCAACCACTGGGTGGTCATCCACGACGATTCGGACTACGACGTCGCGCTTGTCGTCCCGCTGTCGTGGGGGTTCCGACGCGTCTTGCCGCGCGAGGAGCTGAAGCGGCTGGGCACCATCCACGAGATCGGCAGCGTCTACGTCTGCACGACGCGCCTCTGCTCCGAGCGCTATCGCGGCTACTCCCGCGAGCCGAGCTTCTGCGCGATCTGCATGGCGGACCTGACCGAGATCCCGCAGGGGGAGACGCTGGCCGGTGTCTGACGTGCTGACCGGCCAGCGCGAGGCGTACAGCGCACGCTTCGCCGCGGGTCAGATCCCGTTCGACAACGCGTACTTCGACGCGCTGCGCGACGGCGCGTCGGTGGTTCACGCAACGAGTTCTGGATGCGTCGCGCTGCTCGACGCCTTCGTGGTGGCGGTGCGCGCGTCGCCGGGTTTCCAAGCGCTGCTCAACGCCGAGCGCGCCGCCCGCGAGGTGACCAAGCTCCTGGACGGAGCGCCGGGCGAGTGGACGCTTGATGGTGAACAACTCACCGACGAGGCGGCCTCGGCGCTGCTGTCGCTGCACGACTTCCTCAACGACGTCACCAACGCCACGTGACCGAGTTGGAGCAGCCACCGCCGGACAGCCCGGTCAAGAACCTGCCCAAGCCGCCGGGCTTCTGCTTGCACGAGCGCGTCGCGCTCGACGGAGAGAAGCACAAGGTCTTCTGCCGCGAGTGCGCGGAGGAGATCGACCCCTACGCCTTCCTCTCGCGCCTAGCCGGCAACTGGCACCGCTATGAGGACGCGGTCACCCATGCCCAGCGCGAGGCCAAGGTCGCCGAGGAGAAGCTCGCCAAGGTCAAGCGCGAGCTGATCAACGCCAAGTCGCGACTGCGCGCGGCGAAGGCGCGGTGGGAGGGCACCTACGAGGACTCGATGCAGGGCCGGTTCCCGATGCCGCCGATGGGCCGCGAGGCCGATCCCGACATCGACAGCGACTAGGCTGCGGAGCACGATCGGGCGCATCACACGGTCGTCGGTTCGGAGGGACCTGACGTCTGCGCTCGGCATGGGGTTGGGACCGTGTCCCCGCGTCGTAGTGGCTTATGACGCGGGGCCTGACCTCGGCTGTGCGTAGGATCACGCAGCGGCGTCTGCGCGCGGCATGGTGGTCGGGGAGATCCCGGCACGGCTTCTCGTTGGTTGCTCATGAAACACCGCGCGCAGACACCGAGCGCCGCCGGAGCGCGCCGTAGCGTTCCCGACATCATGGACTTGACGCTCGAGCTGGCGAGGATGGGTGACGACGCAGCGTTCGCCGCGCTCGCCAATCGCTACCGGCCGCTGTGCTGGGGCCTCGTCGCCGACTACTACGCGCCGGGCCTCCAGCGCGACGACTTTCTCCAGGCGGCGCGCGTCGGCCTGTGGAAGGCCGTCCACGACTGGCGGCCAGAGGCCGAGTCGAGCTTCGGGAACTTCGCGCGCCTGTGCATCACGCGAGAGGTCATCACCGCGCTGAAGGCCGCCACGCGCAACAAGCACGCGCCGCTCAACCAAGCGCTCAGCCTCTCGCTGCCGCAGGGCGACGACGACGATGACGCGACGCTCGGCGACATCCTGCCGGCGGCGGGCCTGACGGCTGACGAGATGCTTGAGCTCGCGAGCGCAGTCGATGACATCTACGCCGGGGTCGCGGATCTGTCGCGGCTTGAGCGCTGGGCGGTCGAGCAGATCGCGATCGACGGCGTCAGCTATGACGAGGCGGCCACGGCGTTTGGCGAGGAGTTCGGCCAGCAGGTCAACGCCAAGGCGATCGACAACGCGCTCCAGCGCGCGCGGCGTCGTCTACGCCACTCAGCCGGATCGGCGCTCGCCGCCTGTCCGTGAGCCGCTCTAGGTTGCTCGCATGTCTCGTGTCATCCCCAATGCCTTCGCCCGCGGCGTGATGGAGAACGCCCTCGCCGAGCTGCGCGATCGACTCGCGAAGATCCAGCCGCTGATCGCCGAGGCCGCGGGGCTGGAGAAGGCGATCGCCGCGCAGGAGGCCGCGCTGCGCAAGGTGCCGGCGGCGAACGGCAGCGCACCAGCGCTTCCGCCGGCCCGCACCGAGGCCGAGGCTGGTCGAGACGAGCACGCGGCGATTCCCGTTTCGCGCGATCGCGGCATCGTCCCCGCGCGCAGCGGTCCGCGGCCGACCCGCCACGCAGATCCTGAGCTCGGCTCGATCAAGCAGCAGCTCTACAAGCTGTTGTCTCACGAGCAGGCGCGCCGCGGCGTTGCCAGCGCGGTCCTCGCCCGCGCGGTCAAGGGCGCGCAGGCCAGCTCGGTCATCGCGCAGCTCTCGACGCTGTCCAACGACGAGGCCGAGGGCATCATCAAGATCGGCCGGGGCTTCTACAAGCTCAAGCCGGGCTGGACGGTCGATGACGACGGCACCGCCCACCGCCCGACAGATTGAGATCGCTGTCCAGACCGCCCGCCTCCACGCGTGGCGCGAAGGACAGCACTTCCCTGCGCACCTGGCCGACGTCCACGATCTTCGGCAGGTCGCGCTGGAGATGATCTTCCGCAAGTGGGACCGTCGCCCGCCGTCGACACCGCTGACGGCGTGGCTAAACCTGACCGCGCGCTCGGCGGTCATTGACGAACTGCGCCGCCTCGCTGGCCGCCGGCCGGACAGCCCGCGCCGCGCCGCGGTGTTCGGCATGGTCAGCCTCGACGCGACCGTCCTTGTCGACGATGAGGACGCTGTGGTCACCAAGGGCGACACCGCGGTGCTTGCGACCGGCGACCTGGCCTACGAGAGCGTCGAGGCTCAGCAGCGCGCCGAGATCCTCGAAGCCGCGTTCGCAGCGCTGCCGTTGGACCTGGCGAGCGTCGCGGAGATGGCGCTGATCGAGGAGATGACGCTGGTGGAGATCGGCGACATGATCGGCGTCAGCGAGAGCCGCGTCTGCCAGCTCCTCGCCAAGGCGCGCAGACAGTTGATAGACACGCTCTCGGTGCGTCTTGAAACGTGAATTCTGCGAGATTGCAAACTCATGAGTGGGAAGGCACCATGTGTTTCCCCTGCTAGAAGCCATTTTCTAGACTTCCCACTCATGAGTGAAGGCAGGATCGTGGACACCGCAGCCGAATAAACGGATCGGCGCGAGCGCAGATGGCGCGGCGGTGAAATGCGGAGACGGGCGTCCGGGGGTCGGAAGCTCGTGACGCCGTCGGAGATCCCACGAGGCGGCTCGCGCCACTCCGCAACTTGGAGCCGATCCGAAACGGCCCGCTCGAAGGTCTACGCTTCGGATCGTGCCAGCACAACTGCTTCGTCAACTCGACGCGTCCGAAGTCGTCTGTCCGGCGGGCGAGCTGAAGGGCGACTGCGGCGTCCTGTGCGCGATCGAAGCGCACGTGATCGACGGTCGCGTGGACCCGTCGACCGTTGGCGCGCTCTGCACCGACGACTACGCGGCGTGCACCACCTGGCAGGCCGAGAAGACCCGGCTTGACGCCGGCCAGCCGTCCTTTGTCGACGTCGCCGTCAAGGCGCGGCGCTCGGCCTTCGAGCAGCGGCAGGTCCGTCAGCAGCGTCTCGACGTCGCGCGCGAGCGGCTGCTGTCAGACACACCGGCTGGGCGACGGCTGCGCAAGATGATGGGCTTGCCCGAGAACGTCGCTGACTTGGGCAAGCTCGGGGAGAGGCTCGCGGCGTGATCGCCGAGATCACCTCCGCGGCCGGACCAGCGCCGGGCCAGCGCAAGGTGCGCGTAACCTTCTACATGCCGAAGATCGGGCTCGCGCAGAGCAAGAGCGACATGCTCCTCGACACCTACGGCGCGGTGACGACAGAGGCCGAAGAGGGCAACGTCATCGTCGCGCTCCGTGCCGCCTGCGACACGTTGGGGATCCCGGTCCGTTCGTGAGCGACGATGTCGACATCAGCGACGAGGACCGTCG